>LUJP01000024.1 GCA_001689535.1 Bacteroidales bacterium M5
TAACAATCGTTATGAAACACCCTCTAAGGGACTGACTGATAACAATCTTTAACAACACTATACCACGACGGTGTTACAGACCGCGGGAATTAATTTTAAAGCATACAAAAATAGCAATGTTTTTCTTAACCCACAAAAACTCGGGAGTATTTAGTGTTATCCCTTAGGCTGACGGCGGTATTCGCTTGGCGAGACACCCATGGTTGCCGTGAACACGCGGCTGAAATAAAACTCGGGAGTATTTAGCGTTATCCCTTAGGCTGACGGCGGTATTCGCTTGGCGAGACACCCATGGTTGCCGTGAACACGCGGCTGAAATAATACGGATCGGATATGCCTACCTTATGGCATATCTGATTGATATGCAGAGTAGAGAAGTCGAGCAAATGGCATGCGTGACTCATTCTGAGCTGTCGTAGATGGGTCATGGGTGAATTGCCCGTGCGAAGGGTAAAGAGATGGCTCAGATATGTCGGTGTCACGCCCACATATTCGGCGAGGTCGGCCAGCCGCAGGTTCCGCTCCAGATTCTCCGACATATAGCGGATAACAGCATCCGTTATGCCGGCATTGTCCATCTCATTTTCCGTGTACTGCGACATACGGGCCGCACGGTAGCTGTCGATATGCCTGAGCGTTGAAAGAAAATACGACAGCGTGGCACAGGCGAATATCAGCGAGTCATGCGAGTATCCGCATTCAAGCGTAGCCATTATCTCCTCAAATAGATTCAGACGGTCGGCGATACGGCTCGACTCTCCGGGACGCACCGCCACAGACCCGTGGGTTGGAGGCATCATCACCTCAGCCATGCTGCCGCGGTAATGCACCCAATAGATTGTCCATGGGTCGGAGGAATCGGCCCCGTATTCGTGCGGCATGCCTGCAGGAAGAACAAAGTAGCTGTTGGGTGTCACCTCATATCGCTGTCCGCCCACTCTGTACCATCCCTTGCCAGCGCGGCAATAAATCAGCACCCACTGTCCTATCGGCTCCACTCGCTTGCGGTAATGATTATGGGCAGCAGGATAATATCCTATATCCGTAAAATGGAGCAGCGATCCAGCCGGATCTCTCTCCATATCCGCTATGCACGCCGGCGGGAGAACATACGCTTTCTCCCCGCTGAAACCGTCTTTCTGTCCTGCCATTACAAAGTTGTTGATTGGTGAGCTGCAAATATAGATATTATTTGCAGATATACATAAAACCACAAAAAAATCCATCGTTTTATATTCCTTATTCATTTCGCATCATCTTGGCCTCTTGTAATTTTGCAACATAATATCCAACCATATCCGATTATCACACCATGAATATATTGAAACCATTCATAACAGTGGCAATAATGATGCTGTGCGCGGCCACATCTGTCGTCGCCGCGGTGCCCGACACCATAAATCTTGCAGGCCTCTGGCGTTTTCAGCTCGATCCGATGGGGTTAGGCATGACTCCCGGATCCGAGCTATATCTGTCGCGTCTGTCTGAAACCATCATGCTCCCGGGCTCCACCGATACCGGAGGAAAAGGTGTCAAAAACACTGCTTCCTATGTCGACCGTCTCAACCGCAAATATGAGTACCTAGGCCAGGCATGGTATCAGCGCGAAGTCACCATCCCCGACCAGTGGAAAGACCGCAACATAACCCTCGACCTTGAGCGTTGCCACTGGATCACCACCCTCTACGTCGACGGAAAGAAAGCCGGCTCCGATGAACGCCTGAGCACTCCCCACCGCCGGGACCTCACAAAAGAACTCACTCCGGGTGTCCACGTAATCACGGTGTGCGTCGACAACCGCGCCCCCTACCCTATGGATCAGTGGGCCCACGGCATAACCGAGTACACCCAGACCAACTGGAACGGCATAACCGGAAAAATGACCCTGACAGCCCGGCCCGAATCTCATATCACCGATATGGCTTTTTACCCCGATGTAGACTCGCATTCGGTAAAAATAATCACCTCCGCAAATATCACGGCTCCCTCTCGCCTATCCATCGAAATAACGGGTCCCGACGGCAATAAAGTCGCCGCAAAAGCCATCGAAGCCGCCGCTGGCGACTCGGTCCTCACCACCGTGATCAACCTTGGCAAGAACGTCCGCCTCTGGGACGAGTTCGACCCTGCTCTTTACACCGTCTCGGCCACTCTTGACAGCGATGCCGGTTCCGACACCCGCAGCGGACGCTTCGGCATGCGTGAAGTTACCAGGGGCAAACACCATATACGAATCAACGGCATCGACCGTCATCTCAGGGGCACGCTCGACTGCGCCGTATGGCCCCTTACCGGCTATCCCTCCACCGATAAGGCCGACTGGCTTCGTCAGTTCTCCATCATAAAGGACTATGGAATGAACCACGTCCGCTTCCACAGCTGGTGCCCCCCGAAGGCCGCTTTCGATGCTGCCGACGAACTCGGTATCTACCTTCAGGTAGAACTTCCGATGTGGATCAAGGATGTGGGCCGCTATCCCGCACGCCGCGACTGGTTCGAGCGCGAGATGCATGCCGTGCTCCGCGAATACGGCAACCATCCCTCATTCATCCTCTACTGCAATGGCAATGAAAACGAGGGCGACTTCGCCGTGCTCGAAGACCTCTTAGTCAAAGGCAAGGCCTACGACCCGCGCCACCTCTACTCTGCCTCAACCGCGCGCACCCACACTCCCTCCGACGAATATTATACTTCCCACATTTCCTCGAAGGGCTGGATGACAGTCTATGAGGGACGCCCGGCCACCGACTGGACCATAAATGCCGGCAGCGACATAGACGTCCCCGCCATAGCCCACGAAACAGGCCAGCGCTGCATGTATCCTTACTTTCCCGAGATGACAAAATATACCGGCGTGCTCGAACCGCGCAACATGGCGGTATTCCGTGAGCGCCTTGCCCGCAACGGCATGCTCAGCCAGGCCGACGATTTCTTCAAGGCCACCGGCGCACACACCGTATTGCAGTACAAGGCCGTGAACGAAGCCCTGCTTCGCAGCGACAAATCAGGCGGCTTCCAGCTCCTCGGTCTGCAGGATTTTCCCGGCCAGGGCAGCGCATACGTAGGCATACTCGATGCCTTCTGGGACAGCAAGGGCCTTGTGTCGCCCGAGAAATACCGCGAGTCGTGTGCGCCCCAGGTAATTCTTGCCGGGCTCCCCAAGCGCGTATATTCATCGTCCGAGCCGCTGAAGGCCTCCGTCCATATCTACAACTTCGGCCCTGCCGCTCTTCGCAAAGGCCCGGTAAAATGGCATCTTGACGCCGAGGACGGCACGATTATAGCATCCGGGACCATCTCCGGCAAGGAGATAGCCCGCTCCACCGTGGATTCCGTTGGAATTTTAACCGCTCCGCTCAGCGCCATCACGTCGCCATCGCGACTCACCCTCCACATCTCCAAAGGCGAACTCCACAACGCCTGGGATCTATGGGTATATCCCGACAGCGATGAAACAGACCGGACAAGCTATGTGACGGACGTGGACGAGGCACTGCGCCGTCTCTCGGAAGGTGAGTCCGTGCTGCTGGTGCCTGCCGATGCTCCCGGACGCCACACACGCTTCGTCTCCCACTTCTGGAACCCGATTATGTTCAAAAGCGACCCCATGATTGTGGGCACTCTGATTGACAACACACATCCTGCCTTCGGATCCTTCCCTACCGACATGTATGCCGACTGGCAATGGACCGACATTCTTGACAACGCACGCGCTCTCGACCTCACCGATTTTCCGGCCATCACGCCAGTGATACAGAGCATCGACACCTATGAGGAGAACCGCAGACTCGGCGTTGCCTTCGAAGCTGCCGTAGGCCCCGGACGATTATTTGTGCTCTGCGTCGATCCCGACAAGAATATCGACACGCGCCCCGCCTCGCGCCGGCTGTTGCGCTCGGTCGCCGATTATGTGAACGGTGGCAGCTTCAGGCCCTCAGTCACTCTTGAACCGTGGCAAATCAAGGCAATCTTCAATCCCGAAACAACCGGCAGTGGCACCGATTCGTCAGCCGCCGTCAAACAGCTTCTCAACAAATAACTAAGATATGGATTCAGTAAAAACAGATTACAACCGGGGCTTCATTTATTTCATCTGCCTTATCTCGGCCATGGGCGGCCTGCTCTTCGGCTACGACTGGGTGGTTATCGGTGGCGCCAAGCCATTTTACGAAGCCTTCTTCGGTATCAGCGATAATCCCGGCCAGCAGGGCCTCGCCATGAGCATAGCCCTTGCCGGATGCCTTGTCGGAGCCATGGTATGCGGCTCGCTTGCCGACCGCATAGGGCGCCGTCCACTGCTCCTCATCTCGGCCCTCATCTTTCTGGTGTCGGCCTACGCCACCGGTGCATTCAACACCTTTACGCTCTTCCTCACCGCCCGCTTTGTAGGCGGCATAGCCATAGGTCTGGCTTCGGGTCTTTCGCCGATGTATATTGCCGAGGTGGCTCCCGGCAGCATACGCGGACGCCTCGTATCGCTCAACCAGCTCACGATCGTACTCGGTATTCTCGGCGCTCAGATTGTAAACTATCTCATAGCCGAACCGATGCCTGCCGGAACCACGGTTCCGGCCCCCGACTCCTGGAATGTGCTGTGGGGCTGGAGGTGGATGTTCTGGAGCGCCGCCTTCCCCGCCGCGCTGTTCCTGTTTCTGGCGCTTTTCATTCCCGAAAGTCCCCGTTGGCTAGCCTTGCGCGGACGCAAAGCAGCCGCTACCACGATTCTCGCCCGGATAGGTGGCGAAAGCTATGCCCGCAGCGAGATGGCGGCCATAGACCACACGGCCCGGAATGCCGCAAAGAGCGGCCTGCGCGCCCTTTTCACGCGTCCTTACGCCATGGTAATCACCCTTGGCATCTGCATAGCCGTATTCCAGCAGTGGTGCGGAACAAACGTAATATTCAACTATGCCCAGGAAATATTCTCCAATGCCGGATATGACCTTGGCGAGATGCTGTTCAACATTGTTCTTACCGGCATCACCAACGTGGTGTTTACATTCGCTGCCATTTACTCCGTCGACAGGCTGGGACGCAAGAAACTGATGCTCATCGGAGCGGGCGGCCTCGCTCTGATCTATGCCGTGCTCGGCACATGCTATTTCATGCACATCACCGATTTCTTCATGGTGATTCTTGTGGTTGCAGCCATAGCGTGCTACGCCATGACTCTCGGCCCTGTCACCTGGGTGCTCATCGCCGAACTGTTCCCCAACCGCGTGAGGGCCGTGGCTGTGGCCGTCTGCACTTTCGCGCTCTGGACGGCATCGTTCACCCTCACATATACCTTCCCGCTGCACAACACTGCCCTCGGAAGCTACGGCACATTCTGGATTTACGCCGGAGTATGCGCCGCCGGATTCATATTCTTCAGCCTGCGTCTCCCCGAGACCAAAGGCAAGAGCCTTGAGGAACTTGAAAAAGAACTTGTTGCCGACAACCAAACACAAATCATATCTACTGACTTCTGATTGAACATATAGTATGGTAAAAGCCTGGAAAGAAACCGTGGTGATTCCCACATACGAGGTTGGGAAACCCGAAAAGAACCCCATATTCCTTGAAAAGCGTGTCTATCAAGGCTCAAGCGGTGTAGTCTATCCCTATCCCGTGATAGAGTCGGTGGCCGACGAAAAGACCGACCATGAGTGGCATGCCGTGTTCCTGGAAAACGAGTATATCAAAGTGATGATTCTCCCCGAACTGGGAGGCCGCGTGCAGATGGCCTACGACAAAATCCGTCAGCGCCACTTCGTTTACTACAACCATGTCATAAAGCCCGCGCTCGTGGGCCTCGCCGGCCCGTGGATTTCGGGCGGTATCGAGTTCAACTGGCCCCAGCACCATCGCCCTTCCACATATATGGAGGTTGATTCCACTATAGAGGAAAACGCCGACGGCTCCGTGACCGTATGGGTCAACGAAATGGAGCGGATGTTTCATCAGCGCGGAACGGCAGGCTTCACCCTCCGCCCCGGCTGTGCGTATCTGGAGATAAAGGGCGTGCTCTACAACCGCACCGACATGCCCCAGACATTCCTCTGGTGGGCCAATCCCGCCGTACATGTCAACGAGCATTACCGCTCCGTTTTCCCGCCCGACATCAACGCCGTGTTCGACCATGGCAAGCGTGCCGTCTCCTCATTCCCTATCGCCACGGGCACCTACTACAAAGTGGATTACTCCGCCGGTGTCGACATAGCCAATTACAAGAACATCCCCGTCCCCACATCCTACATGGGAGTCAACTCCCGCTATGACTTCGAAGGCGGATACGAATGCGATACACAGGCCGGAATGCTTCATGTGGCTTCCCACCATGTGTCGCCCGGAAAGAAACAGTGGACATGGGGCAATGGCGACTTCGGCCGTGCGTGGGACCGCTGCCTCACCGACAACGACGGCCCTTACATCGAGCTTATGGCCGGCGTCTTCACCGAAAACCAGCCCGACTTCACATGGCTCATGCCCTACGAAGAGAAGGAGTTCACCCAGTATTTCCTTCCCTACCGCGAACTCGGTGCCGTGAAGAACGCCACCAAAGATCTGTTGATGAACATAGAGCCGGATGGCGACGGCAAGATACAGCTGCGTGTTTTCGCCACAAGCCGTCAGGAGATAGATATGACGCTGCGCACACGCGATGGTCGCGTAATTTTTACCGAACATACCGCTGTATCGCCTGAGGAGGTATTTACCCGCGGTATTGATGCCGACGGACTTTCGCTCAGCTACCTCACATTTGAAATCACCCGCAACGGTCGAAAAGTGCTCACATGGGAAAGCGAACCCGACGAAATCCGTCCCATCCCCGACGCCGCCGAGGCCGCTCTGCTCCCGGCTCAGATCAAGACCGTGGAACAGCTCTATCTCACCGGCCTCCATCTTGAGCAGTATCGCCACGCCACTTACTCTCCTGTCGATTATTATGAGGAAGGCCTGCGCCGCGACCCCGACGATGTGCGCTGCAACAATGCTTTGGGCTTATGGTACATCCGCAAGGGACGTTTCGACAAAGCCGAAGGCTATCTCTCCCGCGCCGTGAAGATACTACAGAAACGCAACCCCAACCCCTACGACGGCGAACCTATCTACAATCTCGGACTCGCGCTGAAATATCAGGGTCGCTTCGATGAGGCTTACGACCGCTTCTATAAAGCCACCTGGAACGGCGCATGGCAGGATGCCGCTTACTTTGAATGCGCCAAAATAAGCTGCCGCCGCGGCGACTTCGAGGAAGCTCTGCATGAGATCGACCGCTCACTTGCCAGAAACTGGCACAGCTCAAAGGCCCGCGCACTCCGCGCCGCCATCCTGATGCGTCTCGGCCGCGATGCCGAGGCCCGGGAGTTCTGCCGTGAAACCCTCGGAGACGACCTGTTTAATTACGGTTGCATGGCTTTGCTCGGCGATACATCCCGCATGGCCTCGCTCATGCATGGAAATCCCCACAATTACGACGAAATAGCTCTTGACTTCAGCGATGCCGGTCTGACGGCCGAAGCCGAAGCCGTATGGAAAACCGCCATAGAGCACGATGCCATCACTCCAATGACATGGTATTATCTCGGATATGCCCGCATGTCGGCTGGTGACGCCGCAGGAGCCTCCGAAGCATTTGCCACTGCCGCCACAGGCTCTCCCGACATGGTTTTCCCCAACCGTCTTGAAGCAATCCTGGCCCTGCGTGCCGCACTTGAGGTAAACCCTGAAGACGCCCGCGCCTGCCACTATCTCGGCAATCTTTTCTACGATAAACGCCAGTATGACCTCGCCCTGGAATACTGGGAACGTGCCTCAAGGCTCGACCCGGTCTTCCCCACCACATGGCGCAACCTCGGACTCATCTATTACAACAAGCTCTGCGATTCTTCCCGGGCAGTCTCGTCGATGGAACGTGCATTTGAGCTTGACCCTACCGACTCACGTGTGCTTATGGAGCTCGACCAGCTTTACAAGAAGCTGCAGCGTCCCCATCAGTGGCGCCTAGATTTCCTGCGTAAATATCCCGCGCTGATACAGCAGCGCGACGATCTCGTGCTCGAAGAAGCCACTCTGCTCAATCTCACGGGCCGTTACAGCGAGGCAATCAGACTGATTGACTCCCGCCAGTTCCATCCCTGGGAAGGTGGCGAAGGCAAAGTTCCGGCCCAGTATCAGACCACGCGCGTGGAGCTTGCCAAGGAAGCGATGGCCCAGGTACGTTACAGCGACGCACTACCCCTCCTCGAGCAGTGCCTTGTCTATCCGCCTAACCTCGGCGAGGGCAAGCTTATCAATGCCCAGGACAACGATTTCCATTATCTGGCGGGTATATGCCACCGCGCTCTCGGCAACGAGGAGAATGCCCGCGACTGTTTCCTGAAAGCCACCGAAGGCCCCACCGAACCCGCTGCCGCCATGTACTACAACGATGCCAAACCCGACAAGATATTCTATGCCGGCATGGCCTTCCGCGCTCTCGGCGACGAGGCCCGTGCCCGTTCGCGCTTCAACCGCCTGGTTGATTACGGCAAGCAGCATTTCCACGACAAGGTGGTGATGGACTACTTCGCCGTGAGCCTTCCCGACCTTCAGGTGTGGGACGGAAGTCTCGACGACATGAACCGTATCCACTGCCTCTACATGCTCGCACTCGGTTACGCCGGCCTCGGCGACACGGCTCGCAGCGCCCGCTATATGGCCCAAGCAAAAGCCATGGATTCCAACCATCAGGGCCTCCACGCCCTCTCCACATTCCTCACCGAAATCAACACGTCCAGATAAACTCAGACAGGTCATGTCAAAACTCAGATTTCTTGCAATAATATTTGCGATAGCCGCTTTAAAGGCAGCGGGAGTCGCCCCTGCCGATATCAGTCTTAACGGCACGTGGAAATTCAGTATTATCCCGGCCTATACCCTCTCCGGCTATGCTGTTGAATACACTGACAGCCACGGCACCCGACGCCGGTTACCGATGCCGGTAATGCGCCCGGGCGAAGAGGTGCAGTTGACTTTACCTGATATCAACACCGAATATCATTTCGACGTTGTGCATCGCAACGGCTCAGTTGTGGCACAATACTAAACCAAGACATTCCGACCATATCATGAAACGACTCATTTTTTCAATGGCTGTGGCAGCTGCCATCCTTACAGGCTGCGGAAACAGCGGCCCGCTTGCGATCAGCAACGGAAACAGCGACCTCCAGTTCAACGCACTTGCCCGTTCGTGGGACGAGGCAGTTCCTCTCGGCAACGGCGTGGTGGGCGCTCTCGTGTGGCAGCGCGACTCGGTGCTGCGATTCTCGCTTGACCGCACCGACCTCTGGGATCTCCGACCCATGGACAGCATTGCGGGCGACAACAATCGCTTCGCGTGGGTGGTGGAGCAGGTGCGTAAAGGCGACTATCTCCCCGTCCAGAAAAAATTCGACCATCCTTACGACCGGCTTGCTGCCCCCGCCAAGATTCCTGGGGCAGCGCTGGAATTCACAGGTATTCCCGGTGAAGTGGACTCGGTGCGTCTCTATCTTGCCAATGCACTCTGCCAGGTACGGTGGAACAACGGCATCCAATTGCAGACCTTTGTCCACGCCAATGAGCCCCTTGGATGGTTTGAGTTCCGCAATATGCCTGATTCAATTGTACCGGCTATAATCGCACCACGATATAGCGAAGAGAACTCCACTACGAGCGACAACGCCCACTCCGGCCCCTCCCTGCTGCGCCTCGGCTATCCGCAGGGCGACATTACCTCTACCGACGGCCTTGTCACCTACCATCAGCCGGGTTACGACGGGTTCTCCTATGATGTGGCCGTGAGATGGGACCGCGACGGCTCGACCCTCCGCGGAGTGTGGAGCGTGACATCTTCGGCATCTGACGACAATGCCGCCGACGTGACGCGCCGCGCGCTTGATCGCGGCATCCACGCCGACTATGCCGACCACATGAAATACTGGGACAATTACTACGCGCAGTCATCCGTATCGCTCCCCGACCCGGTGCTGCAAAAGCAATACGATAACGAAATGTACAAATTCGGTTCCGCGTCACGCCCCCACTCGTCACCTATTTCGCTGCAGGCGGTGTGGACGGCCGACAACGGGCTCCTTCCCCCATGGAAAGGCGACTACCACCACGACCTCAACACACAGCTCAGCTACTGGCCCGCATACACCGGCAATCACCTCGACGAAGGCCTGGGCTATATAAACACACTCTGGAACCAGCGCGACACCTACAAGGAATATACCCGCACTTACTTCGGCACCGAAGGCATGAATGTGCCGGGAGTATGCACGCTTGACGGCAAGCCTCTGGGCGGATGGATACAGTATTCCATGTCTCCCACCGTAGGCGCATGGCTCGGACAGCACTTCTACCTGCACTGGAAATACTCGGCCGATTCAGCTTTCCTTGCCCAGCGCGCCTATCCGTTCATGAAGGACATTGCAACGTATCTGGAGCAGATTTCCGGTGTGGATGACAAGGGCGTGCGCCGCCTTCCCATAAGCTCAAGTCCGGAGATGTTCGACAATTCAATCAACGCGTGGTTCTCCGATATGACCAATTTCGACACCGCGCTGATGAAGTTTGCCTTCAACGCCGCCGGTGAGATGGCCGACTCGCTTTCTCTTGCCGACGAGGCCGCACGCTGGCGGCGCGACGGCTCGCAGCTCCCGGCTCTTTCGCTTGATGCCGACAGCGCGCTGGCCATAGCCCCCGGATTCCCCTACAAGACATCCCACCGCCATTTCTCCCACGCCATGGCCATTCATCCCCTGGGACTTATCGACTGGAGCGACAGCGATGATTCGCGACACATAATCACCGCAACGCTCGACGCTCTTGAGAAAGCGGGGCCCGACTGGTGGTGCGGCTACTCCTACAGCTGGATGGGCAACATGAGAGCACGTGCGCTCGACGGCGAAGGAGCCGCCCGCACGCTGCGCACATTCGCCGAATGTTTCTGTCTGCCCAACACATTCCATGTCAACGGCGACCAGTCCGGCACCGGCAAATCGCAGTTCACCTACCGTCCGTTCACTCTCGAAGGCAACTTCGCCTTTGCCGCCGGCATTCAGGAGATGCTCCTGCAGAGCCATACCGGAGTGATTCGCGCGTTCCCCGCCATCCCCGCCTCATGGGACAACGTGGCCTTCGACAATCTCCGCGCCATGGGCGCCTTCCTCGTTTCGGCCCGCAAGACCGACGGTACAGTCAGCGACATCACAGTCCGCTCCGAAAAAGGCGGCCAGTTGCGCATAGCCATCCCCAAAGGTCACAGCGTGTCCGCCGTCAACGGCGCCGAAATCAATCCCGCCGCCATTACCGCCGCCCCCTCTCTTCCCGAGGCAAACGGCCTGCTGACCATCCCCACAAAGCCCGGCGACATCATCGCCATAACCCTCCGCGCCGACTGAAATCCCCCGCTAAATGTACCAAAATGAAATAAACACCCTCAATTTTTCTGCAACAACCGGTTAAATTTCCTATAATGTAGCACAAGATCCTGATTATTAAGCCACGTGCTTCGTGGCCGGATGGTTCAGAACACATGGTAAGAACCACTAAAGCGTAACAAACGGTAACGAAGGCGTCATTCAGTAATTATGGTAACACTTACCCCTATAATGGTAAGTGGCCATTGCATGATGTTTATTATTTTTGCAGCAGTCATAATATGCTGAAATTGTAACCTTCAAAATAAAACCCGCTATGCTTAAACGTGTATTATCGATAGCTGCAATCTGCCTGGCCATGATGCCGGCAGTGGCCCAGACCGGTTCCGGACCGGCAAAAGTCTATTTCACTTCCGAGATAACTCCCGACGCATTACTCGACATGTTCCGGACCTTGGGAGTCAAGCCCGAAGGGAAGGTAGCTGTGAAAATCAGCACCGGGGAATCGGAAAAGAGCAACCATCTCCGTCCTGAACTCATCGGTAAGCTTGTGAAAGATGTGAACGGAACCATCGTGGAGTGCAACACTGCCTATCGCGGCAACCGTTCCGACACCGAGGCTCACCGTCGCGCTATAGAGCAGCGCGGCTACGGCAAAATAGCCGTGGTCGACATCATGGACGCCGACGGCGACATGAAGCTTCCCATGCGCGACTCCACCTATTTCGCCGACAATCTGGTAGGCGCCCATCTCGCCGACTACGATTTCATGGTCAACCTCGCCCACTTCAAAGGCCATGCCATGGGTGGCTTCGGCGGCGTTCTGAAAAACCAGAGCATCGGAGTGGCATCGGCCGATGGCAAAGGTCTTATCCATACCGCCGGCCGCTTTGCCGAAGCCAGTAAAGCGTTTGAACGCCCCGCCAACGGTCAGGATGGATTTCTGGAGTCCATGGCCGGAGCCGCACAGTCGGTCCACGACTATTTCAAGGGCAAGAAAGGCATTGTGTATATCAACGTCATGAACAATCTTTCGGTTGACTGTGACTGCGACGGCAATCCTCATGCTCCTGAGATGAAGGATATCGGCATCCTTGCCTCGCTTGACCCCGTGGCCCTAGACAAAGCCTGCCTCGATCTCGTCTTCAACCACGGTTCGACGGAAGGCGACAACAGTGAGCCCCTGATCGAGCGCATCAACAGCCGCCACGGCACTCACACCGTTGACTATGCCGAGAAGATTGGCCTTGGAACAAGAAAATACGAGCTTATCGACGTAACCGGTAAAAAACCTGCTGCCCGATAATGAATGCCTCGGTAACTGTAACGGCCTTAGCTTCGGCCTTGATTCTTTCGACCGTTAATGCCTCGGGCACTGAAATACCCGACACCACGAAGTTACTAAATGAGGTTGTGGTTACCGGAACGAACAGTGTGGTGCCGCAGCGGCTGCTGCCCTACACCGTTTCGGTAGTCGGCAACCGGCAGCTTGAAGCAACGGGGCAGACACAAGTGCTTTCAGCCATTTCCGGTATGGTGCCGAGTCTGTTTGTATCACAGCGCAGCATCTTCGGATTTGGCGTGAGCAATGGCGGAGCGGGCCATATCAAGCTCCGTGGCGTGGGCGGCGACCGCGCGAGCGCCGTGCTGATGATGGTCGACGGGCAGCCCCAGTTCGCCGGCATCTACTCACACCACATAGCCGATTTCTACGACAAGGAATACGTAGACCGCGTGGAGGTGCTGCGCGGCCCCGGTTCTGTCCTCTACGGCTCCAATGCCATGGCCGGAACCATCAATGTAATCACAAAAAACGCTGCCACCGACGGTGTCCGCACCACCCTGCAGTCGCAATACGGCTCATATAACACCTGGCTCTCTTCGCTGACGAACACCGTGCGCCACGGCCGCTTTTCCTCGCTTGTCTCGCTGTCCTACAACCGCACCGACGGCAACGTGGACAACTTCGACTTCAAGCAGGCCGACGGCTATGCCAAGATCGGATACGATTTCTCTGACCACTGGCGCGGCTATCTGGATTACACCCTGATGAACTTTCGTGGCAACGATCCGATATATCCCCGGCTGTCCGACCCGGAATCCACCGACATATACCACCAGAACATAACCCGCGGAGAAGCCGCCGCCACGGTCACCAACACCTATGGCGCCATATCCGGCTCCGCCCGAGTATATTACAATTACGGAAACCATTTCGTGGACGACCCGCGGCATTTCCACAGCAAGGACGACCGTCTGGGAATAATCCTCTACGAGAATTTCCGTCCCTGGAAAAACGCCTCGGCCACCGTAGGATTTGATTTTGACTCCTATTCGGGCGAGATTCCCGTTTCGGGAGGTAATCACCACACCGAAGGCTCCATGAGCACTATCTCACGGAAAAACATCGTGGAATATTCGCCTTATCTCACCCTTTCCCAGACATTTCTCGACAACCTTCTGAATGTCAACGGAGGCCTGCGTATGGCCAACAGCAACAAGTTCGACACCCAGTGGGTTCCGCAGTTAGGTTTCTCGTTAAATCCCGGACTCGACTGGACAGTGAAGGGCAATCTGGCCGTGGGTTACCGCAACCCCTCGTTCCGCGAGCTGTATCTCTACCGCATGGCCAATCCCGACCTCCAGCCTGAGAAAATGACCAACTATGAAATTTCCGTTGGCAAGGCATTCTCACGCTATTTCTCGACCGAAATCACGGGATACTACAGCAATGGCCGCAATATGATTCAGACCGTCGACCAGAAGAACCAGAACACCGGCCGCTTCATAAACAAGGGCATTGAACTGGCAGCCCATAGCCATCCCGCGGACAACCTCTGGCTGTCGGCAACCTACAGCTACCTCCACACCTCGCTGACCAATCTCGTCGGTGCTCCCCGCAACCAGTATTATCTCGGCGTGCAATGGAAACCCTGGGATTTTCTGCATATCGACGCTGATCTCAAAGGAGTAGGCGGGCTCTACGTCGCCGACAACATCAAAAATCAGAATTACGCCCTTATCAACCTCAAACTGACCTGGGACGTATGCCGCTACCTCTCACTCTTCACCCGACTCGAGAACATCACCGACGCCCGCTACACCATAAACCGCGGCTACCCCATGCCCGGCTTCACCGCCCTCGCCGGCTTCAAACTCCACTTCTGACCTTCACTGGGAGGGTCGGCGTCCCCGCCGTCCCCGACTCATCGAAACGAGACACCGACGGCCGGAGGCCGACGCTCCCAGTAAAACACCGTAATAACCGTTTCTCTGAGCAACAATCACCCCTAATCTAAACTCGACAAACCTCACGTCGATAAGGATATCAACGTTCCTCGCCCTTCAGCCATTACCACATCTTTCCGATTTTATCGTATCCCACAAAAGCTACGTTAATCTGATATCCAACAATTTTTTCATATCTCCAACGGAGCTCCGGAGGAGCGATTTCTTTACAACCGATGCGCAAGCCATCGGAAAAGCAGACTGCGACCTCTCCCACTGCGGCGAGCCTCGGAGAGCGCGACGCCGCAAAAGCGTTGAATTCTGGACAACCACTCCGGATGGCGAGGGGCTGTCAGTTCTTCACCGTCGACATCACAAACACGCTTGTCACCGTCTCCAGAATATCAAGATTGCCGAGGCGTTCGGTGATGAAAGCACGGTAAGCCTGCATGTCGGGCACGGTCACCTTCAGCATATAGTCATAGTTGCCGCTCACGTTATAGCATTCCGTCACTTCCTCCATCAGCGCCATCTCGCGGGCAAACGTCTCATGAATGCCTGCATTTATGCGCCGCAGTTTCACATTGCAGAACACCGTGAAGCCACGTCCAAGCTTCTCATCGTCGATTTTCACAGTATAGCCGCGGATTATACCGTCATCCTCCAGACGACGCAGACGCTCGAAAACCGCCGTGGGTGAGCGGTGCACGGTTTCCGAAAGGCGACGCACCGAAAGACGGCTGTCGGCCTTCAGCGCCTCAAGTATGGCATTATCTGTTGCATCAAGTTCCCTTTTCATAATCATTCGTTCAGTTTCGCACGGCAAAATTAGAACAATTTAGAACATACGAGATAAATTCCATTGTAAATTAATTACACGTTCTATAATTTACGGTATTATTGGAACAAATGCAGCACAACCCTACCTTTGCAGAAGAAAAATTCCACAACGATTATGAAAAAGAGCAACCTCCGTTTCGAGACACTACAGGTACATGCCGGACAGGAAAACCCCGACAGCGCCACTGGCGCGCGTGCCGTACCCATTTATCAGACCTCAGCCTACGTGTTCAACGACTCGTCCCATGCCGCCGACCGCTTCGCACTCCGTGAGCCCGGCAACATCTACAGCCGCCTTACCAATCCCACCCAGGAGGTATTCGAGGAGCGCATGGCCGTTCTCGAAGGAGGCACGGGCGCTCTGGCTGTGGCCTCAGGAGCGGCAGCCGTAACCTATGCTCTTGAAAATGTGCTTCAGCCCGGCGACCACATAGTGGCCGGCGACAATCTTTACGGCGGTTCCTACAATCTCATAGTCAACAACCTTTCGCAGCGTGGGATCACCCATACCATAGTGAATCTCAACAATCCCGAAGCCCTCGAAGCCGCTTTCCGCCCCGAGACAAAGGTGGTCTACGGCGAGACCTTCGGCAATCCGAATTCCGACGTAACCAACCTTGAGGCCGTTGCCGACGCCGCCCATCGCCACGGTGCACTGTTCATAGTCGACAACACCTTCGGCACACCATTCCTCATCCGCCCCATAGAGCATGGCGCCGACGTTGTGGTTCACAGCGCCACCAAATTCATAGGCGGTCACGGATCAACTCTCGGCGGCATTATCGTGGACGGAGGCACCTTTGACTACAGCAAATATCCCGGACGTTTCCCAACCCTCACAGAGCCCGACCCCAACTATCACGGAGCAGTGTTCTGCCAGGCAGCTCCCGACGCACCGTTCGCCACCCGCGCGCGCGCCGTGGTGCTCCGCGACGAAGGCGCCGCCATCTCCCCCTTCAACGCATTCCTTCTCCTGCAGGGACTTGAAACACTCTCGCTGCGCGTCGAGCGCCATGTGGAGAATGCGCTTAAGGTCGTAAAGTTCCTTGCCTCACACCCCAAAATCAAGAGCGTAAGCCATCCGTCGCTCCCCTCTCATCCCGACCACGAGCTTTACACCCGTTATTTCCCGCAGGGAGCCGGCAGCATCTTCACCCTTGAAATAAAAGGGGGCAAGGAAGAAGCATGGCGTTTCATCGACAATCTGAAAATATTCTCCTTGCTGGCCAACGTGGCCGATGCCAAGAGTCTGGTGATACATCCCGCCTCCACCACCCACTCGCAGATGAACGAGGCCGAGCTCGCCGAAGCCCACATCACTCCGGCCACCATCCGCCTGAGCATAGGCATAGAGCACGCCGACGACCTTATTGCCGACCTCTCCCAGGCTCTCGAAAAAGTTTAATCCACCAACATACCCACCCGGCCCTCACGCCACATCCACTTCCCCTGATTATGGAAAGCGTAGCATCATTTCTGGCATCGGAACATCCCACGGCATTCTCGTTCGAAATCCTGCCTCCCCTGCGCGGGCGGAGCATTGACAGCACCTATTCCGACATAGAGCGCCTGATGAAGTTCAACCCCGCCTACATCAACATCACCACCCACCGCACCGAAGTGAGCTATCGCCATCTCGGCGGCGACACCTACAAGGTTGTCACCTCCACAAAGCGGCCCGGAACCGTGGCGATTGCCGCCGTGATCCGCGAACGCTTCGGAGTGAGACCCGTGCCCCATCTGATATGCGGTGAATATTCGCGCGGTGAAATAGAGGACCAGCTTATCGACCTGTCATATCTCGGCATAACCGACCTTCTGGTGCTCCGCGGTGACCGTGAGCGCAACGCTCCCACCTTCACCACCAGTCCCGACGGTCATGAGCATGCCATCACCCTCGCCGCTCAGGTGGAGGACTTCAACCGCGGAATCCTCGCCGACGGCACCCACACCGCCCCCATAGCTCCGCCTTTCTCATTCGGCGTGGCAGGATACCCCGAAAAACACGAGGAAGCCATGAATCTCACCTCCGACATCCGCAATCTCAAAGCCAAAGTCGATGCCGGTGCGAGCTATGTGGTGACACAGATGTTTTTCGACAACCGCCGCTTCTTCAGCTTCGTGGAGGCTGCACGCGCCCAGGGCATCACCGTGCCTATAGTCCCGGGCCTGAAACCGCTCACATCACTCAGGCAGATATCCATGCTCCCCCGCGTATTCCACATAGATTTCCCCGAAGAGCTGTCAGACATGCTGCTGGGCTGCACCACCGACGAGGACGTGCGCCGCGTGGGAATCGAATGGGCCATCCGTCAGGGTGCCGAGCTGCGCGACGCCGGAGTGCCGAGCATCCACTTCTACTCCATGCATGCCGTCAATTCAGTTGCGGCCGTCGCCCGCGAAATCTACTGAGCCTCTGAATTTATCCGTATCGTTGACTGCGTTTTAGATTCTTTCGCTCGGCAATGCTCAAATAATATCCGTATCTTTGGAAAAAATCTTTCCTGCCAATGACACATTGCCCTACTGACTCTGCCGGAAGGCGGCGGGAACTTCTCCGCGCTATCGCGAGCCGCGTGCTGACACTCGACGGCTCCACCGGTGTAATGTTTCAGCGCATGAAACTCGACGAGGCCACCGTGCGCGGACGCCGTTTCCTCACCCATACCCGGCCGCTGGCCGCAAACTTCGACATTCTGTGTCTCTCGCGCCCCGACCTTGTGGCGGCCGTACACAGAGCCTATCTCGAAGCCGGAGCCGACATCATAGAGACAGATACTTTCAATTCCAACGCCCTCTCGCAGCGCGAATACGCCACCTCTCATCTGGTGCGCGACATCAACCGTGCCGGCGCGGCTATCGCACGCCGCGAGGCCGAAGCTTTCTCCTCTCCGGAGAAGCCGCGTTTCGTGGCCGGAGCCATGGGGCCTACGGCACTCTCCGCTTCGCTACCCGTGGATGTGGATGATCCTTCGGCGCGCGCCGTAAGCTTCGACACGCTCGCTGATGCTTACTGCGAGCAGGCGCTCGGGCTGATAGAGGGAGGCGCCGATCTGCTGCTGATAGAAACGGCTTTTGACCTCCTCAACGCCAAGGCTGCCGCCATGGGCGCGCGCCGCGCCATGGCCGAAAGCCACACGGATATACCCATTGTATTCTCATTCACTCTCTCCGACGCCTCCGGGCGAATACTGAGCGGTCATACACCCGCCGCGATACTCGCCGCCGTGGCTCCATTAGCCCCGCTCGCGGTGGGCTACAACTGTTCCGCCGGCCCCGAAGGGCTTGCAGAAGCCGTAAGGGAACTGGCCTCCGTGTCTCCCTTCCCTGTGATATTTTATCCCAATGCCGGCCTTCCCGACCGCATGGGAGGCTATTCTGTCACCGCAGCCGACTTCGCCGCCGCCATGAAGCCTCTTCTTGCCGAAGGTATAGTGAATATTGCCGGAGGGTGCTGCGGCACCACTCCCGAGCATATAGAGGCGCTGGCCCGAGAAGTGGAGATACACAACAAGTCTCACCGGCCCGATTCCAGCGCTGTGGCTCCCTGGCTTGCGGGGCTCGAGGCGTTCAGCGACGGACGCGGTTTCATCAACGTGGGCGAGCGGTGCAATGTGGCCGGAAGCCGCAAGTTCCTGCGCCTGATCAAAGAAAATGCCATTGACGAGGCCGTGGCCATAGCCCGGCGTCAGGTTGCCGACGGCGCCATGATTCTCGACATAAACATGGACGACGGCATGCTCGACTCACGAGCCGAGATGTCGCGCTTCCTGCGCGCCCTCGGATCCGACCCGGCCACGGCATCAGTGCCCTGGATGATTGATTCATCCGACTTCGCCACTATAGAGGAAGCGCTGAAAAATACCGGAGGGCGCGCCATTGTCAACTCCATATCGCTCAAACACGGCGAGGACGAGTTCCGCCGTCAGGCCTGTATCATCCGCTCCTACGGCGCCGCCGTGGTGGTGATGCTCTTCGACGAGCGCGGCCAGGCCGACACCTGCGAGAGAAAAATCGAGATAGCTGCCCGCGCATGCCGCATTCTCATGGACGAATGCGGTTTCGAGGCCCGCGACATAGTCATCGACCCCAATGTGCTCACCATAGCCACCGGAATGCCGGAGCACGATGCCTACGCCCTCCATTTCATCCGTGCCGTGGAGTGGATCCACACCAATCTGCCCGGAGTGAAGACCAGTGGCGGCGTGAGCAATCTTTCTTTTGCCTTCCGCGGCAACAACTATCTGCGTCAGGCCATGCACGCCGTGTTCCTGTTCCATGCCGTGAAAGCAGGCCTGAGCATGGCGATAGTCGACCCAGGCACCAAAGTGCAGTATGCCGACATAGCCCCCGAACATCTCCAGCTTATAGAGGACGCCATATTGTGCCGCCGTCCGGATGCAGCCGAAAGGCTTTCAGCAGCCGCGGCCGATATCACAGGCGAGACTGTCCACGCCACCGGCAGTGAGGTGACGGAAGAAGCTTCGGCACCCTCCACACCCGAAGAACGCCTAATCCGCGCCCTACAGCGCGGCGACGACTCCTCGCTTGACGCCGACCTGCGGCTTGCCGTGGAGCGCGCCGGAAGCGCCAACGCGGTGGTGGAGCACACCCTGATGAAGGGCATGGAGCTGGTAGGCTCGCTGTTCGAAAGCGGCAAGATGTTCCTGCCGCAGGTGGTGAAAAGCGCGCGCACCATGCACCGCGCCGTAGATATATTGCGGCCATTCCTCGAAAACGGCGCCGTGAAAGGTTCCTCCAAAGGCCGCGCCGTCCTCGCCACGGTGAAAGGCGACGTTCACGACATCGGCAAGAACATAGCGGCCGTGGTGCTCCAGTGCAATAATTTCGAGGTCATCGACCTCGGGGTGCAGGTAGAAGCCGCTGCAATTATCAAGGCCGTGAAAGAACACAGTCCAGTTTTCGTGGGTCTGAGCGGACTCATAGCTCCCTCGCTCGAGGAAATGGCGCGCACGCTTTCGGCCATGAGGCGCGAAGGCATCACGGTGCCTGTGCTCGTGGGAGGGGCAGCGACCTCTAAGCTACACACAGCGCTTATGCTCGCTCCAGCCTATGGACCGGAAGGTACGGTGATACGCGTGGCCGACGCATCGCAGGATCCCGTGGTGGCCTCGCGGCTGCTCCGCGACCCTGAGGGCGAGAAAAGATCCGTGAAAGAACAGCAGCAGGCCTTAGCCAAAGAATATAACAACAGCCGGAATGATAGCGGTGCGGAACCAAGCGCCCCGGTGGAAGCCTGGGACAAGGCAGCCATTGTCAAGCCTGCGTTCACCGGAATAAGAACCCTCAAGCCGGTAAGCCTGGCTACGGTAAGACCGTATATCAACTTCACATACTTCCTGAACGCGTGGAAAGTGGTTCGCGACACCCCAGAAGCCGCCTCGCTTCTTGACGAGGCTGAGCGCATGCTCGACCGCCTCGAATCACTCGGAGCAACCATGCTCTGCCAGACGGCTTTCTATCCTGCCACAGGCTCCGACAGCGCCATCACAACACCTGTGGCCTCCATACCCACTCCCCGCCAGAAAGCGGCTGAGGGACGCGAGGAAAGGCTTGCCCTGAGCGATTTCGTGGCGCCTGAAGGCGACTATATAGGATGCTTTGCTGTGACCATCGGCCCGGAAATAAGGCATGAGCTTGAAACCGAGACCGACTCCTACCGCCACCTGCTGCTCCAGACCATCGCCGACCGCCTCACCGAGGCCACGAGCGAATGGCTTCACCGCCGCGTGCGCACCGACCTCTGGGGATACGCGCCCGACGAGCCGGAGGACTTTCAGGCCATCCGCCAGGGACGTTACCGCGGCATACGCCCCGCTATAGGATATCCCTCGCTCCCCGACCAGCGCCTGATGCACACACTCATGGCTCACCTCGCTCCCGACGAAATAGGAGTCACTGTAACTGAAAACGGAGCGCTGAGTCCGTCCTCGTCGGTAGCCGGATTCTATCTCGCCTCACCCATGGCGAGATATTTCACGGTGTAAACTGTATAATCGGTGTCAAAGAGAGTGCCGCCTTGAGTTCAGGGCTCGTAAATCATAGCCACCTTGCCTATTTTGAGTTTACCGCTGAACACGAGCGGTAAACGGCTCTCGCGCTCCACCTCGCAGCTAACGGTGTAACCCGACGGACGCCCGTTGAAATAATACTCGAACTCCGTCTGATAGGTGGGATATTCCACCCCGTTGATCTTATATTTCGACAAGCCAAGATAGCGGAACAGCAGATGCTGCCTGGCACCGTTCATCCCGGTAATCGACACCAGATACTCCCGTCCCGGCATAATACGGTCAAAGTCAATCTTGCGGTAGGAGTAAAACATGGCCAGCATATCGGTGGTGATGCTCACGGCTTCCATCGTCTCCTCCGATGCGTCGAGCAGCCCCATGCCGTCGGTATTCTTGTACATCTTGGGATTATTGAACACATACATGCCGTCGGCCGCCTCGGCAGCTGTGGGCTTGCTGTACCATCCTATCTTGAACATGACCTCTTCACGCACGTTCAGGTGGCCATTGGTGTGATACATCCGGGCCACGAGAGTGTCGCTCACGGTATAATACCGGCCGCCCCACTCTATGCTGTGGCCATTGAGAGTGCCGGTGAAGTTCTGGCCGTCTATTTTAATGCCCACACGTGCATGGGCGGCGGTCTTTTTCAGCCCCATGAAATCATACTCTATCTTATAACGGTAATTATTTTCCTGGGCATCCAGGTCCGCACCCGCGGTCAGTATGCATAAGGCAGCAATACCGAGCAAGAGGGTCAGGATTTTCCTATACTTGATTTTCTTCATTGGAATATACATAGCGAAAGAAAAACTGCATATTATCGCTACTATATAAATACATTTCCTGACGATTATGTTTTTCCCTTTCAAAAAATTATCACGCTATAAAAAGAACTGCCCCCATCATCCCGATGGAAGCAGTATCAATTTTTTTAACCTTGAAATCTAATCCTATGAAAAAACTACACTGCAAAGTTACGTTACATATCCGTGACAATCAACTATTATTCAATTTATTGATAAGTTTTAACGGATTTTTATAATGCACGCTTTTCATAGGTGTGATTAACTTAAAATCGTTAATTTTTGTTCACCAGCATCAATCTGTGGCGCTGACCAGGCCGAGACGTTCGAATGTCACGAAATCATCGTGCGGACGGTTCCCGCCGGTTGTGAGCAGATCGCCTATCATCACCCCGTTGACACCTCCGGTGAGCATCCGCTCCACCGATCCGGCCGACATACGGGCGCGGCCGCCGGCAAACCTAATCCATGTGTCGGGAGCCACAAAACGCATCAGCGCGCCGGTGCGCACTATCTCGTCCTCTCCAAGCAGCGGAGTGTCGCCCAGCGGGGTTCCCGGAATAGGAGAAAGGATATTCAGCGGCACTGACATGGCGCCGGCCTCCACAGCCTCGCGCACCATACGCAGACGCTGCTCCATGGTCTCACCCATTCCTATTATACCGCCGCTACACACCTCCATCCCCTCGGCGCGGGCCGCAGCGATAGTGGCGAGCTTGTCGGCGCGGGTATGCGATGAGCACAGTTCCGGAAAATAATCGGCCGAAGTCTCCAGATTGCAGTGATAGCGGTCAACGCCTACCTCGCTGAGAGCGCGCATTCCGGCCGCATCGAGCAGCCCCATCGACGCGCATAGTCTCAGGCGCGGATGGCGGGCGCGTATCTCCCGGAAAATGGCGCAGAATTTCTCCATCTGGGCGCCGGCGACCCTACGCCCGCTGGTCACGAGCGAGAAATGCCCTACGCCACGGGCTGCCGATGCATCGGCAAGCGCCATAGCTTTGTCGAGAGGTATCACATCGTATTCCTCGATGCCCGTGGCCCAGTGGCGCGACTGTGCGCACCATTTGCAGTCCTCCGAACAGCGGCCGGAGCGCGCGTTGGCTATCGAGCAGGTATCTACACGGTTTCCGAACCGTGCGCGTGTTATCTCTCCGGCCGCATCACACAATTCATCGGTTGAACAGCTACGGTCAATCTCCAGAGCCTCCTCAACTGTGGCGGCAATGCCGCGGAGGGCCCTTTCGGTTATGTCTTGTATCATATTTTCTATAATTGATTTTCGACTACAAAATTACTAAATAACGGTATGGGGTGATGAGTGACAACGACCAATTTTTCTACCGGCGCTCAACATTTTTACGTAAAACTGAGTTATATTTGTAATCCGGAAATGGAAAAAGCCGTTTATGATCCGGTGCACGGACTCCACCGTGGTCCGTCATCTGATTTTTTACTATTTATCAAACACCCGAAAAATGAGCCTACGAAAAGTTGGTCTGGCATTATTAACTATTTCAGTAATCGCTTCCGGTTCGGTTTCCGCCATGGGGCAGACAGCTCCGGCACCGGGAGCCGTATCGCTCGATTCGTGCCGCGCGATGGCTTTGAACAACAACAGGCAGCTCCGAGCCCGCTCCGAGGCCATAAAAATGACCGGTTATCAAAAAAAAGAAGCTCTGGCTGCCTATCTGCCCGCCCTCGACTTTGAAGGCGGCTATATGTACAACCAGAAGAACATAGCTATCTTCGGAAGCGACCAGCTTCTGCCCACCAAGACGTTCGATCCAGCCACGCAGAGCTACCAGTTCAACATCGTGAAAAATCCCGCCACCGGACAGCCCGTGCTCGGCCCCGGCAACCAGCCCATACCCGAGACCGTGGCCCTGATTCCGAAAGAGGCCATGACCTATAATATCCATAATGTGTTCGGAGGTGCCGTCACTCTCACGCAGCCCATATTCATGGGCGGAAAAATCGTGGCTATGAACCGCCTGACGCATTATGCCGAAAAACTGGCCCAGGCCGCCAAAAACGCCGAGGCCGAAAACGTGATATATGCCGTGGACGCCGCCTACTGGCAGGTGGTCTCGCTCAAGGCAAAGAAAAAACTCGCCGACAGCTATGTGAACCTGCTCGACACACTCACCCGCAATGTGAGACTGATGGTTGAGCAGGGCGTAGCCACACCGAGCGACCTTCTTTCGGTGGAGGTGAAGCTCAATTCCGCGCAAGTTGACCAGACTAAAGTGGACAATGGCCTGACGCTCTCGCGCATGGCCCTCGCGCAGGTGTGCGGACTGCCGGTTGACACCGTTTTCCCCCTTGCCGACGAAGATGCCGACCTCACCGTGCAACCTTCCATGGCCGCCACAACCTACAATATGCAGGAGGTCTACGACCGCCGTCAGGACCTTCGCGCCCTCCAGGCCGGAATTGACATTCTCCACCAGAAAGCCAACGTGGCCAAATCAGAGATGATGCCAAGCCTCGCACTCATAGGCGCCTACTCATTCTCCAACCCCAATATGTTCGACGGTTTCCGCCGCCGCCTCGACGGAGCGTTCTCCGTGGGCGCAGTGCTCAGGATTCCGCTATGGCACTGGGGAGGGAACTACAACAAATACCGCGCGGCCCGCTCGATGACCACCATTGCCCGTATAGAACTTGAGGATGCACGCCGGATGGTAGAACTTCAGGTGAGCCAGAGCGCCTTCCGCAGCCGCGAGGCAGTGAAAACCTACCAGATGACCGAAACCAACCTACGCAAGGCCGACGAGAACCTGCGCCAGGCCAACCTCGCCTTCCGCGAAGGAGTGATGACCACCGACAATGTGATGGCCGCGCAGACGGCGTGGCTCAAGGCACATTCCGAGCAGATCGACGCCGGAATAGACATGCGTCTGTGCGATGTCTATCTCTCAAAAGTGCTCGGCACTCTCCCCTACACCCGCGAAGGCGAATAATCAACACTGAAAATCCAAATCGTAAAAACATAAAAAACTTGCATTGCCATGGCCAACATTGACAACAAAACACCCGAACAGCGCGAGTCGCGCGCTCTGATGTTAGCCCTTGTCCTGCTCACAATAGGCGTGATCGTTCTCGCCATAATCGGATTCCTTTGCCTGCGCACACCCGAGGACACCATAGAGGGTCAGGCCGAAGCCACCTCCGTGAAAGTCTCCGGACGTCTGCCCGGACGCGTGCTGGAGATTTACGTAAAGGAAGGCGACATGGTGAAAGCCGGCGACACCCTCATTCATATCCATTCAGGCCTCGCCGATGCCAAACTCATGCAGGCCGAGGCAATGAAGGAAGCCGCAGCCGCGCAGAACAAGAAAATCGACGCCGGCACCCGCATACAGATAATCCAGAGCGCCCAGCAACTCGTGGCCCAGGCAGCCGCCGCCCGGCAGATAGCCCAGAAAACGTATGAGCGAATGGAAAATCTCTACAAGGAAAACGTGATTTCGGCTCAGAAACGCGATGAAGCCAAGGCTGCCTACGACGCAGCTCTTGCCGGCGAGCGCGCGGCCCAGAGCCAGCTGAGCCTCGCACGCCAGGGAGCGCAGAAAGAAGACAAGGAAAGCGCCGCAGCCATGGTCAATGTGGCCCAGGGAGGAATCGAAGAGGTGCAGACGCTGCTGGAAGACCAGTATCTGACCGCTCCCTGCGACGGACAGATCGACCAGATATACCCCGAAGAGGGCGAACTGTTAGCCCTCGGCGCTCCGGTGATGAACGTGCTGAAAATCGCCGACAAATGGGTTACATTCAACGTGCGCGAGGAATACCTCAACAAACTCAAGCTCGGCGAGGAAATCGATGTGATGATACCGGGCCTCGACAAGAAAGAGACACGTCTGAAGATATACTATGTGCGCGACATGGGCAGTTACGCCACATGGCGCGCCACCAAATCAACCGGCGAATGGGACAGCCGTACATTCCAGGTAAAGGGACGCCCGCTGGAAAACCTGCCTGACCTCCGTCCCGGAATGACGGTGGTGTACCGCCCGTAACCCCGTCCCTCTGACCAAGAATTACCGTTGACCCAAAACAGTAACCGACCGTGAATCTACATTATCTCACCGACTCGATAGCGCGGGGCTGGCGCCAGCTTGCCTCACGCCGCATCTACATGGTGATGCTGATTGTGGTGCCTGTGCTCTTCGGGTTCTTCTTTCTCGACCTGCTGGAGGTTGGTCTGCCGCTGAAGGTTCCCGTGGCGGTTGTGGATATGGACGATTCTCCTCTCTCTCGTCAGGTGACACGCAACCTCGGCTCCACAGAGCTTGTGGATGTGTGCTGTAAGGTGGAGTCGTTTCACGAGGCTCAGAAGAAGGTGCGTTCAGGCGAGATTTTCGGTTTCTTCTATCTGCCCGAACAGTTTCAGAAAAAGGCACTGGGCGGCGACGAGCCTACCGTGACCTACTATTCCAACCTCACTTACTATGTGCCTGGCTCTCTCGCCTTCAAAGGGTTCAAGACCGTGGCTGTCACCACCACCGGAGCCCTTGTGCAGACCACCCTCGTGAGCACCGGCATTGACAGCAACACCACCAAATCGCTGCTGCAGCCGGTGGCCATCCAGGAACAGATGCCGGGAAACCCGTGGATGAACTATAGCATATACCTTTCGCCATCGTTCATGAGCGCCTTCCTTGCGCTGATAATACTCGGCGTGACAGTCTATTCCATCTGCAGCGAGATAAAATACGGCACCTCACCTGAGTGGCTACGCACGGCCGGAGGTTCGATGTTCGTAGCCCTCACCGGCAAGCTTCTGCCACAGACCTTCATAGAAATCTGTATGGGCATGGCCTATCTGGGCATGATGTTCGGAATCGAGGGCTTCCCCTGCAACAATCATTTCAGCCATCTGGTGCTGGCCATGGTGCTTATGGTGCTCGCATGCCAGGCATTTGCCGTGACGGTGTGCTGTATCGTGCCCAATCTGAGACTGGGACTGATTGTGGTGTCGCTCATAGGTATTCTGTCATTTTCGATAGCCGGATTTTCCTTTCCGGTGCAGAACATGTACGGTTACATAGGGATTCTCAGCTATATACTGCCGGTGCGCTACTTCTTTCTGATCTACATCGACCAGGCTCTCAATGGCATACCGCTGTACTTCTCACGCTTCTACTTCGTGGCGCTCCTCATATTTCCTCTGGTTGCCATGCTCGGCATAGGACGCCTCAGAAAGAGATGCCTCAACCCCATTTACGTTCCCTGAAAGTTCTCTGAAAAAAAATGACAAATGCCGCAACTAAAATAAAGCAGTGGTTTCTGGGCTTCTTCAGAGTCTGGCAGCGTGAGTTCTACCTGGTGTCCCATGATATCGGGGTGATGATGTTCTTCTTTCTACTGCCTCTGCTCTATCCGATATGCTACACGCTGATATATAACCCCGAGATTGTAACAGACATGCCGGTGGTGGTCGTGGACCACTCGCGCACCGCCGAAAGCCGGCGTCTGGCCAGGATGCTCGACGCCACTCAGGCCGCGAAAATCTACGATTACGCCCCCGACCTGGCGGCGGCACGGCGTATTGTCAACAATCACGAGGCGTTCGGCATACTTGAGATTCCCGAAAGCTACAGCCGCAAGCTGGGACGCGGAGAGCAGGCCGTGGCCACTTTCTACTGCGATATGTCGCTGCTGCTGCGCTACCGCACTTTCATTTCAGCCCTGGCCGACCTCCAGCTGGCTCTTGGCGCGGAAATACAGGCGGCCGAACTCTCGCAGGTGGCTATGGTGAGCAGTGCGGTGCCTATGGCCAAGATCAATTCCGATGCCCGTATGCTCGGCGACCCCACGCAGGGTTTCGCATCATTCGTGATTCCCGGTATCCTGGTGCTGATTCTCCAGCAGAGCATGGTACTTGGTGTGGTGATGCTCGGCGCAACATCGGCCGAGAGACGCCGACGCAACGGAGGCATAGACCCGCTGCAGGTGCAGGCTCCGGCCGGAGCCACGCTTCTGGGTAAAGTGATGTGCTATCTGGCGCTTTACGCCCCGATAATCATCTATGTGCTGCGCATTGTGCCTATGATGTTCTCGCTTCCTCACGTGGGCAGCGAATGGGACTATGTGCTGTTCTTATTGCCGATGCTTGTTGCTTCGGCCTTCATGGGGCAATGTATAAGCTGGCTGATAACCGAGCGCGAGGAGACTCTGCTTGCTGTGGTGTTTACCTCTGTGGTGTTCCTGTTCCTTTCAGGTCTCACCTGGCCCAGATATGCAATGAGCCCGATCTGGATACTGATAGGCGACATGATTCCCGCCACATGGGGCGTGGAAGGCTTCATTCGCATGAACTCCAACGGCAGCCCGCTTTACGAGCAGGCCCACCCTTACCGTATGTTGTGGCTGCTCGCCGCCCTTTATTTCTCCATTTCCTATGCACTGTTGCGGTTCTATCGCTCAGGCTGGTACACACGGCGTCTCATCCGCAGAAACAAAGTGTCAGACAACGCTTAAAAACCATCATATATGTCAGAAAAAGAAATTCCGGTGCTGTTGCTCACAGGCTATCTCGGCAGCGGCAAAACCACTCTGCTCAACCGCATGCTCTCCAACCGCCGCGGCATTAAATTCGCTGTAATCGTCAACGACATAGGCGAGGTGAACATCGACGCCACCCTTATCCAGAAAGGCGGCGTGGTAGGAAAGAAAGACCAAGGCGACCTTGTGGCACTCCAGAACGGATGCATCTGCTGCACGCTCAAGATGGACCTCGTGGAGCAGATACGCGACATAATTTCCACCGGCCGCTTCGACTATATCGTGATCGAGGCCAGCGGCATCTGCGAACCGGAACCGATTGCCCAGACCATCTGCTCAATGAGCAACATGGCCGACGATTACACCCGCCACACCACTCCGCGCCTCGACTGCATAGTGACGGTGGTTGACGCCCTTAGAATGAAGGATGAGTTTGGCTGCGGCGACTCGCTCCGCAAGAAAAACCTCGGCGAAGAGGATATCGAGAACCTCATCATCCAGCAGATTGAGTTCTGTAACATCATTCTTCTCAACAAGATTTCGGAAGTCACCAAGGCCGATGCAGCCCGCATCCGCGCAATAATCCGCGCCATCCAGCCAAAAGCCAAAATTATAGACTGCGACTATGCGGACGTGGATTTCGACGAACTCCTCAACACCGGTCTCTTCGATTTTGAGAAGACCGCCACTTCCGCCGCATGGGTGCGCGAGATAGAAGGCCACCATGATGACGATGATGACGATGATGACGACCATGAAGAAGGACATCACCACCATCATCATCACGACCATGACCATGACGACCACGAGGAAGAGGAGGAAGGACATCATCATCATCATCACCACCACCATCACGACCACGACGAGGGAGAAGCCGAGGAATACGGCATACAGACGTTTGTCTACTACCGCCGTCCCGCCTTCGACATCCACAAGCTCGACCGGTTCATGGCAACGCAGTGGCCTGCGAATGTGATCCGGACCAAAGGTGTGCTCTATTTCGCCAACAACCGTGACATGTCATATCTTTTCGAACAGGCCGGATCGCAGAAAAAACTCACTGAGGCCGGTTACTGGTATGCCACCGCTCCCGAAGAAGAACTCATGAACCTAATGGCCCGCGAACCCGGACTGATGCGCGACTGGGACGAAGTTTACGGCGACCGCATGATAAAACTCGTGTTCATAGGCCGCAACCTCGACCGCAAAGCAATCATCGCCAACCTCGATGCCTGCCTGGAACCGCCCCGCCGCTAATCCGCGACTGCCGGCGTATCAATCATGCAAAAATCAGGGCAGACGCATCTGCTCCAAAGTTTTCAGGAAACAGTCTCAGAGGGTATTTAACTTTTGGTGTTAAATACCCTCTTCCGTTTATATCAATAGTCTCACTACTTAAAATTGTACTAAATCAGTACTATATTTTCAAAGAGGGCCAGAAGCACGGGAGGGAATATCTACACACTCACCGCCTCGCAATCGTAGTCAAGGTCTCCGAGACTGTTGATTGCGTCCTGCTTCTGCTGGTCTACTACGTGGAGATACTTCTCGGTCATCTTTATGCTCGAATGACCCATGAGAGAGGCAACAGTCTTGATGTTCGCTCCTGCCCCAAGCACATTTACCGCAAAGCTGTGACGGGCGCAGTGCCATGTGATAGTTTTATTGATGCCTGCCGTCTTGACCCATTTCTGCAGACGTGTGATTGCAGTTGTGCGATAGCAGGTGATATTGAATATCTTTTCGGAAGTATGCAGTGCAGGCTTTCCTATGAGTTTCAGCAATGCAGGACTTAACGGAATTGTGACACCGCTGTGTGCGCTGCGACCCTCAGTTTTTTGCTGATTGAATCGGAGCATCCTTGCCGAAAAATCTACATTGGCGTATGTGAGGCAAACAGCATCACACCAGCGTATGCCAGTGAAGCAGCAAAAGAGAAATGCACGTTGCAGAGCCGTATCCTCACCCTCGTAATGGGTGGCGGCAAGGCGTTTGATTTCATCTATTGTCAGAATCTCTTTTTTCAGCGTGTTCAGGTCACGGTGAATTACGATTCCCTTGCACGGATTCTTTTTCATCAGTCCCTCCTCTATCGCATGGAGTATGACGGTCCGGAACATATAGTACGACTTATGCGCACCCTCCCCTTTGGCCACCGTCTTCAGATAGTCGGTGAAACTCGTCACCATTTCGGGAGTAATCAATTCCATGCGTAGAAATGATGTGTAGCGCTGGAACCGGGGCGTAGATCCAAGGAATTCCACGAAGCGGTTGCAGGAGGTCTTATAATTGCATCTCACGGGTTTTGAATACAGCTCATTCTCCAGATGCTTGCGAAAATATCTGATAAAGTTATTCTCCCCGTCCTTTTTCAGTCGGTATCCCACACGGTCTTCGAGAAATTCCTGCTCACACTCAAACCTTATCTTCTCGGCGAGTGCCAGAGTATTCTTGTTTTGGGTGCGTTCCTGCCGGTTGCGGGGATGCAGCCGGATATAGAGGTTGAGCGCCTCACGTTTGCGGATATGCTTGATTTTGTATTTCGGCTTTCCTTTCATCGCCCCCTCGGTATAGAGGACATGGTTGCCGTTTTCGTCAAGCACCGGGGTCTCATTGCGTCCGAGATAATACTCCAGCGCAAGGCTCGCCCGACCGTCCTGCAATTCGGACTGCACGAGTTTCGGGTTCTGTTTGTTCTTCCTTTCTACTTTTGCCATAGGCGGTTATCTTTATATAATGAATGATTATCTTTATATGATGAAACGGTACTGATGCGTGATCAAACATGAAAAACGGCTTACAACAGATATTAACAACCAAGTCATACTAATTGTGTACTGAATGCAAAAATAAGGGCAGTTTGAGGAAAACAGACAGAATCGGCCTATGATATAACTATTTGAAAATTAGCCCTCTTAAACATCTGCAGATGTATAGCGAAATACTAACCTCGTAAATCCAGTTTCGGCACTTCAGGGAAAGGTTGCCGGTGTGAACATCAACCAGTCGGACGGTGGCCTCTTCGGTCACAACAAGATTGAAATCCGCGGTGCCTCCACCCTCAGCAAGAATAACCAGCCTATCTACGTTGTCGACGGCATAATCCTCGATAATGACGTTCAGGATAAGGAGGGTGACTGGGATGCAAACAACTTTGACTACGGTAATGAGCTGAAGAATCTCAACCCCGCCGACTTCGAGTCTGTGTCGGTGCTGAAAGGCGCTGCCGCTACGGCGCTCTACGGTTCGCGCGGTCTTAACGGTGTGGTTGTTATTACCACTAAAAATGGAAAAGGCGCCAAGGGTTATGGCGTGACCGTCACCCAGACTTTCGGCTGCGACTGGCTGACTCAGACTCCTCATTTCAATAATACCTACGGTATTGGTGATGTGCCCGGTGTTGTAGGCTATGGCGATGATAGCTTTTATAACTATCTTGCCCTTAACTCTGATGGCAAGCCGTCTGTAAAGGCTACTAAATCCCAGACCGGCAACTATGGCTATGGTGTGCCTTATTCGGAGTATGAGGGTCAGCTCGTAGAGTATCTTGACGGTTCATATCGTCCCTATCGTGCTTATAAGGACAACTATAGAAATGCCTATCGTACCGGCTTTAATACGAATACAAACGTTGCTGTAACTGGTGGCACTGACAAGACCACTTTCTATATGTCGGCCGGTTATAAGTATGCCCAAGGTATTGTAGATGAGAATGACTTCAAGCGATTCAATATGATGCTCAAAGCTTCCCACCAGATTAGTAGGACTGTCACTGTAGAAGGTGGTGTGACATTCGCCAACTCTACTCCTCGTAATGCCGCTATTAATATGGGTGAGTACTTTACATCACTCAATGCCCAGATGGTGCCTTGGATAGATGTTGCATCCGAGAAACATAATTATCGTGGATCTACCGGAGGTCTCCCTATCCCTGGTGATGATAATTATTACAACACATCCAATGGCCTATGGTGGAGAATTTTCGAAAATAATTATCAGAGAAAAGAAACTGTTGTCCGCCCTAATATCAAAGTCACTATTACTCCTCTTGACTGGATGCGTATTACTGCAGAAGGCTCGATGAACTACTATTATGTCCGCAGTGAGGATAAGGAATATGGTACCGGCTCCGGTGGATCAGGTGGCTACTATGGTATCGGTCAGAACAACAAAGAGCAGACCAACCTCAATATCAACTTGAACCTCAATAAGGAATGGGGTGACTTTGAAACTCACGCGCTTCTTCGTGGTGAGTACTTCCACTCGTTCTTCCAGGGTATGTCGATGCACACCAATGGCGGCCTGATAAACTACAACAAGTTCTTTATCAACAACTCAAAGAATCCCATCTCGTATAGCGGCTATATCAATGGTAAAAAAACGATGTGGTCCGCAATGGCCCAGGTCGGCGCAAGCTGGAAAGGTCAGGTTTATCTTGACGTAACCGGACGTAATGACTGGTCTTCTACCCTTCTTTATTCAGACGGAACAGGTACTTTCTCCTATTTCTATCCCTCTGTTTCGCTCTCCTGGCTTGCCGACAATACTTTCCGCGAATATCTCCCCTGGTGGGTATCTATGGCCAAGTTCCGTGGTTCATGGGCTCAGGTAGGTAATGATACCGACCCCTATTCTATCAATAATGCCTACTCTTACGTGGGGTCAACGCATAATGGTTCCAACAATGCCATTTTGACTCCTCCTTCCTCTGCAATCTCTCTTGATTTGAAACCTGAACGAAAGACATCCTGGGAATTTGGTCTCGACTGGCGTTTCGTCAACAACCGTTTCGGTATTGACTTTACATATTATAAAGAAAATACGAAGGACCAGATTATGGACATCTCTGTTCCCTCTGTATCCGGTATATCCAAAAAGAAAATCAATGCCGGTAACATCGAGAACAAAGGTATAGAGCTTGCCATCAATGCCACTCCTATCGAAACCAAGGACTGGACCTGGGATATTAACTTCACCTATACCCGCAACCGCTCCAAGATTGTTGAGCTTCATCCCGATGCCGGAAAGTATATCGTTCTATCAGGAGATCCTGAATATGGTAACTACCGTATAGGTTCTGTCGCACAAGTAGGCGGCGCTTACGGAACTCTTATGTCCGATATCACTCCGATGGTTGATGAGGAATCCGGACTTAAAGTTCTCTCATGGTTTAATAGTTATAAGGGAGCGACCTATCGTACAGATCCCACCGTAAAAGAAGTTGGTGATATCAATCCGAAATTCCTAGGTAGTGTTTCTACCGGTCTCCGTTGGAAAAACCTACGATTAAACGTAGCTCTCGACGGCCGCTGGGGAGGCTATGTGGCAGCTTACAATAGCCGCTATGGCAATACAATAGGTGTAACCGAAGCTTCTCTCCAATATCGCGATGCTGCTCATGGCGGCGTAAAATATACTTCAAGATGGAACGGAAAGACATATAATGACGGTGTAATCCCTGAGGGTATATTCCCCACCGGCACTACTATAGACCAGCCTGACGGCACTAAATATACGGTAGGTACGGGTAAATATTCTTCAGGTGAAACCTTCAAGGAGGTTATGGACAAGGGTAAGATTGAGCCCACCCACGCAGGTTCATGGCATTACCTCGCAAACTATTGGAATCAGAAGAACTCTGCATACGGAGCATTGAATGATTCGTGGTTTACGAAACTTAACTATGTGTCTTTGCGAGAGGTTTCCCTGAGCTATACACTGCCGCAGAATATTGCCGGTAAGCTTGGAACAAAAGGAATCAATCTTACTGCTACCGGTCATAATCTCTGCTATCTTCACAATAGCTTGCCCAATAAGATTAATCCCGAATCTGTCCGTGGTACAAACTCTCACGAGTTCCGTATACGTAGCTTTGAGGGTACTACCGCAAGCTTCACATTTACCATCAATGCACAATTCTAATACCTAAACACTTGGACTTTAATATGAACAATTATAAAAAACTTATTTCTATAGCTCTCGCCGGTATTGTGCTGACTGGAACCAGCAGTTGCCGTGACGAATGGGCTGACCAGAACAATCCGGTAGATAAGCTTACATCTGCGTCTCCGGTTCAGCTTCTTACCACTGCTGAATATGGTATATATCCTTTTGGCTATATTCTTTGGTTCAATGGAGCACCGTCTTTTATGTCTTTAACCCAGATGTCCGGTTTTACCTCCGGCTACGATGAGACGCGTGCTGCCTATCAGCAGCCTTTATCCCAGGATTGCATGATCAAGATGCTTGCATATAATGCGGCTCTGGAATATGAACTCGGTAAAATGAGTGAGGAGGAGGCTGCTTCGTATGAAGCATATCATCAGGCAGTGAAATGTTTGGCAATCTACTGTGCACTCCTTGATAGTGACACTCAAGGTGACCGGCCCTATACCGAGGGCGGCAGAGGTCTTTATAATGACAATTTGCTTAAGCCCAATTATGACACAGTCGAGGAAATGTATGCCAAATGGAATACTGAACTCAAGAATGCTGTAAATGTCTTCAAGAATCCTCCGGCATGCACTGGAACTGATGCCTCTGCTGATATCGCTTATGGTGCGGATTGGAGCAAGTGGGCTAAGTTCGCAAGTTCAATGCGTGTAAAACTTGCCACGCGTCTTATACATCGTGATCTCGCCATGGCAAAAACTATCGTGTCAGAAGCTGTGGCTGATGGAGTGATGTCTTCTCTTGATGACGATATGTTCTACCACAAGGCAGAAAGCAGATTGACGGACTCAGCGGCTGGTATCGACCCGGGTGAACTGGCTTTCGGTTCCGGTAATGGCACTATCAATGACAAAGGTCTGTCTCTGAGCGCCAAAGTTGGCGACTTTATGCTTGAAAACCGCGATCCGCGTCTCCGTTTCCAGTTCCTTAAGAACAGATGGAATGCGAATATCTTCAATTTCTGGGTAGAAAATGGCCATGCCGATCTTATCCCATCTTTCATCAAAGAGCGTGTTGAAGTCGATGGCGATGGTAAGTTCGTTAAGTGGAAAGATGAGTTCGGAGGAAATCTCTGGGCACGCTATATTGGTGTTCCGGATGCATATCAGCCAACTGATGAAAGATACGAGACACCAGCCACTAACGAGTACTATAAGTATAGTAGCCCTAAAGAGGAAGGTGGTCACCGCATAGAATATAATGGCGCATTCTATTCATACCGTCCTTACTCTATCATGATTCAGCGTTTAATTCAGACCAATGCGAATTACAGCGTAACTCGCATCCCTGGTGTGACTCTTTCCGAAGAGGATTTTCAGGATGATACTCCTCGCTATGATCTTTATATGAGTGCCGCGGAGGTTAATTTCTATCTCGCAGAGTTTGCCACATACGGTGGAGTCAATGGTTTAGGATCTGCCAATGATTATTTCCAGAAGGCAGTAGAATTATCTATAGAGCGTTGGAATGAATGGGCAAGATTAAGTTACATTCCTTTCTATCATACTACATTCGGTGTTTCTCCCGATGATGTTACAATAGAACTAAGGGATGGGGAAATTGCAGCTCTTCTTGCTCGTCCTGATTACCAACTTACTGGCAACAAAGCGGATGACCTTGAGAAGATCTTCCTGAATCTTGAGATTCACTTCATGTATTCTCCGGTTGACCATTATATAACCGGTCGTCGTTCGGGAATTCCCAAGTTCGGCTCCAACCTGATTGCCCGTACTGATTTCAGAACAGTTGCCGGTTCAACAATGGAGAATCTGGGTCGTCGTCCTAACTTTGGTATCCCCTCTATTACCGATCCCATGAAGGAAATTATGGACAATGTTTATCAGCGTCAAGGTTTCACTCTTGGCATCTCAGATCCTCATACCACGCTACTCAATACCGAGCGTCTGTGGCAGGATGTTGGAGCTCCCCAGTGGGGTGCCGGTCCTAACGTAGGCATCTAATCAATGACTGTTAGATCAAACTAACATAAAGGCATCACTCCGCGAGGAGTGATATCGACCCAACAATGAGAGGGTGACGGAACCAACCGGTTTCGCCACCCTCTTCAGTTATTGCCACTTCTTAGTGATTCAGACGAGTCGGACTTGTCGGACCGGTCGGGCGGGTCGGAATTATCAGGCATGGACGGTGAGGTCGAGGTTTTAATTAAAAAAATTAATGGTTTGCTTTGGTTTTGTTGTGGTTTGGATTAATTTTGGAATCTATGAAATGTGATTAGTTATGAAGGAGTTTCTGCCGCAAAATGGAGGGTAAAGAAAGCTTAGAGGGTGTTTCATAACGATTGTTA
>LUJP01000021.1 GCA_001689535.1 Bacteroidales bacterium M5
ACGATGAAGCTGCCGAAGCCGCGGAGATAGACGTTTTCGCCGTGGGCCAGAGAATCCTTTACTACTTCCATGAACTTTTCAACAGTGGCAAGAACGCTGGCTTTGTCTACGCCGGTGGTTTTTGCGATTTCGTTGACGATATCAGCTTTAGTCATTTTCTTATGCAATTATTAATGATGATTAATTACTTGATATTGTGGCAATTGAGGCATGATGCGGGGTTCTGCCACAATTGCAAGTGCAAATATCGGAATTTTTTTACAATTCTGAGCAATAGATGTTTAATTTTTTGTCTGAATTTTTGCCGTGCCTTTCTGCTCAAAAATCGCCTTAGCGGGAGGTGAGGAGGGGGAGGATGGCGGGGAGGGTGGTTGCGCGGGCACAGCGGGGTGAGGCCNNGAGGCGGGGGTGGGAGCGACGCCGCTGCGGTCGAACCATATGGCGTGCCAGCCGGCGCCGAGTGCGCCTGCTATGTCGGTGGTGGGATTGTCGCCGATCAGAAGATTGCTGTCGGGCTCTTCCGAACCGGCCATGCGCGCGGCGTGTTCGAATAGCCGGCGGTCGGGCTTGTTGACGTCAATGTCGTCGCTAAGTACCGTTACGTCAATTTTTTCCTCAAGCCCGGCATTGCGTATCTTGCGGTATTGCACGTCGGCAAATCCGTTTGACAGCACTCCAATGCGGATTTCTGGCCACAATGTCCTTATGGCTTCGATAAGCTCCAGGGTGCCCGGAATCAGATTCTTCTGTTCGGCAAGGCGGTCGAGATAATATGTGTCGAGGAATTCCGACAGGCGGCGTGCCTCCGCATCTGTCATGCCTGCTTCGGCCAGTGGGAGGCAGAAGCGCTCCATTCTCAGGGTGGGGCGGTCTATTTCCGCGCGGCTGTAGAGGTCCCAGAGGCGGTGGTTGTGGAATTCATAACGTTCGGTCCATGCTTCGGCATCGGCAAACAGCCGGCGTATCGGCTCCACGCTGTCGTAGACAATGCGGAGAGCCGCGCGCGAGTTGGTGCGGAAGTCAATCAGTGTGTCGTCGAGGTCGAACCATACGGTTTTTATTCTCGAGCCCTCGTAAATCATATTTCGCTTATCTTCCACCATTTATATGATTGTGTTGTATCGGTGCGTGCGGCCGGTATGCCTTCGTGGTTGCGCAGGATTCTGACGACTTTTATGGTTACCGGAAGCACGAGAATTTCGTAGAGGGTCTTCAGCAGGGCCTGGGTTACGCAGAGGGTGACTATCACATTCCAGGGCAGAGAGCCGGCGAAAGCCAGCGGGAAAAATATGGCTGAATCCACGCCTTCGCCCCACAGGGTGCTCATTATGGCGCGTAACGAGAAGCCGGCGACTGACGACGGCCGGGCGCTGCGCGATTTCATGCGGCTCATCACATAAGCGTTGACCATCGATCCGCAAAGGAAGGCCGTGAAGCTTGCGGCAAATATGCGGGGTGTGGCGCCGAACACTATCTGCATCGCCTCCTGATGGTGCCAGGTGGCGTGGGAGGGGAGAGCGAGGCCCAGCTGGAGCAGCAGGGTCACAAGCAGGTTCATAGCGAAGCCGAGCCATATTACGAATCGGGCGCGGGAAAAACCGTAGATTTCAACTATGCAGTCGGAGATGATGTAGCTCAAGGGAAATACAACGAATCCGGCAGTAATGGTAAGCGGCCCGAGTTCCACGGTTTTTATCTCCATGAGGTTGGCCACAATTATACACACGCAGAAAAGCACTGCCAGAAGCAGAAATACGGGTGAAAATACAGTCTTGTTTGTCATTGTTCTTGTTTTTAACGAGGTAGCAAGCACTCGGTGAATTGTTTTTCTAAGTTTTATGACTGCAAATTTACTGCTTTTTCTTCATTGGCACAACCTCTATTGGAGAAGGTGATAGTAGACTGGCTGATGATTCGGGAGAAGGTCGGGATGAAAGGCTTTGATCATGTCGGCGAGAAGAACGTCGGGAGTCAGTGGTAGATTCTCGTAGAGGGGAACTTCCTCGAGATTACAGTAAATCACCTTGCGGTTCCTGAAGGCTTTGAAGTCGGCATACCGCGCATCGGAGGCTTCGAAGGCCTCATAGCTGAACTCCCCGTGGTAGCTGTTCATGACGCGCCAAAAGTCGGCATCGCAACCTTTGGAATATACCTGTTCGAATTCCATCAGAGTGGCGTCTGTACCGGAGTCACTTTCCATGAAATATCGGGCGCCCGCGTCACGGAACAATCTTCCGTAGAAACTGTTCCCTCCGGGCACATACCAGGTCCCCCCACGCATTTCGCCACTCAGGACTGAAGGGCGGTCAGTCGCGGTGGTGGCAAGAGCCTTGAGGTGGTTATATCGATTCTCGATACCGTGAAACACTTCAATAGCCTTTTGCTCTTTTCCTATGAACATGCCGGTTATTTTAATCCATTCGGCGAGGCCCAGCGGCGTTGTCTCGCTGAAGGCCCAAAAAGGAATAAGGGGGATGTCAAGATTTTTAAGGCCGTCGTAGCCGCCGCGACGATGTGGAGATATGAAAATTACATCGGGGTCACAGGCAAGAATAATCTCCTTGTCGAAGTTGCCCTCCATGCCTATGCGGCTCACGCGGCCATCGTTAAGGCGCCTGAGCCACTCAGGGTTGCGTGTGCGTTGGGTGTTGCTCGTAGCTACCACTTTATCATAGCTGTCAAGCGTGGCAAATGCGCCGAGCTGTGTCATGGTCATGCATACAACGCGGTCAACCGGTATGTGTATGGGAGTATATTCATCAGGAATATCGGTTGGTTCGGTACCTTTTGGAATCAGTGCGAAATGCTGAGGGACAGCGTTGGAATCGGCGGGGTGGCGCATAGTCACCAACCGCACTCCGTCGGCGCGTTCGCTGACGCTGAAACCGAGAGCGTAGGTAGGCGACATCTCTGAAATGGAATCGGTACTGCCGGCTTTAGCACTCTGCAGGGTGCCGCCACTCCGGTGGTGGCACCCCGAGAGTAAGAAAGTCAGAAGTATGACTGCAAGGCTAAGGCAGATTCTCATTGTCTGAATCGGATAACCAGGCTTGCTACTACGGAGCATCCGGGAGTAAGGGTGGCGTAGTTGCTGTTGTACGGACGGTCATCGCGGTAGTTGAATATGTTTTCAACGCCGAGGGAGGGCTCGAGAATCACGCTGCGCAGTCTGAAGGTGTGGCGCGTGGTTATGTCCCAGGTCTGGAATGCGGGGGAGTCGCCGTAGCTCTTTGACCATCGTGTGCCTTGATATCGGCCGTTGATATTGACATTGAGCGTATAGTTGTCCCAGGTGTGATTCCAGTTCCCGAAGAAGTTGCCTGAGTGGCGGATGCTGCGTTCGAGCCAAGTATCGTCGCTGATGTTGCGGGCGTGATTGTAATTATAGCTGACGCCTAAAGCGACGCCGGTGAGCGGGCGGACGTTGATGCCGGCGTTAATACCGCGCACGCGGGCCTTTCCTACGTTGTGGTATTCGGCCTTGCGGACTATACCGTTGTCCTTGTCTTCCTGGGTGAGGTCGACTATCTTCGTCTCGATTTTGTCGCGAAGATCATTCTGGAACACCGATGCTGTAACTGTAATCCAGCGATTGATATATTCCAGGTTGATATTATAGTAATTGCTTTTCTCAGCCTTGAGGTCGGGATTGCCAATTGTTATTCGGCCGCGATTGTCGGAAATCACATACATCTGCTGCAGCGTAGGGGAGTGGAATCCGGCAGCATAACCTGCGCGTATACTGAAGTCGCCCAGACGGTACATCGCATTAGCCTTGGGGGTGACCACACCTTTGAATTTCTCGTTGTAAACATAGCGCAGGCCGCCAACGAGGCTTAGGCTGTTCCAGAGCTTAAACTCATCCTGCACGTACGCGGCCAGGGTGTAAACGTGCTGAATCTCGTCGTTGAGCATCTGGCTCGGCTCAGTGGGCTTAAGGCTTTCGTAAACATAGTTTGCGCCGGCAAACAGGGTGTTGCTCTCATGGAGGCGGAATACGCCGCTGAGTTTAGCTTCCGTGTAGGTCTGGTTTTTGGCAAGCACCTCATCCCCTTTCTTATGGGTCTTGGTGTCCTTGTTGTAGTCGTACCATGAACGGAAATTAGTAGTGTTGATGGAAGCGTCGATATAGGATGCCTTCATAGGCAGAAGATAACGGGCTGAACCGCCTATGGTATAAGTCTGGTGACGGTTGTCGTAATCATAGCTGTCGAAACGGCTGTTATCGCTTATGAAGATAGTGCCTTCGATACCTACACGGAGTCTGTCGGTTACGTCATAGTTCAGGTTCTGCGTGGCGTTGTGGGAGTGGCCTTTATATACAGCCTGTTTCTTTGTCTCCACTTTCTCGCCCTTGGAATTGATTTCGAAGGGGCTGAGCTGCCATCCACCTGTGTGGCGGTAGTTGTAGTGTGTCACTGATGAGAGCTTTCCACCCTTTGCCTCGGCCGTCAGGCCCTCGGATACTCGCTGATGAGAACTGATACGGGTATTTGAAGAGACTGAAAAAGGCGATTTTGCTCCTTCTGTGATGATGTTGATAACTCCGGCAATGGCGTCGCTGCCATAGAGCGCCGAAGATGCGCCGCTGAGCACCTCGATACGTTTGATAGCGTCGAGGTCAATCCGGTCATAATCAATGCTTCCCGAATTGTCACCGGCCATCTTCTTGCCGTCGACGAGAATGAGCACATATTTGTCGGGTAGACCGTTGAAATACATAGTGCTGTTTTGAGTGCTGATTGAGGCAGAGGTCACCAGGCGTGTCAGTGCGTTGAGAAAGCTCGACGGGTCGGCGTCACGGATCGCTTTGCCTGATATAACCTCTACGGGCGAGGGGCTGTCTTTTAGCCGGTGGTATGTACCGGTGCCGGTGACCACTACCGGGTTGAGAGCGTAGCTGGTGGGCTCCAGGCTTATTGTCATGTCGCTCCGGCTCTGGTCAATCGGGATTGAAACTGCCGAATAGTTGAGGCAGCTCGCCACGATGGTGTAGCTTCCGTCTTTGAGATTAGTGATTGTGAATTCTCCATCCGGGTTGGTGGCACATCCTGCGGTTGTGTGCTGGATTCTTACACTTGCTCCTTCAATACCTCTACCGGTAGAAGCGTCAACAACTCGGCCGCTGAGATTGATCTGAGCGGACATACTCAATGCAATACAGCTGGAAAGCATTGCCAGCTTGCATTTCTTTTCCATAAAAAAAATGGTTATGAAAATGTTAATAATCAGCTCTCCTGACCCCGGGCGAGCAAGTTATCTGTTGAAATGGCAGGTTTCCTGACTTACCCCTCAGAAAAAACGCCTTCCCGTTGCTTGATAACAGTGGCTTCAGTTTTTTCGTTTGGCCGGGTTTACAGTAGCGGGCACTGTTCCGGATTTACACCGGATTCCCTTTTATGGACGGCATAGGGCCGCTCCATCACCATTTCAGCTGCAAAAATACAGCATTTTCTTCGCTTGCGCAACACCCTGCGGGGCGCCCTCATCTCTTTTACTCTTCGGACGTTGTCATAAAATTCACGAAGAGAGCAAATGAATATGCTCCATAATTGTGTGGATTGTGCCACAAAATTATGGAGCATGCATGTGGTGCGAAAAGGCGCGAGATTAATCGGTTTCTTCCAAAATGAATATGCTTTCAACCGGCTTGCCGAAGAATTTGCTTATTTTCAGGGCTAAAGGTGTTGATGGAAGAAAGTGATTCTTTTCGATGGCTACAATGGTCTGTCTGCTCACCCCGACAGCTTCCGCAAGTTGCTGTTGGGTGATATTGATTTCAGCGCGTTCTACCTTAATTCTATTCTTCATCGGACTTTATTTTGTAATATCTGTGCATTTCATATCTGAACCGCACGACAAATATTATTGGCAACATTACAAGACTTGCCGCCATGACATACAGATAAGCCATGCCGTTGACCGCCAATGTCCAGATTACTAAAAACACGATATAAGTGTAGAGGGAAGTGAGTAGAGCTTTGAGACGTATCGAGCTTGTCATTTCGTCTTCAATACGCTCACGTGAGCAGGTGATGAAAATAGATCCGAGCGCAATGCCAATGATGGCAGTGTCGGTGAGGATTGTCTCCACTGATCCATCCACACTCAGTATACCATCCAGCAACAGTATGCCAAGTATAAGAGTCGGCACTAATACAATCCAACCTATCGGTCGAAATGTATGGGGGAAAAGAAAAGTTTTCATAAGCATAAAACTTAATAAGTATTGTTATCGATGTAAATGTAAATAATAATTTTCATATAGACAAGTATTATTTACATTTAGTCGGATAATTACGACATGAGTTGCAGGAATACCTTAAGATTGTATCGCGGAAGATACCCGTGTTTTCGGGAGTTGTAGCCCCTATCGAAGAATTCGCTGATAGACGGTGAGAGTCTGGGTAGCGATACGGTTCCACTCGTAGGGAGTGAGGTCGTAGGTGCGGGGGGAGGGAAGGGTGAGCGTTGCCGTCATGGCGCGGGCCATTGCGGCGGGATCGCCGGGGGGGAAGAAGCTGTCGCGGTGCAGACCGGAGAGGCGGTTGGCGGGGATGTCGCTCAGGGCTATCCGGCGACCGGCGGCCATGGCTTCGAGAAGTGAGATTGACAGCCCTTCGTGGTAGGACGGCAGAACGAAAAGAGCCGCTCCGCCCATGAGCTGACGGAGTTTTTCGCCATGCACTTCACCGGCCATGATCGCTCCGGCCCGGTGGGCAAGGTCATGCAGTTGTCGGCTATATGGGGTGGGGGGAATCGCGCTTCCGGCAATCACAAGTTTCATGCCGGGAACCTCCAGCTGCCGGTAGGCTTCTGTCAGGTCGTGAAATCCCTTTTCGCGGGAAAGGCGTCCGAGCGCGAGTATATAACCGTCGGGTTCCAACCCCATTTCCCGTATCAGTCCGAAGTCCTCCACCGGCGTGGGAACGCCGACACCGTTGGCTATCACGCTGATCTCCTTCCGGCCGTAACGCTGGCGCAATTCGGCGGCAATTCCGGGCGATATGGCAATTACGGCATGGCTCATCCGGGTTGACCACCGCTCACCGAGGCGGAGAATGGTGCGTGCCACCGACCCCCATTTCGGGCGGCGGTAATCGGCGCCGTGGTTTGTGACAACTGTCCGCATCCCCAGCAATCGGGCCAGCGGCACGAAGATTCCGGGGCCTATGGCATGGATATGGACCACGTCGGCATTATGGCGCCGTGCGTCAAGAATGGCGAGGAATGTGTGCAGGAATGCCTCCAGTCCTTTTATGCGCGGCGCGGCGATGTCGCGCAGAGTCACTCCGCGGTAAGTGCGGGGCGAGTTGTCGGCAAAATATCCCTTTCGCCTTGCAACGGTCACGTCACAGCCCAGTGCCTGCAGGCGGGGATACAGTTCGCGGCAGTGTGTCTCCACTCCGCCCTGTATATCGGGGATGCCCCGCGTTCCGGTCACATATACCTTTATCTTTTTCATCCCCCATTCTTGATGCTGAACACGGGCTTCAGCCCTAAAAGTGTGCGGCCCTTGTTGGTCAATGCCCAGCGCGCGGGGACGGTGATATAGCGGTGCATTACCGGAGAGGCTGTGCCTACCATCCAGCACTGTCTTTCACACGAGGCTACCCACTGGCGCACTTCTGCGGCCCTGGAGGAACGCCAGATGCTTGTGAAGTCAGTTTCACAGATGTTGCCCATGGAAAGCTCGTGGCCGCATTCCATGCCGTTGCATGGAAACACCTCCCCGTAGGGATCGATGAAGAAATTGGCTGATCCGGCCTCGCACGGGAGCATACGGTTGCCTCCGGCCACATAATTGGCCAGCCCCATGTTGAACCATGCGCGAAACCATGATTTGGGGTGACGCTCGCCGAGCTGCATTTCTGCGAGTGCCAGAAAGTCATCGGCAACCTTCTCAGGCCGGGGTATCGCATTGTCGGTTTTATGGAAGTAAAATGAGTTGTGGGCGGCCGCCGTGGCAAATTCCATACCCAGGGAGCGTGTGAGCCGGTAAAGCTGTGCCAGGTCGGAGGAGTTGTCGCCTGATACGGTACATGCCACCCCTATGTCCTTTACTCCAAGTTCGTGAAGGCCTCGGAGAGTGGCCATGCCACGGCTGAAACTTCCTTCGCGTCCGCGCACGGCGTCGTTTGTGCGCTCCATCCCTTCCAGCGATACGCGTATACCTATGCGGGGGAACTGCCGGGCCAGGTCGATGATACGGTCGGTAAACCATCCGGAGGTGGAGATGACAATGCGTGGTGTATGACGGTAGCATTCCTCCACAATCTCGGCCAGATCTTCCCTCACAAATGGCTCGCCCCCGGTAATGTTGATGAATTTCAGACGGGGAAGGGAGCGGAGGTCGGCGGCCTTGATCTCACACGATGTGTCGGTGGGATTTCTCCAGATATCACACATGCGGCAACGCATCGGACAGCGATAGGTCACTATCACCGAGGCGTCGCGCGGCACCGGAGTATATTTTTTAGAAGTCTCGCTCACTCTTTCAGGGAAAAACTCTGGGTTCTGAATGGCTGCGCGCCGCGCAGCATGACGCAAATTTAGCACTTTATTTTTAATTTTGCAGTCCATACCAATCATATACCATACCATCAACCTATGCGAACCATTCTATCACTGACGGCAGCGCTTTTCTCGCTGACCGTTCTTGCGACACCGCTGCAGGTGTCACCGATCCATGTCTCTCCGTCGGGCAATGACCGCGCTGCCGGAACCATAAAGAAGCCGCTGCGCACAATTGCCGGCGCGCTGCGGAAGGCCGAGGCCATGGATTCATCCGTACGCGCGGAAATTTTTCTGCATGAAGGGGTCTACCCGCAGGATTCCACGCTTGTCATCACACGTGGCAATCTTTCGGTCAGCGCGTGGCCCGGAGAACGCGCCATAATTTCCGGAGGAGCCATTCTCAGTCCGCGCCATCTCCGCAAAGTATCCGATGCGGATGTGGCGGCCGCTATTCCTGCCGAACGGCTCGCTCATATCCGCGAAATAGATTTCCGCTCTCTCGGCATCCCGGTGGAAGGGCTTCGGCCAAGCGGATTCGGACGCCCGAGCATCGCGGCCTGGACAGAAATATATGTCAACGGCCGTCCCGGACAGATAGCGCGCTGGCCCAACGATTCCTCTCTGCTTATCGGTAAAATAATAGAGGCCGGAACAGGAGAGCACACGAAAAATGCGCCTTTCCCGGTATTCGGCTACAATGAGGATCGTCCCTCGCAATGGAAACTCACCGACAATATGTGGATAGGCGGCTATTTCGCCCACGGCTATGCCGACGATATGATACGTGTGGCATCGGTTGACACAGCCACCCGCACCATCCATGCGGCGCAGCACACCGTCTATGGCTTCATGACCGGTGCCGACTGGCGCCGCTGGCACGCTCTCAATCTTCCGGAAGAACTGGATGTTCCAGGCGAATATGTGATAGATCCCGACCGTGGAAAGATATATGTGTATCTGCCTGAAGGCAAAGTGACCGATCTCCGTCTGTCGGTGCTCGGAGAGCCGATAGTGGCTGTGGAAAACTGCGCTGATGTGGAGCTGAAGAATCTCACGATAGAATACGGCCGTCAGATAGGTGTGTATATGGAGAACACCGAAGGTGTAAGGGTGAACGGCTGCGTGATCCGCAATATGGGTGGCCCGGGTGTGGTGATAGGCCGCGGCACCCTGGAGCGCGACAACGTGGCCGGACACCAGCATGGAGGCGGTTCCTCGCCGCGCCAGGTGGGCGATCTGATGGGACGCCTGTATGAGGATATCCTTTTCAACCGCAATGCCGGAAAAAACAACGGGGTGGTCAATTGCCATATCTACAATGTAGGTGCCGGTGGCGTGAGCCTTGGCGGTGGCGACCGGGCCTCGCTTGACCCCGCCGGCAATTACGTGGACAGCTGCCGCATCCACGACTACAACCGGATAGAAAAGTCATATCGCCCCGGTGTGTGGATAGACGGCGTGGGTAACCGTGTGAGCCATTGCTCCATATACAACGCCCCGAGCATGGCCATACTCTTTCACGGCAACAACCATATTATAGAAAACTGCGACATTACCCACGTATGCTCCGAGGTTGACGACCAGGGAGCTATCTATTACGGCCGCGATGCCTCGGAGCAGGGCAATGTGATTCGCTACTGCTATTTCCATGAACTGAGTCCGCGCCACCGTGTCACAGCCACATATCACGACGACGGAGCCTGCGGAGCCGAGGTCTACGGCAATATTTACTACCGCGCAGGTTCTTTGCCCGTGCTTATAGGCGGAGGACACAACAACAGTTACCGTAACAATGTGTTTATTGATTCTCCCGTAGCCATCCACATTGACAACCGCATGCAGAACTGGGGCTCAGGCATGGTGGCCCGCGGCGGCATAATAGACCGCCGTCTTGCGGAAGTGAAATACCGCGAAGAGCCTTATTCCACCGCCTATCCGTTGCTCACCGTCTACTGGGACGAAGATCCCTCCTTTCCCCGAGGAAACCTGATAGAGGGCAATCTGTTCTACAAGATAGGCAACGTGGTGAGAGGCCGAAGCGAGTGGCTTGAGATGTGCAACAACTGGACCACCAATTCCGATCCCGGCTTCGTTGACCCTGCCGACCCCATGAAGGGTTTCAGAACCGATGCTCCGGTCTATACCCGGATTGCAGGATTCCCGAAACTCCCGTTCTCGGAAATCGGCTGTCCGTGGGAGGCCGCCGAGAGAGACTGATAACTATGGAAGCGGGGCGCCCGGCCTGACGGACGTCCCGCTTCCCGTGCAGTCGGGTTGTATGAAAAACGGTTATTCGTATCTTATGGCTTCTATCGGGTCGAGCGATGCGGCTTTCTTGGCCGGGTACCATCCGAAGAATATTCCCGTCACCGTGCAGACCGCAAAAGAGAGCACCACAGAGTAGAGCTGGATGTAAACGGGCCAGCGGGCTATCACATTCACCATCCACGATGCTATTACTCCGAGCAATATGCCAATGATACCGCCGCTAACGCTAATGATTACGGCCTCGATAAGAAACTGCGAGAGGATGTCGATGCCGCGTGCGCCGATTGACATGCGCAGTCCTATCTCGCGGGTGCGCTCTGTTACTGACACATACATGATATTCATGATGCCGATGCCGCCCACGAGCAGAGAGATTCCGGCTATGCATGCGAGCAACACTGTCATCATGTCGCTTGTGGAATTCATCATCTCGCTAAGAGGGTGTTTCATAACAACTGTTAA
>LUJP01000074.1 GCA_001689535.1 Bacteroidales bacterium M5
TTCCTTTTTCAAAGAGTGCCATTCGTTGTGATTCCGTTGATTTATTCTTTCCGTGTTTGTTGAACACATATTGACTGCAAAGAAAACCGGGCAGCCGAAACCGCCCGGCTCTTTACTCGGTATTGTGGGAGTTAGGCGTTAGCCTCTTGGGTCTGATACTCTTTCCATATCCATGCTATAAGGTCATCCCCAAAGTCGTAATCATCGGGGTATTCATCCAGACGTGCCTCGGCTTTGTCGATAACACTTGTGAGGTGTTTTTGCTGCTCATCGGTAGCACTCCACACCTCAATTTCTCCATTGAGTTGCTGCTGGATAACAGCCTTTTCCTCTTGGGTAAATTCAATTTTTTTCATTTTCTTGTCGTATGTAGTTAGAGTTTATATTTCGCGCATATAGCTTTAACGCGGCGAGTGTATTTGTCGGCTTTACCATGAACGGCCTTTGTTACCGTTTCAGCCCAAAACTCGCTCACATTGGTACGGGCATATTTACCATAGCCCGATTTTTTCTTATCTCTCATCCATGAACGATAGAGAGAACGTATTTCTTTGCCGGCCGCCCTTTGATTTGCTCCTGTGAGGTGTTCATTCCATGTAGCGTGTGCCAGCTCATGTGTAACAGTATGCGCAATAGGTTTGTTTGTGCGCGTACTCCAGCCGCTTGTGTAATTGTCGGAGTGCGCCCTACTAACAGACTTTGCGCCTTGATTGAAATGTGAACGGTTGAGATAAACAGCCTTTGATGCACCATTGGCAGTAACGTGAACACCATAAGCCCCCGGAAAGTCCGCAAGTTTAACCTCTCGTTGTCTTACGCCTAAGACAGCATGATAACGAGATATTGCCTGCTTTGTTGCCTTATACATCTGGGGGTCGGTCATTTCAACAAGCGGGCCTACATTTGTGATTTTGCCCTTAAAATCGCCGCCACCGTCTTTTGTGCCGCGATTGGAGCCGGAATTTCTGCCCATAGTTATTTCTTTTTTGCGTTGATAAAATCGTGAATATAGAGCAATCCATGTCGGCGGCAAAAGGCTTTAATCTCATCGCCACCGCCATAAACTACAAGATTGGGGAGTTCAAGCCCGCTTATCTCCTGCGCTACCTGTAAATCGCTCTTGAGGCTTTCAAGCCATCCGTCAAGCCCACGAGTGAAAAAGGCGTTGTAGCCTTTCGGAATACCCATTTTGTTGTATTCGATAAACTTGTGGGCTACATTAAGGTCGGCGTAAACTTTGATACCACACTCTTGCAAGTAGCGACAAAGCCACCGCTTTTTGTAGATAAGGCTTATTCCGTATGCGATTGGCGTTTGGTCGTGGCAGCTACAATTAGGCTCTACCACCGCCTTACAACCGCTTGTGAGCAAATTAATCGGGTCTTTGAACAAAGCCTCAAAGCGGTAATCATCCACATAGAAATGATAGGTCGCTACATCCTTTCTTAGACGGCTATTCGCGCCCCACGGAGTTAATGGCAATTCAACCTTGCCGGCTTGCATTTCAAGCAAGAGATTGGGGATTTCGTAAATATTATCGCTTTCGTATAGCACATCTTTCAGCATGGAGCGATAAAAAGCCTCTTTATCATCGCCTCCATTCTCTCCGTCATCGTCTGGCTCATTGTCATTGTCGCTATCATCGCCCTCGTCCCCATCATCGGAGTTGTCAAAGGGCGCGAGGGTTGCAGTCTTGGAGGCCGTCTTTTTCTCTTTCGGAAAATCCAGACCTATAAAGCCAAAATCAACATCACCAAAAGCCGGGTCTGTCTGTAATGCGCCAAAATCCCACTCTCCATTGTTGATGTTGGAGCGTAGGATAAGGTCGGTGCGTTCATCATCCGACAACTCGGAGTAAAGCACGGTCGGGACCTCTTTTATTTTGAGCCTTTTTACAGCCTTGAGGCGTTGGTTCCCGTCCAGAACGATAAGGCGGCCGTCCTGTTCCTCTAATGCCATAGGCCGGTGTTCCCAGAATCCGTTGAGCTTGATTGAATCAACAACACGAGCCAGCCCGTCCTTGTCGATAGTTCGCGGATTGTTTGGCAGAGGGTGCAGGTCGGCAACCTTGCGATATTTCATTGGCTCACATTTCATCGTCCTCTGCGCCCTCCTCTGCCTTTTCAGTTAACAGTTCCTCATCCTCGGAGTAATCGGGATTGAGGTTTGTTTCATCCTCGGCCAGATTGAACACCTTGCGGATAAGTTCAGCCACGCGAATAAGGCGATAGTGGCGGCGATTGGCGATAAAAACCAGTCGGCTACCATCGCTTCGGTCAACGCCCATTCCATAGAAACGAGCGCGATAGTCCAAAGGCAATTTAACCTTATTGTCGTAGATATACACCGCATCGGCCACAACCTTTGAGAGTGTCGCGGTACGATTGTAGCGGCCATTGAGATAGATATGCGCCTTATCGCCCATAGAGAGCGTTTCGTGGGGCAATAGCCTTGCGACTTTTTCACCTATCCACTCGCGCCCTCCGACAAGCCAAATGGCATATAAGACAACCACCACCGCCAGAACGGTGCAAGCTATCATAACGTAATCTCCAACGTGTAGGGTCGAAATTTCCATGCGTGTAATATTAACTTGGTTAATGATGCAAAGATACAAAATAATGCGTTTACAGAACACATTTTAGGTGAGAAAATTTACTATCTCCCGAAAACGAGCATAGCGGCATCACGCTTGTGTTCATTCGTGCGTCCTTTCCACTTTGTCATGTTCACGAAAGTTTCATGCGTAATCTTGGTAAGATTGCGTTTCGGGGCTACCATTTCAAACCATACGCCTAAGTCCGTGAGGTATGCCTCCCAGATAGACGCATCACGTTTGACCGAGCCAACGCCTTGCAGTTTTTTACGCTCTTCCTCGCGGCTCATGTTTTCCGTACCAAACCACGTTCTTTGTCGCGGGTCCTCAACTCTCACATAAAGCCTTACGCCCTCGCTCTCGGCTATTCCCTTGTATTGAGCCACTATTTCCATAGCCTTGTGGATTGCAACATCCTCAATGGCACGAAAACACTGGCTCCGGCTATCCCACACGGCAATGCCTGTGTGGGTACCGGTATCAATGCCAATGTGTATCATATCAGTAGCGGGCGCAAACTTTGTCGTAGATAGCCTTGCACACCTCTATGTCGTAGAGCGCATCGTGGAGCTTGCTATCGTCAATAGCAATGCCGAGGGTCTTGGCTACTGTTCCCTGCTTGAAATTCTCCATGTCGGCGCGCTGTTCGGCGAGATAGGGCGTTGCCATAACCATCACGTCTATGCTATTCGCCCAGAACCACGAGCCAAAGAATTTATCGTCGTTCTGGATAAACCATGCACGGAGAAATTGATTGTCGAAAGAGGCGTTGTTGTAGCCCACAAGAAAAAACTTGTCTTTCTTGTTGTAGCGGCCGACATACTTTGAGAGCATATCCACAAATTGATTGTAGATAACGCCCATAGGCGGGTATGCCTTGATTTGAGCCTCGGTTACACCGCCTACCTCTAAGGCGGCCGGCTCAATAAGAGCCTGCGGGTTGGGCTGGACGTGGAGATTGAAAGTTTCCTTAACCTCTCCGTCTATTACCACCATGCCGGAAATCTGGTGGATTCCATGCTTGTTTACGAGTGTTCCGGTCGTTTCTAAGTCGAAAAATAATAGTTTCATTTAGTGTTGTTGTTTGGTGTTACGAGTTCTATGTTTTTAAGCCTCCATGCGCGTTTTTCCTTGTAGCCCGTGGCGTAAGGTATGAATACCCGGAGAAAACACTGGTCTTGATAGGGCAATGCGCAAACCTCGGCCACTCGGCCCGTCTTTTTGTTGCGCACAATGTCCCCGATTTGGTAGGGTCGGCTCATTTTATCTTGCGGATTTTGATATATTGCGGGCCGCCCATAAGCACTTGCATATAGATTGCGGCTATGATTTGCCAATAGGCTTCGCGCCCGGATGTCTTGATGATGTCCTTTTTGAGCTTACGCGGTAGGCGTATAGGCTTGTGGGGCTTTTTCGTGCGTATGCACTCCCCTTTGATGTCTTGTGTCATTCTTTCTCGGTCTTTTTGTATGTGAATAAGTCGTTGTTGTCGGTCGTAACGAATAGAGGCGGGATAGCACCCCCATACGTCATTTGTGATACATATATCCGTGGCTTTCTCTTGAGGCGTTCAAAGTCGGCCTCGGTCAGCTCCCAGCAAGATATTACTTGGGTCCCGTCCTCGGATATGCGACAGGGTAGCGGTTGCACATTCGCATCCTTGCTTGAGGCGATAGCGTTCTGTTCTGGAAATTCTATCGGTTTCATGTTGTTTATCGGTTATCGCCCGTGCCGTGGATAGTACCCCGGAGCTTACGGGCAGCTATTTTTGCGAGATTGAGAGTTGCCACCTCGGAAAGTGAGTAACCTATTGCCCTTGCAAGATTGGCGGTGTACCAAAGCACATCGCCCAATTCGTAGGCTATTCGGTCCCGTGTGTCCTTGTCGGAGAAATCTCCATTGTGGTCGCGGATTATCTTTTTCACCTTGTCGGCTACCTCGCCGGCTTCACCGCATAAAGCGAGTGCGAGATATTCAACCTTGTTGTCGTTGGGGTAGATAGCCGTAGAGAGTGCCTCCGCTTGGTATTCGTTTAGTTCCATTCGATATTAGTTTTTGCTTGTGATTGTCTTTTTATATTCTCTCATGGCTGCGTGGAGTGTGCCGTGCTTGTCGAGCAACTTTATCAGAGTGTCAACCTCAATGGTCGGCTCACCGTCCAGATACGCGGCAATGTTTCGTAGAGCGTCAGCGATAGCTTTACCTTGCTTTGCATCCTTGAGGGAGCGTTGCACCTCTTTGTTGGTTGCGGTTGAGCGTCCGGCGGCCTTTGCAGTCCTCACGGCCGTTCTTGCGGCTCTAACTTGGTCGTGGGGGTCGGTGTAGCTGCTTGCAAGCTCACGAGCCGCCTTTGCCGACAGCTCCCCACTTGCTATTTTGTCTTGTAGGTATTGAGGCAGGTCGAGCAATGCCAGACACTTGCTAATGAAAGCCGGGGATTTTTTGAAAGTTTCGGCTATTTGCACTTGCGAATAGCCAAATTCCTCTTTGAAACGGCGAAACATTATAGCACATTCCAGCTCGGTAAACCGCTTACCCTCGTTCCTCATCATCTGCTCAATGTAGAGGTCTTTCACGCTTGCGTCTTTTGGAGCTTTGAGAGCCGGAACATAAGGTATGTCGGCACCCTCGGAGATAGCAAGCATGGTCGCACGATAGCGGCGTTCTCCGTCAACCAGTTTATAGCGTTCCACCCCGTTTTCATCCTTGTAGGCGATAACGGTTATAGGGTTAAGTACCCCCTTTCCCTTGATTTGCTCTTTGAGTTCGTCTAAGTCGAAATCTCGGCGCACGTTAAATCCGTCCACAACCACGATGTTGCGCGGGTCCACAAGAAATATATCCTTGCGTTTGGTAGAGTTAGTTTCCATTGTAGTAACTTGTTGTACGTTAGAATAAACTTTTTTGAGCGACAGCCCCACGGAGGCGTTTCATGGCCGGCTCAAAATACTTTTCCAGTATCTCGCATCCGATAAACTTACGCTTTTCGTTGTGGCAGGCTATGGCGGTCGAGAAAGAGCCTGCGTATGCGTCAAAGACTACATCACCCTCGCTTGTATGGAGCAATAATAGGCGTTGCAACAGGCTTACGGGCTTTTCGGTTTCATGTATGCGTTGCGCTGCTTGAGGCGGCTGGTTGCGAAAGGTTTTCAGTTGCATATCATATCCGAGAGAGTTGTATGTAACGCCTTTCTCACGCACATACACGATAAATTCCAGATTGTTGATATAGCAACCATTACCGAGTGGAATAGGGTTAGGCTTATCCCATACCAAAAGAGTTGCTACATAACCGCGCTGCTCCCACCATGTCATTATGCGCCCTATCTGCTTGTTTGAGCAAAACACGCAGATATTCACGCGCTTGCAAATACGCTCAAACTCGCTGAAAATCTTGTCGTAGTCAATGCCTTGCGACACGAAATATAGAGAGCTGTTTTTGCGCGACTGTATTTGCTTACGGGTGCAGAAATCACCATGCGCACCGCCCCCGTTAAGGTCTAAGTCGTAGGGAATATCCGACAATATGAAATCCACACTATTATCCGGCAGATTACCCATAACCTTTTCACAGTCGGCGTTGAAACACTTGCAATCGCCCAATATCACGCAGCTATCCATGCTCAATATCGAAAATCGGTGAAATGAATAATTTTGCCCTTGAACACATTGCCGGTGTGAACACTCCCGAAAAACCACTCTATAAAGTCGGGTAGTTCGAGGCCGTCATTCTTGGCGAGAGTTTCAATAGGTACTGGCTTGCCGTCAACCCACGCTTGGGGCTTTTCATCATCCACTCCGTAGGTAATGGTGATGTCTTGCAGTCCTACCGACACAAACTGCTTTATATCGGCCTGCTCGGAGTTGTAGGGTCGGCCCGTCCATTCTCTCACGCATAAGATTTTGTTTCCGGCGTTGATGTCGGCCACTTTTTGCGCCCATTGTCCTTTTTCATCGGCGCGTATGGTGTGTATCTTACGACCCGCAAAGAGCTTGACCGCAAAGAGGGTATTTATGCCCTTTTTGGAGTGTGTGGCTGGGAATACCCGGCACAATGTAAGGATTACTTTCTTGCGTTCCATTTTTACTTGGTTAATTTGGTTAGCCATTGTTCGTAAACTTGTGTGGCTATCTGGGCTATCATTATTGGCGGTACGCTCATTCCGCAGATATATTCGGGCTTTTGAGTGCCAAAATCGTAGTCTTGTGGGAAAGATGATACTTTGCATATATCCGACACTGAGAGCCATTGTTTGCCCCAATCCGGCATAGGAGAGGCTTTTGTCCTATATCCGGCAATCAACGTGGGGTGTATGTCGGTTTTCTGAACGAGGGCGCATTGGAGATACTTTTTCGGCAATCCTCTCTTGAGTCGGTCGTATTCCTCGGAATAGCACGGGGTAGTTATCGGGTCCCCTAACGTAAGGCCGGCCTCCTCGCATGATATACCCGGCTCGTTGAAATCAAGTATCAGACGAGGCAATACATCGAAAAGGTTGTAGGTCTGCGGCACATAGTCGATAAGGTCTTTTCGCAGACACACGAAAAAGACACGCTCACGCCTTTGTGGTACGCCCATATTCTGCGCGTCTAAAAGCCAGTGTTGGCAATAATAGCCAGCCGCATCAAATTCGGCGTAGATACGTTGCACATACTTTTTCGCATCGCCTTGCAACAAGCCTTTGACGTTCTCGGCGATTACCACTTTCGGCTGGAGCTTACGCGCAACCTCGATGAAATCGAAAAAGAGTGTATCAAGCACTTGCGTAGCCTGCCCCTCACGAAACTTTTTCTCAACGCCCCATGCTTCCTCACGACTACCAGCTATCGAGAAAGCGGAGCATGGCGGGGACCCGTCCAGAATATCGAGATTGTAGAGAGCTTCGGGAAATGCAGTCCTTTCCTTGAACATCTGAATTGGCTCCAGAAACTTATAGCGCGGGTGATGGTTGCTCTCGTATAGGTTCATTACCCGAATATCTATCTCATTACAGCCTATCACGTCAAAGCCCGCCAGTTTATAGCCCATAGTCGAGCCGCCACCACAAGCAAAGCAAGAGAAAACCTTGCCTTTGTCTTTGGTGAAAATCGCGTCTTTGAGCGTCCAGTTGTAATTAAATCTATGCTCCATTTTCTTATAAAGCTGTTTGGTGAACACACTTATAGGGCGAAAAGAATTAACGCCGGCGGCTACCCCCGTGCAGTTCTATCACGTTGAAAGATTTGAAACGGTCAACAAGTCTGCCCTCAAAGCGTTGTTTAAGCTCCTTGACAGTAAGGTTGCTTGTGATATGATAGCGTTTGCCGTGCTGCTGGTATATCTCATAACGGGCAAAGAGAAATTCATCCGTTATCTGGGTAAGCAACGTGCCGAAACTCTTTTGATTCTCGGTTGCAAGTCCTAAGTCATTAAGGCAAATGTTATACGGGTCCACACCGTCATAAGCCTCTTGGCGGCT
>LUJP01000026.1 GCA_001689535.1 Bacteroidales bacterium M5
ACCATCAGATAAAGGTTGTAGGTCTTGTTGCGTGTCGGCTTGTGGTCGAGTTCAAATCTAAATGTTGCCATCTTTGGGAGAGTATAAAGGTTTTACTCTGCAAAGATACAACGAATAGATTTTACGTGCAATTTTACGTGCAAAAATCTTACTTTTTCTTACGCTGAAAGAAATTCAAATGAAAAACGGATTGTTATATTTATCTGATAGTCAATGCAATTAAAATGCAATTGAAAATATTAGAAAGCAATATCGGTAGTTCTGTTCTGGGCACAAATAAAACCCCTTAACTAATTGTAGTTGAGGGGTTTTGCTTTTCTTGGGTATAAACAGGGTATAAACAAGCAACAACATTCACCTATTTAGCTATTGTTTTACTATCTGGGAAAGGCTATATTCCCGTGATGCAATATCTCGCCATGCAGATGAGGGGGATGTCGTGAAACGCGCCCCCCCTCAGTTGAGAAAATCACGTGTTGGATTCCATCAGGACTGTCTATGACCTCGGCAAAACCGACCCCATTTGATATTAATGCTTGTATGCCGGTTGGTGGATGTGTCACATGCTCGCGCGAGTGCGCGAGTGCACATCGGAAAACTCAGAAAACCGGAAGGGAGGGCGGATTGAATCAATTGAATCAAGTGCACTCATACGCGCGCGCGGGCGCTTGTGATAATTGTGATAATCCGAACAATCCGAAGTGCCCACGCGCACGCGAGAGGACATCGCTTAATTCGTTTATCTCAATTAAATCAAGTCCGTTTGTGCGCGCAAGTGCACTTCACTTAATTCACAAAATGGCTAAAAATAGCGTGTGCGATTTCTTGCTAAATTCTTCAAAATTGTTACTGTGTCAACCGATTGTCCGGTAATCAATATCCCGATCAGTTCATTTGCGGTAGACATTGCCTTGTAAAGCGGATGATCTTTCTGCCCTTTAAGTGGAGAATCGGAATATATAAACAATTCTTCTGCCGCCTCACGGAAATTCCATAATGACACAAAATGGTCACAAAATTTATCGTTGTCTGAAAAGACTTTAAGAAACGATCGGATAGCTTCATCATTCAATAGTTTGTGGTTGACCGGCTGTCTATATAGGCTGTAACTTTGTGTGATTGATAACGATTGATTACTCTTCATATTGCGTTTGCTGGTTTATGCGGGGCGGCTCTGACACCGCCCTGGATTAATATTTTAGTTGATTCTTACAAGGTTGCACTTTTTGAAGCAGCGCCACTCTTCTTTTTCTGTGTCGAAGTAGACCTGCAGGTTGCCGGCAGCCTTGCGGCCGGTGCCTTTGGGCTGTGGCACTTTGTCGCTCATCAGTGTACCGAACGCCTGACGCAGTGTGCCGTCTACCTTTTTGAAATAGAACTCTACGATACGTTTAGAGAGCTGTGTGCGCAGTTTGATGTTAGCCCATGCGCATTTCATCGCCTCGCTCATCGTGTAGCCGTTCTTGCGGACAAAAGCCCATGCAAGGTTCATAATCTCGCTCAGTTGGTTTTTTCTTTCTTTACTCATAGCTGTAGGGGTTTAATTTACTTTTATGTCACAAAGGTAGATTATAATATTACATAGTGCAATAGCCGATGTAATATTTAACATTACTTTAACATTAAGAATGTAGTATGGCAATATTACATATAGAATATTATCGTATCTTTGCATCGTAAATTTTATTATTACGATATGCGAATTAAAGAAGTCATTCAGGAAAAAGGGCTTACTATTAACAAAGTAGCTGAATTGATAGGCGTAAATAGGGTTAGTTTATCATCAGCAATAAATGGCAATCCAACAGTTGAAACCCTTGAAAAAATAGCCAACGCCCTTGGCGTGCCGGTCTCAGAACTGTTTGAAGCCCCCAAAGAGGGTGTAATCACGTGTCCGCACTGTGGTAAGCAAATCAATTTAGAAGCGAAGCCATGAAAGAGCAGCCGACTAAAGAAAACACGCTGTATCTGCCGATAAAGCAAGTCTATTTCGACCAGATTATTGCCGGTACAAAAAAAGAAGAGTTCAGGGAGATAAAAGAGGGTATTACCGCGAACCGATACCTCCTCAAGGATGCTTCCGGCGATTACGCGCTCAATCTGGACACCACAGAGCCGGGCAAGAAATATTACATTGATGATTACAACGACGGGCATTTCCCATTCCTGCCGAAGCCATATAAATACCTCGCCCTTGCTGTAGGCTACAACAAAGAGCGGGACACCGCCCTTGTTGAGGTAACCGGCTATCGCTTCATCCCCGACCTCATCAGGGCGAATAAATTCGCCTTTTGGCAGATTGCTTACAAAATAGGGCGAATCGTAGAGATGCATCGAAAATAGTTCGTATATTTGCACCAGTAATCGGGTACTGATGGTCGCAGGTATGGTAGCGAGGTAGCCGAAAGGTCGCATATCGAGGGTTCGAGTCCCTTCTTGCCCGATTATGAAAATCCGTGAGAATGTACTGCGCCTTGCGTATAGCATATAGTAGTCGCTCACATTAAAGCTATCTGAAAGTTACTTCGCCTTGCGTATAGCATACAGAGGTTGTTCAGATAGCTATTCTTTTACCGAAATGGACGAAAAATTATTTTAAGACCGATTTAAGCGTCGTTTAACGCCTCAATGGTAAATCCCCACATCCAAGTGGGTAAAATCGAAAATAGGGGCGTTTCCGTGCGTTTTAGGCTGTGTTTTTCATTGCTGATTGAGGTATGAATTAAAAATCCCCATTCCTGAGCTTCGGGAGTGGGGATTTCTTGGAGTTAGACAGAGTCAGGCAGGTCAGCCGGTGGAGAGTCCGAATGCGGCACGAACCTGACGGTACTTTTGATTTCGGGTAACAAACTGGCCGTTTCCTCCCGATAAGCTCCTGCGGCCAACCACACCCTTTTCGGATGTGGCACTGGTCCCTACTTTGATGCTTGTAGCCATATTGATGTAAATTAAGAATTAAATGCCTTGTCGCTTTATAATTTCTCCAAGTGTGTAATCAATATTGATGTTTTGATGACGCTTGCCATTAGAGTAATAGAACAGAAGTTTCCCATCCTCGTCTGTGATTTCAAACAGATTGACAGATGTGACCTTGACCAAGACCGAGGCGCCAAAGGACTGGAAAAGGATTGCATCGTAATGGATGATGCCGGTAATGGCTTCCTCTTCATCAACAACGACGTACCTGCCCTGCGTATTTGGGCGTATCTCTCGGGTTTCAATCTTTCGTTTTCCAGAGGCTATTTTCTGCAACTGTCGAATATTTGTCCGAAGAGTTAAAATCTTCATATCAGCAAATTTTTTAGTTTCTTGGTTCATAATACAAATATAGCAAATATTTGTATTTCAAGCAAATAAATGCTTGGATTAACAACTTATGAGTCATCAACTACTTCCACCTCAAATCCTTGTTCACGGAGCTGCCTATGCCGATACTCCTGCAACGGTCGGGGCTTCTCTCCTGTCCGCTTCACCTCAACGAACTTAACACGGCCACTCTTCAAGGCCATCAGGTCAGGAAACCCGGGGAGGGAGCACAGGCCGATTTTAACGACTAACCACCCATCTCCCCTAAGTATCCCTATAACACGGGACTGTACTTTGCTTTCCAGCTTCTTAGAATTTGCCATATTTTTTAGCGTAATATGATGCCGTAAAATCCTTTTTGCTTCTCACCGCTTCAAGAATATCACCATCTATCCCACAATCAGAAATGGCGAAGTAGACCGGTGCGGGTGCGGTCCGCTCTTTTGACATGATCCTGTTCTTACCCTGTTCGTATGACAGGTAGGAGTATTCAAGATTGTAAAACACTATCGCCTCCGCGGAATCAAGCCGCACGCCCTCTCTTGCCTTACGTACTTGACTGATGAATATCTTGTCCTCAGAGTGCTGGAACTCCTCGGGGCTATCGGTCCACTCGGGAAACACACTGCACAGCAAATCAAGCTCACTTTTGTAGACATAGAAAATAGCAATCTTCTTACCATGGAACACATCATGGATACGTAGTGCCTTGCTTTCGTCAACAATGAGGTGTGTATCATCCTCGGCTATCACAGTGCCTCCTGACAGTTGATGCAGTTTGCTCATGAGTTTTGCCGGAGTATCACCAAGCACTACACTACCATCTGTGAGCTCCAAAATTCTTTTACGCTTGAGGTCTCTGATTAGGCTTCTCGTCTCCCACGACATATGGCATGGCAATTCCCGCTCTACAATATTGCAACTGAATCCGGCATCCTCTTGCGAGTAAGATAGGAACAGATGCTTGACCGCTTCAGTGATTTTCACGCTATTCGCACGCGAATAGTCATTAATACTATAGCCGTTCACTTTCTTCTGACGCACGTCTACATAACCATCTTTCGCCCATTTATAGAAATTCACAAACCTGGAAAATGGGGAGCGGTCGCATACCCATAGCTGGTGATAGAGTTGTGAATAACTCTCAGGGGTAGGCGTGCCCGACAAATATAGCACCGGAGAATTGCTGCAGATGCTTTTCACTTGCTCGGTTCGTTTGCTCGGTCTTGGATATGCCCCTAAACAATGAGCCTCATCGAGTATAATGAAATCAAATTGGCCGTTTAAATTGTGGGCACTCTCGTAGTTGGTTATCTTTATCTCGTAGTTAGGGGCTAAAGCGTTGTAATCATCCTTGACGCTCGCAATCGCTTTTAACGTACAACCATCCGCGATAGCATATTG
>LUJP01000045.1 GCA_001689535.1 Bacteroidales bacterium M5
TGGGTAGTGAAACGATTCTTTGTTTTGAAACGGTCGGGGCCGCTCTGTTTTCTGTTTACACCACAAAGGTACGAAGTTTTGATATCTCCAAATTTATATAGCGTTAAAGTACGTTAATTTAATTACTACACTGTTACAACATTTGCCATATCGCTGTAACTCAAAGAAATAAAATTTTATCAATATGGTTACATTTTTATTACGATATAGACATATAATTATTACAGCAGCGACCTTAAAGCAATTTTTAAATCGGGTTCCGATTTTTCATTCTTACAAATATCCCCAGACTAATTACAGCATAGTGGGCAGGGAGAAGGGCGCAGAGTGTTAATTTTGTTGCGTAATTGTGAAATAATATTGTATCTTTGCGCTTAGAGCTGGTACCCGGACTCCGTGGGATCCGAGCACATCAAATACCATACTTCAAAATGAACTATAGTTTTTTAGACTTTTTAGGTCTATTAGGTTCCGTAGGACTGTTTCTTTACGGAATGAAGGTAATGAGCGAAGGCCTTCAGAAAGCCGCGGGCGACCGTCTGCGCACCATTCTCTCGGCAATGACTCGCAACCGATTCACCGGTACACTCACCGGCTTCCTCATTACGGCATTGATACAAAGCTCGTCGGCCTCGACCGTAATGGTTGTAAGCTTCGTCAACGCCGGCCTCATGACCCTCACGCAGTCAATGGCTGTGATAATGGGTGCCAACGTGGGAACCACATTCACGGCATGGGTCATCGCCCTATTCGGCTTCAAGGTCAACATATCGGCATTCGTGCTGCCGCTTATCGGACTCTCGATACCTCTGTTGTTCACCAAATCGAGCCGCAACAAATCGATAGGTGAATTCATCATAGGATTCGCGTTCCTGTTCATGGGTCTTGACATGATAAGCAAATACGTGCCCGACCTCCAGAGCAATCCCGAGATGTTCGCATTTCTGCAGCACTACAGCTCCATGGGATTCGGTTCGGTGCTCATATTCATGTTTGTGGGACTCGTGCTCACGATGGTAATCCAGTCGTCGGCCGCCACCTTTGCCATCACACTTATCATGTGCTCCAAGGGATGGATTGACTTCGACCTCTCCTGCGCTCTGATTCTCGGCTCGAATATCGGAACCACAATCACCCCGCTTCTTGCCTCCATGAGCGGAAACGTAGCGGCAAAACGCACGGCTATGGGCCATCTGCTGTTCAATCTGCTGGGATGCGTGTGGGTACTGCTGGTCTTCTTCCCGTTCGTACGTCTTAACGTATGGATCACCGAGGACCTCGGTCAGGGTAATCCAACCCAGCTCGCCACCTACGTGAACCAGATAGAAGAGACGCAGCCCGACGTCTACGACCACCTGTTTGACAACTCGCTTCCCCAAAGCAACGAAGTGATAGCTAAGGTGGGCGAACTGCAGCAAAGCGTGTCGATAGGCCTGTCGGTGTTCCACACCGTGTTCAACCTCATAAACCTGGCCATAATGATATGGTTCACCAATCTGTATGTGAAGATTGTGTGCAAGCTCGTTCCGGTCAAACACAAGGAAGACGAGGAATTCCAGCTCAAGTTTATCTCGGGTGGTCTGGTGAGTGCTACAGAACTCAACATCACCCAGGCCGAAAAGGAAATAGCCGTATTCGGCGAAAGAGTGGGCCGTATGCTCGACATGGCCAAGGACCTTGTGCATACCAAGAGAGACTCAGAAGAATTCTCCACCTTGTATTCACGACTTGAGAAATACGAGGACATATCCGACCGCATGGAGATAGAGATTGCCCACTTCCTAAACCGCGTGGCCGAGGGCCGACTCTCTAACGAAGGCAAGCACAAGATAGCCGGAATGCTCAGGATGGTAAGCGAGATAGAAAGCATAGCCGACTGCTGCATGGGCGACGGAAAGATACTGGTGCGCAAAAACCAGTCGGGCGTGAAATTCAACGAAGAGATTTACGACAATATCGACGCGATGTTCGCCCATGTGAAAGACGCGATGAACTCCATGCTGGCGCTTCTGGGCAACATGGAGCACGCTTCGGAACACGAGATAATAAAATCGTACAACAAAGAACGCGAAATCAACAACTTCCGCAACCAGCTCCGCACCGGCAACATCGCCAATATCAACGACAAACATTATGAATACCAGGCCGGTATCTATTACATGGACCTCGTTGCAAATCTCGAGAAAACAGGCGATTATATAATCAACGTGGTCGACTCCATCAAGGAACTGATGAGACAGACGGCAGCGTGATACATTATTAATCCCTTGTGTGAAATTGCTGTGACAAACGGGCTACAAAATCGCTTTTCATTGGATATGAAAGGCGATTTATTTATATTTGTGCAAGAAAACACCCGCATCATCACATACCGGCGAAGGCATTCCTAACTTAACCCATGGGCACATCAAGCGCACTAACGGAAAACGGCGGAGGCAAAGGCACTCTATTGATTGTCGACACCGAAACCATGCTCTGCGAGCTCCTCAAGTTCAAATTCGAGAACGAGGGGTTCAACGTAGACTTGTCGCACGACGGGATGGCCGCCCTCGGTCTGAATCTTACACATTACCGCCTTATACTTGTCGACCTGATGAAAGAGGAATTCACCGGCCTCGATTTCATCCGCAAACTGAAACGCGACCCCCAGAAGGCATTGATTCCGGTAGTGCTTATCTCATCAATTGACGACGACGATGTGGTGGTGGACGCCCTCGACGCCGGAGCCGACGACTATATGGCCAAGCCCATATCGTCGCGCGAGCTGCTGGCCCGCATCAATTCGGTGTTGCGCCGCCGCAGGATGATGGATTCCAGGCGCGCCGCCAATCAGGTATCATTCAAGGGGCTTGTGCTCGACACCGCATCAGGGCAGGCAACAATCGACGGCACTCCGGTATCGCTCTCAAAAGCCGAATTCCTCATATTGGGAATGCTCTTGCGCAACCGCGGACAGTTCTTCGAACGCATAGAGATAAAACATGAGACATGGGACAATGTGTCGGATGTATCGGACCGCGCCGTCGACACCACAATATCACGCCTACGTAAAAAACTCGGCGACTATGGCAGTCAGCTCGTCAACCGACAGGGCTTCGGCTATGGATTCGTGGAATGAACCCGTAACACTCTGCCATGCCTAAGACCGATATTCAGCCTCTCCCCTGGTGCAACGACGCTTCCGTGGTGGAAGCCGGCTGCGACGAGGCCGGACGCGGTTGCCTCGCCGGCCCTGTTACCGCCGCCGCGGTAATATTGCCTCCCGACTTCACACACCCCTGGCTCAACGACTCCAAAAAGCTTACGGAACGGCGCCGCGACGAGCTGCGCGCCATCATAGAGCGCGAGGCTGTGGCATGGGCCGTGGCGATGGTGGACAATGAGGAAATTGACCGCATAAACATTCTCAACGCATCCATACTTGCCATGCACCGCGCGCTCGACGCCCTGACAGTGCGCCCCGAGGCCGTGATTGTGGACGGCAACCGCTTCAAGCCGTATCGCGACCTGCCATGGACCACCTTTGTGAAAGGGGACGGCCGGTTCGGCAACATAGCCGCCGCCTCAATCCTTGCCAAGACACACCGCGACGAGCTTATGAAAACACTCGACAGCCGCTACCCGGGCTATGGCTGGGCCATAAATAAAGGATACCCCACGGCTGCCCACCGCCACGCCATCACCGAGCTTGGCCCTACACCCCTTCATCGCAAGACATTCCGCCTCACCGACCCGCAGCTGACGCTGTTCTGATGGTTGTATGCGTCGATAGGGATATTGCTGCCCAATGCATCCGTGGGCAATCAAAGCATTTATTTCCATAAAAGCGCCGCCCCGCAAAAAGTAGGGATGTTCCATGGAACATCCGCCGACAGTCGACCCATTACGAGCGGTTGCTCCATGGAGCAGCCCTACTATTATCAGAGCTCCTCTTTTTCAGCTATAGAACTGCTGCTACTGGCCGCCTCTATGGAAAGCCCAGGCCACTATAGCTGGCATTTTGCTTTAATTTCGGGCGATTTACCTGAAAAAAGAAAGAAGTTTCAGGGTTTTATTGTCATATTTAAGAAAATGTTTGTATCTTTGCAAACTGCAATAGAATTAAAAGCAATAAAAAAGAACCACTCCGATATGGGGAAAATAGACAATCTCGACAGAAAGATTCTGAGCATAGTCATAAACAATGCCAGAATCCCCTCCAAGGACGTGGCAGCCGAATGCGGCGTGTCACGTGCGGCAATCCATCAGCGCCTGCAGAGAATGATGGACATGGGCGTGATAACCGGCTCAAGCTATAATGTCAACGCCAAAGAGCTCGGTTTCCGCACCTGCACCTATATCGGCGTGAACCTTGAGCGCGGAGGTATCTACCATGATGTGGTGCCGGAAATCGAGAAGATTCCTGAAATAGTTGAATGCCACTTCACCACCGGCCCCTACACTCTGCTTCTGAAACTCTATGCGCGCGACAACGAGCACCTGATGGAACTCCTCAACAAGCGCATACAGTCGATTCCCGGCGTAATGGGAACAGAGACACTCATCTCGCTCGAACGCAGTTTCCACCGCAAGATTCCAATCTCGGCTGAATAAGCCAATATATTTCTAAGTTAAAAAGGCTTCAAAACCAAAAACTCCCGAAGGGCTAAAGCTCTCCGGGAGTTTTTGATTCCTTTTGATTGATAGGAATGCATGCTCGTGCATCCACTCTCAGTCACCGTTTTGGTATCGGCTGCTCCATAGAACCGCCCTACCGTCCACCGTCATGACCCGAGCCGTCTGACGGGCAATGCTCAGAAATCAATTTTGAAGCCGCCCTTTTTCTCCTGACGGGATGTCTGGGGCATCACGGGCGACAGAGGATCGTCGGCCGGAGCTGACGAGGCAGTGGCGGCCGGAGCCTTGTTCAGGCTGTCGGTAAGACGTTTGTCGCGCAGATATGTGGGCGTCCCTTCAAATTCGCTTATGAACCGGTCATCGTCCATATATTCAGGGGCGAGCACCACATATTTGGTACCGAAGCTCGTACCGTATTCCTTCTCTATCTCTTTTTCTTTCTTCTTCTTGGGATCTACAGGCTGGTATTCACGTTTGCGGCCTATCACCTCTTCCTCCTCTTCGCGGATAGTCACATCGAAGCCGGCGGCAAGAATTATCACCTTCACCTGCTCACCAAGAGAATTGTCTATGGTCACGCCCCATATCACATCCACCTCCTGGTCAATATTGTCAACAAACGAGCTCAGCTGGCCCATTTCGTTCATGGCTATGGTCTGGTCCTCGGTCTCGCTCACATAGAGATTTATGAGCAGACGTTTCGACCCGAGGATATCGCGGTTCTTGAGCAGAGGCGAATTAAGAGCGTTCTGCAACGCCATGGTCACACGGCTGGGACCCTCGCCGTAGCCGGTGGAGATGATGGCGGTACCACCGTTACGCAGGGTGGTGTCCACATCGTTGAAGTCGAGGTTGATATATCCCGGCACATTGATAATGTCGGAAATCGAGCGGGCGGCCGTTGACAGCGTGTCGTCGGCCTTGCCGAATGCGTTGAAGAAGTTGAGGTCACCGTATATTTCAACCAGCCGCTCGTTGTTGATAATCAGCAGCGCGTCCACATGCTTGGCCAGTTCGTCGGCGCCGTCAAGAGCTTTCAGAATCTTCTTGCGGCCCTCAAACACGAAGGGGATTGTGACTATGCCAATAGTAAGGAGTCCGCGTTCCTTGGCCACACGGGCCACTACGGGAGCGGCGCCCGTTCCGGTACCGCCACCCATACCGGCGGTGACAAACACCATCTTGGTTTTGTCGCCGAACAGCGACTTGATACGTTCAAGATCCCGTTCGGCGGCCTCGCGCGCTACCTCGGGGATTGCTCCGGCACCGCGGCCTGAGCCGATCACCAGACGGTTGTCAAAATCAAGCTTCTCAAGAGCCACCTTATCGGTGTTGATGGCCACAAAAGTGACCTTGTCCACACCTTGCTTATACATGTGATTGACCGCGTTGCCGCCGCCGCCGCCCACGCCTATCACCATAATCTCATTTTCGTCGCGGGATATCGAGTTCTGGTTGAATTGCGACGAAAGGCTGTCCATATTCAGATTTTCATCCATTGTTTCGTAGTTGTTTAGCTGTTAGTTATGTGTGTATGACATGAGGGTCAGTTGCGGTCGTCGCGGAGCACATCATCGTCATCGTCATCCTCCTCCACCAGGCCACCCTCGATACGATCGGTGAGCGTGCGCAGACGGTCCCAGATAGAAGTGCGGGGCTTGGACGGCTCTCTACGCACGGGCTCCTCTTCAATCTCTTCTTCCACTATCTCTTCCACGGGTTCTGGTTCCGGCTCGGGTTCGGGAGCCGAGAGGCACTCATGGGTATCGGAATGGGCGGCTTCCCTTACGATGGAAAGCACGTCGACACAATCCACGGGCGAGATACGCACATCAGAGATACGCACCTCGGCGGTGGAAATGCTTCCGGAGCGCACGTTCATGCCCATTTCCTTGGCAAGACGGTCGTTGAAACCGGCAAGGAAAGCGCCGCGGCCCACCACGATAATGCCGCGGGCCAGCTGCGAGGCAGAGAAGCCCGACTGCTTGAGCTGATCCTTTATGTTGGCTATGATTTCGGCGGCACGGGCCGACACGCATTTGTTTACCTGGTCATAGTTGATGGAATCGTCGATGGCTCCGATGGATGTGCCGGAAGCGTTGCCCTGACGGCGTTTTATCTCCTCGGCGCGCTCCTCGAGGTAATTCAGGCTCATGAGGTCGCGGGTGATATTGCGAGAGCCCATGGGAAGCGTCTGGAGGAACTGTAGATGTCCGCCCTTGTAGATGCTCACGGTGGTTGTCTCGGCGCCGAAATCCACCAGCATGCATCCTATACGCTTCTCCTCGTGGGTGAGAACGGCGTCGGCAATCGCGGTCTGGCGCACCACATATCCGGCAACCTTCAGCCCCATCTTATCCACTATAAGGCGCTCGAGCTTGCTCTTTATCTGCTTGCGGCATGTAAGAAGCACGGCATCCATGCTCACACTGTTGCCCAGCGTGCCCTTGGGCTGGGTCACGCTCTTTTTGTCGACCGAATACTGGCGGGGAACCACAGCAAGAAGATCGCGGTCGGGCGGCGCGGCCATGCGGGCCTGGTTGCGGAGGTCGGCCAGAATGTCGTCGCCTATCTCCATTTCCTCCACAAGGTGTCTCTCGACGCTGCGGGTGGTCGAGCACAGTGAGCGGGCACCCACACCCACATACACCTCAGCTACTTTTGAAGGGGCTATACGCTCCTCCAGACGTCCTATGATGCGTCGCAGAACAGCGCCTACCTCTTCCACGTTGCTCACCTCGCCGTAGCGCACCCATTCGAGGAACGGTTCCTCTTCCACGGCCTGAACGGTGATAATGCCTTTGTCGCTCACCTGCCCCAAAGCGCCTTTCACCTTGGAGCTGCCGATTTCAATTGCTACAATATTTTTTTCTTCCATATCTATGGTTTTTTAATTTCTTTTTTCTTTGTGACGGGGCCGCCTTTGCTTTCTTTACCGCCGGAGACCTCGGAGGGTTTCTCGCCGGGCATGGGACGGTCTTCCTCGATTTTCTTGCCGGGAATGGACTGTCCGGCCGCCACTCCTTCTTCAGTCAGCATTGTTGACAGATCCACTTCGGCCTCGTCCACACCGTCGTCATACTGCACTTTCGGAAGCGCCTTGTTGCGACGTGTAGCCACTATCTGGCCGTTCCATTTCACGCTTATGGTGTCGTAATAATCCCAGCCCATGGCCGGCAGAATCTTGGTATAGACATTGCGGAGGCGACGGAACTTGTCATCAAACATGCTTGCATCACCGAAGTTCACCAGATGGCCGCGAAACACCGGAACGAGCATGATGCTGGTGGGAGAATCGACCTTGATCATCGACACCACTTTGTTCCATGTGCTGTCAGATGCAATATAATCCACCAGCGGCAGAATGCTCACCGCGGGAAACGAATCGGTAAACTCGCCCTGAATCACCGGCACATCCATGAAATAACGCGCCTGGGCACTGATTTTCTTTCCCTGACGGTTGATATAATACGATCCGTGGCTGTCGAAGATTCTCGCCACGGGACGCATCGGGCTGACTTCTATATGGATAGTGCTGTCGGGACGGATATTCACCTCGGTCCACTCTATTTTGTCGATAGACCTGAGGAAACGCTCCAGGCTGTCAATGTCTATATCGTCGAGTCTGCTGCCCTTCATCTGCGCCGGCCATCTGCCAAGCTCGCGCCAGAGCTCCGCCTCGTTGACAAACTTCACCGATGAGGAATCGCGCACGGTCATGGTCACGTCCCTGCAGGGGCGCGACGCCGCCATGCCCTGTGTGAGCAGCGTTATTACCGCCATCACGCCAAGGGCAAGCACAGTGAGCAGTATGTAGAGCAGACGTTTTCTCTTCATGAGCGGGCATCGGAGGTTATACGGTCAAGGAAGTCGCAGATATCGCCCGCACCGGCTGTAAGGAGCACCTCAAAACCGCGCTCACGTATGGTCGCGGGCAGCTGTTCCTTTGTAATCATGATCTTTGCGGGCCCGTCTACAGCATCGAATATGAGCTGGGAGGTAACGCCCTCCATAGGGAGCTCGCGGGCCGGGTAGATGTCGAGCAATATCACGTCGTCGGCCTCGGAAAGAGCCTGGCCGAACTGCGGAGCGAAGTCGCGCGTGCGGCTGTAGAGATGGGGCTGAAAAGCCACCGTAAGCCGGCGGTCGGGATAGAGGGCGCGCACCGAGCGTATCGACTGGCGCAGTTCGTCGGGGTGATGGGCATAATCGTCGATTATGGCGCGGCCCGGTTCCTTAAGATGGAACTCAAAGCGGCGTTTCGGGCCCTGGAACGAAGCCATGGCCCGGCGTGCACTCGACTGGTCGAGCTGTCCGGCGCCCCATACTGCGGCGAGCGCGGCGATTGCGTTCTCTATGTTTATCTCCACGGGCACACCGGGAGCAATATCTGTCATCACACTGCCGTCGGGCATCACCATGTCGAACACAATCGAACCTTCGCTGCGGCGGATATTGATGGCGTGGAAGTCGCCTTCGTCGCGCGAATAGGTGTAGACCTTCACTCCCGGAGCCACACGTGGGCGCAGTTTAAGGCCGGTATGGACTATAAGGGTACCGTCGGGGCGGATAAGCTCAGTGAAATGTGCGAAGCTTTCAAGGTAGGCTTCCTCTGTTCCGTAGATGTCCAGATGGTCGGGGTCGGTGGACGTTATCACTGCCACAGATGGTGTGAGATGATGGAACGAGCGGTCGTATTCGTCGGCTTCTATCACCGAGAAGTCTGAATGAGGATCAAGGATAAAATTGGTGCAGTAATTGCGGAGCACACCACCCAGGAAGGCGTTGCACCCGGCGGGAGAGTTGTGGAGCACGTGTGCAGCCATGGACGATGTGGTGGTTTTGCCATGGGTTCCCGCGAAACAGAGGCTGCGGCTGTGGCGCGTCACAATGCCGAGCACGGCGGCGCGTTTCACCACCTCGAAACCATTGGCGCGGAACCATTGCAGCCCGGGGTGCGAATCGGGTACGGCGGGGGTATAGACCACCAGTGTCTCCCCGGGATTGCGGAACGCCTGCGGAATGGCGTCAGCAGCATCGCTGTAGGTAATCTCCACGCCCTCGCTTTCAAGAGCGCGGGTGAGGTCGGTGGCCGTGCGGTCATATCCGCCCACACGCTTCCCCTTGCTGAGGAAATAACGTTCAAGAGCTGCCATGCCTATGCCTCCGGCTCCCACAAAGTATATGTTAGGATGGTCTGTTGTCATTTTTTCTCTTCGATAATACGGTAAATGGTATCGACTATGCGGCTGTCGCTCTCGCGAAGCGCCATCTTGGCGGCATTTGCGGCAATGATGGAGCGGCGCGACGGATCGGCCATAAGCTCCAGAGCCTCGTCGACGAGCCGCGCACGCGCCTCGCTGTCGGGCACCATCACAGCGGCGTCACGCTCCACCAGCGCCATGGCATTCTTGCGCTGATGATCCTCGGCCACGTTGGGCGACGGCACCAGTATGGCGGCTTTTCCCGCAAGCTGAAGCTCAGATATGGTGCCTGCTCCGGCACGGGCCACCACGAGGTCGGCAGCGCTGTAGGCATGTGCCATATCGGCGATGAACGGCATAGCCTTTACATCATCCCGGTCGGCAGCCACGCGGGCGCACTCTTCGGCATAGAGTTTGCCTGTCTGCCACATCACCTGATATCGTCCGCCGTCGGTAAGACGGTCGAGTCCGGCGGCAATGCTGTCGTTGATGGTGCGCGCGCCAAGGCTTCCTCCCACCACCAGCAGCAGCGGACGCGACGGGTCAAACCCGAGGGCGCGCTTGGCTTCGGCGCTGTCCATCCCGGCACAGTCGGCTATATCTTTTCTCACCGGATTTCCGGTCTTGGTAATGACTTCGGCGGGGAAGAAGCGCTCCATGCCATCGTAGGCCACGCAGATTGCGCGGGCCTTCGGCGCGAGAAGCTTGTTGGTGACTCCAGGATAAGAGTTCTGTTCCTGAATAAGCGTGGGAACGCCCTGACGCTGCGCCTCCTTGAGTATTGGGCCGCTGGCATATCCGCCCACGCCTATGGCAATGTCTGGCCGGAAGTTCCTCACGATACAGCGGGCGCGCAGCAGGCTTCGCACAAGCTTCACCACCACCGGCACGTTGCGCCAGAGGCGGCGCCGGTCGAATCCGGCCACAGGCAGTCCTTCTATCTTATAGCCGGCGGCAGGCACACGCTCCATCTCCATACGGCCGCAGGCACCCACGAAGAGTATCTCGGCGCCGGGCTCGCGACGGCGTATGGCGTTGGCTATGGCAATGGCGGGGAAAATATGTCCGCCGGTGCCTCCACCGCTTATCAGTATGCGTTTAGGTGATTCTTCACTCATTTTCTTTCATGTTAAAATCAGAGCTGCGTTGGGTTGGCGGCGCTCATTTCCTTCGGGAGCATGGATTCCTCCTGCTCAATCTCCTTCTTGCGTGCGCCCTTGCGGGTGGCGTGACGGCTCACGGAAAGCATTATGCCGAAAGCAATAGAGGTGATGAGTATCGACGTTCCGCCTTTGGATATCAGCGGCAGGGGCTGCCCCGAAACAGGCATGGCTCCCGTGACGATACCTATATGGAAAAGCGCCTGAAACACTATGGTGAGCGAGGCGGCAAGCACAAGCTGCGCCGCGAAGTTGACCGAGACGCGGTTGGCAAGCACCGCCGCGCGCGCCATGAGCCAGAGATAGAGCAGCAGCACGGCCAGACCGCCCACCAGACCCAGCTCCTCGACTATTATGGAGTAGATATAATCGGTAAAAGCAAGCGGCAGGCGCGACGTCTCGCGTGAATTGCCGGGCATCACGCCCTTTATGCCTCCATGGGCCTGCGCCATGAAGCCAATCATGGCCTGGCGGTTGTCGGCGGTCATTTTCTGCTGGTATTTCGGCACGGAATCATTGCCGAACTCTTCGAGGCGGCTCACCCACGTTTCCCAGCGGGTAAGCTTCGACATCTGCATTTCCGACATATCGGCAGTGGCACCCGGCACCGCATGCATCTTATAGTCGATATAGAACACACCCACCAGCAGCGTCATTCCGGCCAGATAGGCCATAGCTATTTTCAAGAGGTCGGTGATTCTCATGCCGGTAATCACAAGCATGGACAGACTGATGCACAGCAGCAGAATGGTGTTGGTGAGTCCGCTGAATATGAGCGTTCCAGCAAAAAACACCACCGTTCCTGCGGCAATCCACACGCCGTTCTTCTTCATGCCCTTCTTTTCCTGGAAAAGAGCAGCAAGATAGCCTATGGTAAGGGCGGCGGAGAGTTTCATGAACTCCGACGGCTGGAGAGTTATGCCCATTATGCGTATGGCGCGGCGTGCGCCGTTGAAATCCTCGCCTATGAACCAGGAGGCAAGCCACAGGCCGATACTCAGCATCACGAACAGCGGCACGAGAGTGACGAAGCGGCTGTAATGCATTCTCGACATGGCCACCACGATACCGAAACTCACCACAAGCATGGCCATGTGGCGCATTATAGGCATGTAGACACCAATGCCGGTGCCGCTCACCTCGCGCGACGACGCGCTGTAAAGCTCCACTATGGAAATGAGGCACAGCAGAAGGTATATGCCCCATATATGTTTGTCGGTATGCCCGAAGAGATAGCTCCGGATGCGCCGGGCTGTACCGGGCACCTCGGCGGCGATCGCCTCGGGCTGCGAGTCGGCGGCTCCGGGGATGGTCCGGGTTGATGAAGCGGCAGGTTGAAGTTCCATTTTCAGTTTTGTGTTAATGTGGGGAGAGAGTATGGATCATTTATGGGCGAGGGCATTCACGGCCTGCTTGAAAAGCTCGCCGCGGTTCTCGTAGCTCGTGAAAAGGTCGAAGCTCGCACAGCAGGGCGACAGAAGCACCGTATCGCCTTCGGAGGCAAACCCGCGGCAGGCGGCGATGGCCTCGTCAAGCGAATGGGTGTCGGCTATCCGGGGCACTTTGCCTGTGAAGAAGTCGAGGAGCTTGGCATTGTCCTTGCCCATGCACACTATGGCCTTGACCTTCTCGCGCACCAGCGGCTCTATCTCGGTATAGTCGTTGCCCTTGTCCTTGCCGCCGAGAATCAGCACCACAGAGGGTGCTTCCTTGCGGGGCATGCTCTCGAGGGCATACCAGCAGGAATTCACGTTGGTGGCCTTGGAGTCGTTGATGTAACGCACTCCGTCTATGTCGGCCACAAATTCCAGACGATGCTCCACACCCTCGAAATTGCTCAGGGCGCGACGTATGTCGTCCTTCTTTATATCGAGCAGGCATGCCGACAGACCGGCAGCCATGGAATTGTAAAGGTTATGCAGCCCGTTTAGGCTCAGGTCGGCACGGGGCATCTTCACCGGGATAGCCTCGGCATCGAGCACCAGCTCGTCGTCATCGTCCACGTAGGCTCTGGAACCCTCTTCCATATTCTGGGCGAAGGGATACATGCGGGCCTCTATTGCCACCTGCCGCAGCTGGGCCTGAATCACGGGGTCGTCCTGCCAGAAAATGAAGGCGTCCTCAGGAGTAAGGTTGCGCAGAATGCGGAATTTGGCATTGATGTAATTCTGCATCTTATAGTCGTAGCGGTCAAGATGGTCGGGAGTGATGTTGAGAATCACGGCCACGTTGGCCTTGAAATCATACATATTTTCAAGCTGGAAGCTCGAAAGCTCTATCACGTACACGTCGTGGTTCTCGCGGGCCACCTGCCACGCAAGGGAACGGCCCACGTTGCCTGCCAGACCCACATTGAGTCCAGCGTCCTTGAGGATATGATATGTGAGCATGGTGGTGGTGGTTTTACCGTTTGAACCGGTGATGCACACCATCTTGGCGTGGGTGTAACGTCCGGCGAGCTCGATTTCGGAAATCACCGGCACACCTTTTTCCACAAGTGCCTTAACGAGCGGGGCCGTGGGAGGAATGCCGGGGCTTTTCACCACCTCGTCGGCATCGAGCACACGGGATGCGGTGTGTCCGCCCTGCTCGAATTCTATGCCCTCGGCGCGAAGCACCTCGGCATATCGCTCCGGAATGGTTCCGGAATCTGACAAAAACACGTCCATCCCCTTGTCTTTGCCGAGGATGGCTGCTCCTACGCCGCTTTCGCCGCCGCCGATCACCACGAGTTTTTTTCTGGAGTTCATCTTATATAGTATGTGTTAGTATCTTATCAATGGTTAGTATATATCATCGTATCTTGAGAGTGACGAAAGTAAGCACGGCAAGCAGCAGGCCTATGATCCAGAAGCGGGTGACGATCTTGGGCTCAGGCACTGCGTTGAGGGGAGCCTGCAACAGTGCGTCGATGCCGGAATTTCCCGGCTTCTGGAAATGATGGTGGAGAGGAGTCATCTTGAAAATACGACGCCCTACACCGTGGCGCTTTTTGGTGTATTTGAAATAAGCCACCTGCAGCATCACCGAAAGGTCCTCGAAGAAGAAAATGGCGCAGAGCAGCGGAATAAGCAGCTCTTTGCGTATGAGAATGGCGAACACGGCTATTATGCCGCCGAGAGTGAGGCTCCCGGTATCGCCCATGAACACCTGTGCAGGATAGGCATTGTACCATAGGAATCCTACCAGCGCGCCTATAAACGCCGCCATATACACCACCAGCTCACTGCTGCCGGGGATATACATTATGTTCAGATACGACGAATAGACTATGTGGCCGCCCAGATAGGCCATTATGGCGAGCGCGCAGCCTATTATCGCCGAGGTTCCGGTACAGAGGCCGTCGAGACCATCGGTGAGGTTGGCGCCATTTGAAGTGGCCGCGATCACCAGAATGGTAACCAGCACGAACACTATCCAGCCGCCGGTTGCGGCATGACTTCCCATCCACTGGGTGAGATAGGCGTAATCGAAGTTGTTGTTCTTGACGAAAGGTATGGTGGTCTGGGTGGACTTCACATCCTCAGGGGTGTACATGATGACGGTTTCCTGCGCTTCGGGCTCAACCACCTCCACATTCTCGCGCATCGTTATATCGGGGCTGAACCACATGGTGAGGCCCACAATCAGGCCGAGGCCCACCTGGCCCACAATTTTGAAGCTGCCTTTCATGCCGTCCTTGTTGTGACGGTGAATCTTCAGATAGTCGTCAAGGAAACCGAGCGTGCCGAGCCATATCGTGGCCACGAGCATCAGAGCCATGTAGATGTTGCCCAGATTGCCCACGAGCAGACACGGCACAAGAATCGCCACGATTATTATGATGCCACCCATGGTGGGGGTGCCTTTTTTCGACATCTGGCCCTCAAGGCCAAGATCGCGGATTATCTCGCCCACCTGCATCAGCTGCAGACGGTCTATTATCCGGCGCCCGAACACTGTGGCTATAATCAGCGACAGCACGAGAGCCGCGCCGGAACGGAACGTGATGTAGTCCATGAGCCGCGCGCCGGGCACACCGAGAGTCTCGAGATAATTAAAAAGATAATAAAGCATTTCGCGTTGCTATTGAAACGGTTGGGGATTATATTAACAGAGAGGGTCAGATTGAGGCGAAGACCTCGCGCACCACTTCGCGGTCGTCGAAATGATGTTTCACGCCTTTCACTTCCTGGTAGGTCTCATGGCCTTTGCCGGCAATCAGCACCACATCGCCCTTTCCGGCGAGCGCGAGCGCGGTGCGTATGGCTTCGCGGCGGTCGGTGATGCTGAGAGTCCTGGACCGGGTGGCGTCGGTAAGACCGGCTTCCATCTCGGCTATGATTTCAGCGGGTTCCTCGTCGCGGGGATTGTCGGATGTGAGCACGAGCTTCTGGCTGCGTGCGGCAGCTTCAGCCGCCATCAGGGGACGTTTGCCGCGGTCGCGGTTGCCACCGGCGCCCACCACGGTGATGATGGTGCCCTGCGGGCCCACCACATCACGTATGGCGTCGAGCACGTTTACGAGCGCATCGGGCGTATGGGCATAGTCCACGATAGCAGTCACGCCGTTGGCGCCGTGGATGGTCTGGAAACGTCCGGCCACGGGCACAAGGCGGCTCATGTTGACGAGCACTGCCTCGCGGTCCCACCCCAGCAGACAGCAGGCACCGTAAACGGCCGTGAGATTGTAGGCGTTGAAACGGCCGGTGAAGAGCACCTCCACCTCATGGCCGTTGAACGACATGAGGGTGCCATCGAGACGGCTCTCGACCACGCGGCCTGTGAAATCGGCCACAGTACGCAGCGAATATGTGTAGCGGCGTGCCGCGGTGTTCTGGAGCATCACCTCGCCATTGCGGTCGTCGAGGTTGGTGAGAGCGAACGCCGTGCGGGGCAGCCCGTCGAAAAACGATTTCTTGGCGGCAAGATAAGCGTCGACCGTCTTGTGATAATCAAGATGGTCGCGGGTGAGATTGGTGAACACGCCTCCGGCGAAATGCAGTCCGGCTATACGGTGCTGGTGGGCGGCGTGGGAGCTTACCTCCATTGCGGCCACCGTGCATCCGGCCACCACCATGCGGTGCAGAAGCTCGTTGAGCGTTAGCGGATCGGGAGTGGTCTGGGTGGTGGGGACGGCCTCGGAGTCGATATAATTGCAGACTGTAGATAGCAGACCGGCCTTATGACCCATCATGCGCGCCATCTCGTAGATGAGGGTGGCGGTAGTGGTCTTGCCGTTGGTGCCGGTGACACCCACGAGTTGAAGCTTGCGCGAGGGATTGCCCCACCATTGCGAGGCAAGCAGACCCAAAGCCACGGCTGAGTCGGGCACCTTGATGTAAGTCACCGTCGATTCCAGACGCTCCGGCAGCTCCTCGCACACTATGGCGGCAGCTCCCGCAAGCGTGACCAAAGGAATAAACTTATGGCCGTCGACATTATAGCCGCGCACAGCCACAAACAGCGAACCCCGCTTGATCTTGCGGGAATCACATTCGAGGGAGGTTATTTTCTTCTCTTCGCTTCCTATCACTTCCTGCGGCATTATGGCCGAGAGCAAATCTGAGAGTGACTTCATGATTATGATGTTTTTGTTTGTTTATTCTTATTTTTTCCAGGAGGCTATTCGCGGAGTTCAAGCGTCACGATGCTTCCGCGCCTCATTTCGGTTCCGGGCTTGGGATGCTGTCCGGCCACATAGCCCGCACCCCGGAATTTTACGTTATAGCCGGATTTCTCGAGCACCGACAGGGCGTCGCGCAAGCCGTAGCCATGCACGTCGGGCACACCTTTCACCTTTTCGCCCATGGGATGGGCCAGCACCGTCACTTTGCCTGAAAGGCCCAGACGGTCGGAAACCACCAAAGCACGCGCGCCGTCGGTCGAAGCATGCATGGTGGGCGCCGAGTCTCCTTTGGCATCGGCCCGGTAGTCGGAACTGTTGTCGAGCATTCCGCGGCTGTAGAGATTCTCGGCGATACCCTTTAGCACCTCTCCGCTGGTGGACGCCGCGCCGAAAGCGTTCTGACGGGGATGGCGCACAAGCACCATACATGAGAACCGGGGAGTATCGGCCGGGAAGAATCCGCAGAAGGCAAGGCGCTTCTTGGATGTGTTGTAGCCGCCCTGCTCGATGACGTAGGCGGTGCCGGTCTTGCCGGCTATGGCCACCTTGTCGGAACGCAGACGGCGTCCGGTGCCATGATCGCCCCACACCACCGAGCGCAGCATGGAGCGCATTTTGGCGGCGTTGGTCTCGGAGCATATACGGTCGCGGATATATGTCACGGGGAAGAGGGTGTCGCTGTCGGCCGTGCGCGTTCCCATCACCAGACGCGGACGCACGTACCGGCCGCCGTTGGCAATGGCATTGTAGATGGAGAGAGTGTACAGCGGCGGTATCTTGGTGGCATAGCCGTAACACTGGCGGGAAAGGCCGATGCGGCCGCCGCGGTTGTCGGGCAGCGAGTCAACGCGTGGTATGCACTCTCCGGCTATTCCGGTATGCATAGGCTCGAGGAAGCCTATTTCCTTCAGGCGGGAGTAGAAACGGCCCGGATTGGCGTCGAACTTTCGGGCGATGATTTTGGTCATTCCGATATTCGACGAACGCTCTATCACCTCGCTTACACGCATGGACCCCACGCCATGGGCATCGGTGATGGGCCTTCCTCCGGCGTAGGCATACGATGAGCCGGTGGAAATCACTTCATCGAGATTGCTCACCGCGCCCTCCTCAAGAGCGAGCATCATGGATATGGGCTTGACCACGGAGCCGGGTTCATAACCCTGTACGGCGCGGTTCATGGCCTCGATATATCCGGTGCCGGTCTTTGTATTCTTCTCAAGATTGGAGATTGCCTTGATGTTGCCTGTGGCCACCTCCATGAGCACGGCCACGCCCCAGTCGGCATCGCAGTATTCGAGCATCTTGTTAAGCTCGTTTTCCACGATGTCCTGCATCTTGATGTCGATGGTGGTGATGATGTTGGCTCCTGGCACGGCAGGGACGTCGGTCCAGGGGACAATTTCCTTGGTGAGGGATACCTTCTTTGCCAGGCCGGGAGTGCCGTAGAGGAGCGAGTCGAGCGCCTTCTCCAGACCGGAAATGCCGTGGACCTCGCTGCACTCGCGCGTGGCACCCACACCGCCTATGCTTCGCCGGGCCATGGCGCCATAGGGACGCACGCGGGCAAGACGTGAATCATGGGTTATGCCGCAATAGTTGCGGTTGGGATAATTGAAGAAAGGCAAGGTGCGTATCTTGAGATAATCGGCATAGCTCACACGGTCAATCAGCACGAACGCACGCGGACGGTCCTTATGGGCCAGCTTGAGCGGGGTGGAGAGATATTCTTTCCATTCCTTGGCGGTGCGGCGTCCGAATTCGCGGGCCATGCACTGCGAGATGGTATCAAGCCGGGCCACAAAGGTGTCGGTTAGAAAGCGCTCGCTGCGGAAGTCGATTCTCACGGTGTATTCCCTCACGTTGGTGGCGAGCACCGAGCCGTCGCACGCCAGGATGTTGCCTCGTTGTGGAGCGATGGTATCGACTTTCGACAGCTCCTTCAGGGCAAGGCTATTCCATTCGTCGGCGGAAACCACGGTAGTGTCCCACAGTTTGTAGACTATGCGGCCTACAAAGAGCATGGTAACAGCCACCACAAAGATGTAGCGCCAGATGATTCTGCTTCTGTTTCCTTTAGCCATGGGGGGGGGGTGGACTCGGGGTTATTGTTTTTTCAGAGTTAAGAATTTATTCAGTCGAGTTCTATCTCATAAGGGGGACGGTCCTGGACGTGGAGGCCGAGGTGGAGCGAGTCGACGAGCTGCTGCATGGAGCTTTCGCGTATACGGCCCATGTAGAGGCTCCGCGCCCTTACGCGCTCAGCTTTCACCGTCTCCAGTTCGTTGGTGTATTTCCGCAGCGCCTCCATACGGGTCTGCATCTCGTATTTGGAGGAGATGTATCCCAGGAGCACAAGCACACAGAATCCCAGCGCCACGGCATTGTTGACGAAGAAGTCGCCGGAAATCACCTGACCGCGGAGAAGGCGGCCTATGAATCCGAGAGTCGGTCGATGTGAGGTTTCTGTTTTTGGCATTGCTACGATATGATGGTGAAACGGATTGATGGGTTATTTCATTCGTTGTCGGGAAGCTTGCGGGCCACGCGCAGTTTTGCACTGCGCGAACGCGGATTTCGCTCGATTTCCTCCTCTCCAGGCACAATAGGCTTCGATGAAAGCGCTTTCAGCGGGCGCGAAACGGCCCCGAAGAAATCGCGCTCCTCGCGCCCCTCGACATTGCCGGTGCGCATGAAGTTCTTCACCATGCGGTCCTCAAGCGAATGATAGGTAATCACCGCCAGCCGTCCGCCGGGCTTCAGCACCCGCAGGCATCCGGCAAGGAACTGCTCGAGAGCCTGCATCTCGCCGTTGACCTCAATGCGCAGTGCCTGAAACAGCTGAGCCATCTCTTTTTTCTCGTGTTTAGGCGAAATAAAAGGCTTCATTATGGCCGTGAGACGGCCCACGGTATCGACCGGGCGGCCAGCCTCACGCTCACGGACTATGGCGGCCGCCATGCGGCGCGCCTGCTTCAGCTCGCCGTAAAGCCCCAGCACGGTAGCAATGCGCTCTTCGGTGGCGGTGGCGAGAAACTCGGCCGCGCTCATGCTTGATCGGCGGTTCATGCGCATGTCGAGCGGCGAATCGAACCGAAAGGAGAATCCCCGCGATGCATCATCGAAGTGATGGAAACTCACACCGAGGTCGGCCAGAATACCGTCAACCCCCTTCACTCCGTAATAACGCATGAAGTTAGGCAGAAAACGGAAATTGGAGTAGACGACCGTGAACCGGTCGTCGGTCATGGCGCGCGCCACAGCCTCGTCGTCCTGGTCGAAGGAATAGAGATGTCCCTGCGGACCCAAACGCTCCACAATGGCACGCGAATGGCCTCCGCCGCCGTAGGTTGCGTCGACGTAAATACCACTTGGCTTTATGTCAAGAGCTTCTATTACCTGAGGAAGAAGCGCCGGAATATGATAAACTGGTTCTGAAGTGCTCACTTTAGCGATACATTTAGGCTTCAAAGTTACTTAAAATCGGGCATAAGTTTACATAACTAAACAATATTTTTTGGGCATTAACCTATATAAAGTTTTCTACATTCGCATATCCCACTGATTTACAATGATATAAAACACAATCTGGAGCCGTTTACATTTGCAAATGATGTAAACAGCTCCGGATTGCGATTATCATCCCCGAACTCAGGGACGGAGTATGCGCGCAAGCTCCTTAACTCCCTCTGTGGCAGTGGTGCGAAGCACTGTGATGCCGTCGGGCACGGGAGCGGGATTCGGGTCGATATAATACACCGGAATGCCGCGCCGGGCATAGTGGACCAGCCCTGCCGCAGGATAAACAGCCATGGAGGTTCCTATTATCACCAGCACATCAGCCTGCTCCACAAGCTCTATGGCGGGTTCGATGTTAGGCACGGCCTCCTGGAAAAAGACGATATGCGGACGCACGGCGTCGCCATATTCGTCGCGGGTGTCGGGAGTAGTGTCGAGGTTTTCTTCGGTGAGTGTATACACGCGTTCTGGATGCTTCATAGAGCGCACTTTCATAAGCTCTCCGTGGAGATGAAGCACCTTTGTACTACCGGCGCGCTCATGCAGATTGTCAACGTTCTGGGTGATGATCCAGGTGTCGTACCACTGCTCGAGCTCAGCGAGACCGGAATGTCCGGCATTTGGCTGCGCCTTCACCAGCTCATGGCGGCGCTCGTTGTAAAACTTATGGATAAGAGCGGGATTGCGGGCAAAGCCCTCGGCACTCGCCACATCCATCACAGGATATTTGTCCCACAAGCCTCCGCTGTCGCGGAAAGTTGAGATCCCGCTCTCGGCGCTCATGCCCGCGCCCGTGAGCACTACCAGTTTAGGTTTGATGCTGTCCATATCTTTATGCTGTTGGCTTTAAGTTTAATCGTTATTAATAACAACCTTCACAAAGAAATCTATCAATTGCGCATCCGGTTTTATAGCATAATGTCCAAAGATAAGAATATTTGACTAATTTTACAGCGTAAAGAATCAAAATCGCCCCATTACCTCAACCATTCCCTCCAAATGAAAATCATTGCAGTCGTTGTTACCTTCAACCGTTTCGAATTGCTTAAAAAGACCATTTCCTGCCTGCGCGCGACACCTCAGCTCAACGCCATTGTGGTCGTCAACAATGATTCCACCGACGGTACTGTCGCATGGCTTGACAATCAGCAGGATCTCACCGTGATACACCAACAAAATGTAGGTGGCGCCGGAGGATTCCAGACGGGAATGAAACGCGCATACACCATGGGGGCAGACTGGATATGGTGTATGGACGATGACGTATTTCCCCGTCCCGACTGCCTGGAGCACTTTCTTCGGCATACCGCAGAGCCGAAGGTCGGTATAATGTCTCCCCGCCGTCTCGTTGAAGGCGCGATTTTCACAACTGAGTTCAAGGATTATGACCTGACGCATACCTTAGCATCCACATCCATAGCCCCACTTCGCAAAATCAGCGTGGAAGAAACTACGGAGATTGCCGGAGCAGCTTTCGAAGGCCTCTTTATCAGCCGCAAGGTAGTTGAGACTATCGGATATCCCAATCCTGACCTTTTTATCTTTTATGACGACACTGATTACTGCATCCGCGCCTATCGGACCGGTTTTAAACTGCTTTACGTGCCAGATGCACTGATGGACAAGCAGAAATTCTTTGCCGGCAACACATGGATTGAACGAACATCAAAAAAACGCTGGAAACGATTCTATCAGGTGAGAAACGGAGCATGGTTTGCCTCCACATACGGTCGCACATGGGGCGTAAAATATGTAAGACCTTTTATCTCCATGCTCGGCTATCTGTTTCCGGCTGCAGTAATGGGGCCATTAGGAAGAGGTTACCGTCCGGCCGACGCACTGCGATTCATCAGAGCCTACCGCGAAGGGCTTCAGGGAAATCTCGGAAAAATCAAATGGCTATAAAAGAGATTCCGGCCATGTGATTCTTCACGGAGCGGGCGTCCAGGTGAGATTCCACACCGCGAGGCGGTCTTTGTCGCCGGACGAGGCCGTGAGGCCGTTGTTGAGGATTTCTATCACGAAATCGCCCTGGCATTCCACGTCCCATGAGAAGCCGTAGGCGTGGCGCGACTGAATATTGTCGACTGTTACGGAGGTGGACAGCACCACGGCACCATCCTGACGGATATTGACTGTGAAGCCCGCTCGCCGCTCTTCAAACGGGAAACCGTAACTGAACTCCAACCGGCTTATGCCGTCTGAAAGCACCGGCGACACGAGCGAGCCCAGGCCTCCTATGCGCCCGTTTAGCACCGGGCCACGCACCGACGCATCACCCATGAAAGTGAAAATGTTCTGCGAGGGGGAGTCCTCCTCGCCACCGCTCGCCACGGCGCAATACTTTGCTGTCCAACCGCATACGGTGGTATAAGTTCCGGCATAGCCAGTGGCGTTACTGCCGCCGTTGAGGGTTGAGAAATCGGCACAATTGTCAGGTTCTGACGGCGGTTCCGGAGTGTCCGGGCCCTCCGGGGCATCCGGATTGTCGGGGCCATCTGAAACGGGACGAGAGAAGCCCTCGATATCATCACCGCAGCGGAGATAGACACGCCACACCGTCGCACCGTTTTCAGCCACCGTAGACACAATCCCCATCACAGACCCGATACCTGCGATGGCCGATGCATCCCAGTCAAAAGCGTCATTGTCAGGCAATGACATAGTGATAGTTGCCCCGTTGGCCTCCCGCAGAATATAATCATCGCCGTCACGGCCATCGAAACTTACGTAGTCCAGCCTCACAAGGCGGCTCTGCCAGCGCAGCAGAGCATCATCGGCGTCAAGATGGCTCAGGGGCATCGCTATGGCTGAAGCCTGCGACGCATCCGGTTCCCCTATAAGCTTGAGCACAGCGCCGCGTTCGGCGCTTCCGAGCGGAGACAACGCGTCACCTTTTCCAATCATGAACACCGTTGCACGTCGGCCGGCCATCAGACCTCCGGGCGACACCTCCACCTTCTGCCCCACAGCATACTTCAACGCGTCCGATGCCGGTGAGACCTCCCAGGCCAATGCACCCGACGCATCTCCGATCACCACCCAGCCCAGACGGGGAACATCCGTGGCGAGCACCACACCCTCCATGAGAATGCTGCGGCCGTCGGTCGACTTTATCTCCCGCGAATAATCGGCCGTGCCTTCCTGCCAGAATGCGGCCTTGAAATCAGCTACGGTCATTTTAGAAATCAAAGTTTTATCGGTATCGTGGAGCGTAGGCGGCTGCACCTCGCCTCCGCATGACCACGCAATGACCAGAGCGGCCACACACATCCCGTAGACTTTTATCAGCTTTTTCATGGTTAAGGTAACTATTCAGCGGACACGCTACGGC
>LUJP01000014.1 GCA_001689535.1 Bacteroidales bacterium M5
AGCTCCTTATTGTGTATATCACAAAAAATAAGTAACTTTGCAATAAAGAATGAATGCACAGAGTATTATGATATTTCCTTCAACTTTTGAACAGAAAATAGGATTCCCTCATATTAAAACGAAGATAATCGACCGGTGCCACTCCAATATGGCTAAGGAAAGAGTGGAGAATATAACGTTCTCCTCAGATTTCGACACGGTGAAATTTGAGCTTTCTGCCGTTGACGAGATGCTTGGCCTTATTTCCGGCGACGCTATCCCTCCGCTTGGAAACGTAGCCGATATAGAGGCGGAACTAAAAGGCATAAGTCTTGGAGGAAGCATGATTGCACCCTCGGAACTTCTTTTCGTAAGAAAGGCTCTCGAGTCCATGAAAGAGCTGAACGCATACTTCTGTGCGCTCAAGGATGAATCTGGAAACAGTCGTGTAAATACCTTGGACTCCATAGCCTCGGGAATCCTGACATTTCCTGAACTCTGCCGCATCATAGACAGAGTACTCGACCGTTACGGCAATGTCAAGGACTCTGCATCGGCCGAACTTGCAGACTTACGGCGGAAAATGAACAGCATGTCGGGAGCGGTAAACGCGGCAATGCGGCGCGTTATGACGAATGCGCTGAAAGAAGGAATTATTGACGCCGATGCATCTCCGTCGGTTCGTGACGGAAGGCTTGTTATTCCCGTAGCACCGATGAATAAACGCCGTCTGTCAGGAATAGTGCATGATGAGTCCGCATCGGGCAAGACTGTGTATATCGAGCCTGCAGAAGTGGTGGAAGCCAACAACCGTCTGAGGGAACTCCAGATGGAAGAGCGAAGAGAAATAGCGCGTATTATCTCATCGGTCTGTGCGGAAATAAGACCATACACCGAAGAAATCGCCCAAAGCAACAGTGCGGTAGGAGAAATAGACTTTATCAATGCCAAATCTCTCTATGCGCGTTCGATAGAGGCATGTATGCCTTCCATTCATCCAGAGCCTGAACTGGAGTGGTATCATGCATGTCATCCTGTGCTGAAGGAATCTCTTGAAAAGCAGGGGAAAGAGATAGTGCCGCTATATATTACCCTTGGAGAGGACAGCCGTATTCTTATCGTGTCCGGCCCTAATGCCGGTGGAAAGTCGGCTTGCCTTAAGACCGTGGGAATTGTGCAATATATGCTTCAATGCGGTCTGCTACCTCCGCTTCATGAGAATTCCCATTGCGGTATATTTCGTGATATTTTCATGGAGATCGGCGACAATCAGAGCATAGAAGATGACCTAAGTACATACAGCTCCCATTTGCGAGACATGAAGGAAATCCTTGCCAAGGGATCAGACAAATCGCTTGTTCTGATAGATGAATTCGGAGCTGGAACCGAGCCTCAGATAGGAGGAGCCATAGCGCAGGCTGTGCTCGAACAATTCCATGAGAAGGGAATGTGGGGAGTGATCACCACCCACTACCAGAATCTCAAACACTATGCTGAGGAAACACCGGGTCTGGTGAATGGTTCAATGCTTTATGACCGGCATCTCATGCAGCCTCTTTTCAAACTCTCAATCGGTAATGCTGGAAGCTCTTTCGCTCTGGAAATAGCAAGGAAAATAGGCTTGCCGAAGGATGTAGTGGCTAACGCGGAGGCTATAGTGGGAAGCGATTATGTGAATCTCGACAAATATCTGCTGGATATAGCCCGGGATAAAAGATACTGGGAAAACAAGCGGCAACAAATTCGACTCAAGGAGAAAAAGCTGGACGATACCATAACGCGTTATGAAGAAGATGCCGATAACCTCAGGGCCCAGCGTCGGGAAATAATATCCGATGCTAAAGAAAAGGCTACGAGGATTATCGAAGGCTCTAACGCATTGATTGAGCGTACCATCCATGAAATCCGAAAGAGCAATGCCGAAAAAGAAAAGACTCTTGAAGCACGAGAGCAGCTAAAACGGCAGAAAAATACTATTGCGAAGGAGGCAGAAAAAGACCCCGAACTTCTCAGGAAAGCGCCCAAGAAGAAAAAGAGTTCCGGGAAAGAAATGAAAAGTCAGGAAAAAATCGCGGTGGGCGATACTGTGAAGCTTGACGGAGGCGGTGTGCCGGGACGGGTGCTTGAAATCAACGGTGAAAATGCCTCTGTCAATTTCGGCATGCTGAAGACCACTGTAAAACTTTCACGACTGAAAAAATCGGATGCCCAGATTAAAAACGGGGCAAAAGACACATCCTTTGTAAGCTCGGCAACAAATGCCGAGAGCCGTCAGAGGCAGCTTAATTTCAAGCGGGAAATTGATGTGAGAGGAATGCGTGTGGACGAAGCTGTCCAGGCCGTAACTTATTTCATTGACGATGCGATTCAGTTCGGTGCGGAACAGGTAAGGATTCTTCACGGAACAGGCACCGGCGCACTCCGCCAGTACATAAGAGATTATCTGAAAGGCGTGAATGGAGTTAAAGGATTCCGCGATGAGCATGTCCAGTTCGGAGGAGCCGGAATCACCGTCGTGGAGTTGAGCTGAAATTCCTTTTTCGGTATCGCTTAAAACAGCAATGCTATTCTATAGACACCAAATGCCATAATCCAGGCTATAAGAGTACTATATACTATAGAGAAGATTCCGTATTTCAGCTTTCCCGTCTCCTTGACTATGGCGGTAATGGTGGCTATACATGGACAGTATAGAAGAATGAACACCATGAAACTAAGCGCATTCGCCATAGTGAAGTCTGGTTCGCCGGTAACCGTACATGGAGCGGTTATTCGCGAAGAGAGAGAGGCATCGTCTATTTCTTCGTTGCCGGTATAGAGCACACCGAGAGTAGAAACTACAATTTCCTTCGCCGGAATTCCGGCAATAGCGGCGACTGTGGCTCTCCAGTGAAATCCGAGCGGCTCCATAACCGGATTTACAGCTTTGCCAAGCATCTGCAGGTATGAATCGGTATGAGGGTCAATGGCGGAGGCTGTCGCTGTGGGATTATTTTCGACATTGGTTCCTGCAGAGTCATGATGAGGGAAATAATTCAGAGCCCACACGAGGATGCTGGCAACGAGGATAACTCCGCCCATCTTCTTCAGATATTGTTCTCCCTTTCCCCACATGTGGCGGAGCGAGGCTTTTAAGGTAGGGATACGATAGGGAGGGAGCTCCATGACAAACGGAGTCTCGTCGGCCTTAAAGTAGAATTTCCTTAAAATCTTTGCGGTAAACATAGCCACTATAATGCCCGTGAGATAAAGACACAGGAATACGAAAGCAGCATGTTTCTCAAAGAATGTACCGACGAGAAGCACATAAATCGGCAAACGTGCCGAACATGACATGAACGGATTTATGAGAATGGTGATGATGCGGCTGCTTCGGCTCTCTATGCTTCGGCTTGCCATAATGGCCGGAACATTGCATCCGAAACCCATTACAAGTGGTATGAAAGACTTGCCGTGGAGTCCAATTCGATGCATCAGCTTATCCATTATGAATGCAGCCCTGGCCATGTAGCCCGAATCTTCCATAAAGGAGATGCAGAGATAGAGAATAAGAATGTTGGGGAGGAATACAATTACACCTCCGACGCCTCCTAAAATACCATCGGCAATAAGGTCTTTCAGCATTCCGTCGGGCATGTATTTGGAAACAAGCCCTGAGATGAAATCCACCAGAGACTCAATCCATTCCATGGGATATGCTCCTAACTCAAATGTTGCCCAGAATGTGATGAATAGAATGAGAAGAAAAATCGGGAAACCGAAAAGCTTGCTTGTGACAAGGGTATCTATGATATGAGAATTGCTTTCTGTCTGCGTCCGGTTTCTGGAATAGGTTTCAGCGAGTGCTCCGGCTATGAAACCATACTTGTCGGCGGCAATCGTGGAAGTGAGGTCTTCGCCATGTAACGACTCTATCCGTTTTACCAGATTGTCGCGCGTCTTCAGAATTTCCGAACTTCCCGGACTTTCCTGGATTAAACGTTCGGACTCCTTGTCGCCCTGAAGCAGTTTAATGGCTATATATCGAGGTGAGAAATGACGTCCGATATTGGAATCGGCCTTGATCATATCCTTCAATACCGTCACACCTTTCTCTATATCCTCACCGAGATTTACATGGATATGTCTTACAGATGTGTTTATGTCTTCGTAAACGTCTATGATCGTCTGGAAGAGATTGTCAAGACCTCGGCCATCACGTGAAACCGTGGGTACTACCGGAACGCCAATCATTTCACCGAGCAACTTATAGTCAAGCTTGTCACCGGAGGCCTCCAGTTCATCGAACATATTCAGAGCAATTACCATTTTGCGGTCCATGTCAATGAGTTCCGAGGTGAGATAGAGATTGCGTTCAAGATTAGAGGCCACCACAACGTTTACCATCACATCAGGAGTCTCTTCTTTGAGGAAACGCCGTACGTACAGTTCCTCGGGAGAATAAGCATCGAGGGAATATGTTCCGGGCAAATCCACAATGTTGAACTTATATCCCCGGAACGTAAATGTCCCTTCTTTGGCATCGACAGTAACTCCACTGTAATTTCCTACATGCTCATGAGCGCCTGCAGCTACATTGAACAATGAAGTTTTTCCGCAATTCGGATTTCCTATCAGCGCAATATTGATAGTGCGGCGTTTCGACTCATAGGTTTCTTTATGAGATGAGACTGGGATATAACCGGATGTAGTAATCGTTTTCTCGGGTGTGGAGGTTTCCTGAGCGGAGTCGATAGGGACAACTTCAATAAGATGCGCTTCCGAGCGCCTTAAAGATACGTCGTAACTCATAAGGCGGTATTTAATAGGGTCGAGTAGGGGAGCATAAAGGATAACCTCGATTTCTCTTCCTTTTACGAATCCCATCTCCATCAGACGCTTTCTGAAAGCCCCGTGGCCAAGAATTTTGAGAATTACGGCTTTCTCGCCGGTTTTGAGCTCGTCTAATCTCATATCTCGTTTTGAAATTTTCAGCAAAATTGCAAAATATGACCGACAACGCAATAAGAAAAAACGATTATTTATAACCGTTCCAAATAAAGTGGGCTAATTTGTAAGAAAAGTATTTTTGGGATACTTATTGAAAAAAAGGTCAGCAAACCACGACTTTCTTTGACCAAGCCTCGCACTTCACAATATAGCAACCTTGCGGCAACTCGATTCTTTCGGAACCTTCGGATAGTTTCAGGCGTTTTACTACTTGTCCGGTAATAGAGTAGACTCTGAAATTGTAAGTGCCGCTTTCTGGTTTTACAATTATCTCTATTCCGCCGGAATAGACCTTGACTTCGGGCGCATTTTCTTTTAGGCTGTTATTTCGGTTTTCTACGGGCGCAGACGGAAAGCATTCCACCATTGCCGGAGAACCTAATACAAAGGATAATATGATGAATAACCGATATAACATATTTCAAGACAACGACAAAAGTATGCAATTATTATTTCAAATCAAAACTTTAATCAAAAATTTCCCGGTTCAAAGAGTTTCTAAGAGGGTGTTTCATAACGATTGT
>LUJP01000016.1 GCA_001689535.1 Bacteroidales bacterium M5
CGTGCAAGTCTTTTAAAACTTTTTTTCAGGGAAAAATGTTCGATTTTCTCACAAAAATCACCTTACCCTCTATAAATCACCAGATTGAATAAATGTTAAAAATATGTTGTAAAACATGTTTTTACTTTGCCGAGATAAAATTGGGAGCAAAATTTGTGTTAATGATGAACGGCGGCTCCAATACATCCCATAATAATTAGTAACTTTGAGAACTGAAAAAAATAGGCGAATACACCATCACCCTATCCATTTCAACAGCCCCATAAACTATATATAATAGGACTATGAATCCATTCATACACCTCCACGTTCACTCACAATATTCGCTGCTCGACGGGCAAGCTTCAGTCAAAGCCCTCGTGGACAAAGCGATAGCAAACGGCATGAAGGGTCTTGCGCTTACCGACCACGGCAATATGTTCGGAGCTAAAGAATTTTTCAATTATGTGAACAAAAAAAACGGCTCTGTAAAAAAGGAGATACAAGAGGCCGAAGAAGCTCTGGCCAAAGCGCGCGAAGATGGCGATGAGGCAGCCGCTGCAGAAGCCGAAGCCAAAAAGAAAGCTGCCGAGAACAAAATTCTCAAGCCGATTTTTGGCTGCGAGATGTATGTGGCCAACAAAGACCTTCACGAATCGACCGACAAACGCGACACAGGCCGACATCTTGTGGTGCTAGCCAAAAATGAAAAAGGATACCATAATCTTATAAAACTCGTGTCGCAGGCATGGACAGAAGGCTTCTATTCCCACCCGCGAACCGACAAAAAACAACTCGCGGCCCATCGTGAAGGACTTATAATAAGCTCGGCATGTCTGGGTGGAGAGATTCCACGCCTTATAAGGACCGGACAGATAGAGGAGGCTGAAAAACAGGTTGCCTGGTGGAAGGAGACCTTCGGCGACGACTACTATATTGAGCTGCAGCGCCACCCCACCAATGCTCCGGGCGGCAACCGCTCGGTGTTCGAAGATCAGAAGATAGTGAATCCCGAGCTTATAAGAATAGCTCAGAAGTTCGGAATTAAGATCATTGCCACAAACGACGTTCACTTCGTAAACGAAACCGACGCCGAGGCGCACGACCGCCTGATATGCGTGAGCACTAACTCCTATCTCACCGACGAGAACCGCATGCGCTACACCAAACAGGAATGGATGAAGACCCAGGAGGAAATGAACGAACTTTTCTCCGATATTCCCGAAGCGCTCTCCAACACCCTTGAGATTCTTGACAAAGTCGAGACTTATTCGCTCGACCACGGCCCTATCATGCCCACCTTCGCCATACCCGAGGACTTCGGAACCGAGGCGCAATACCGGGAAAGGCTTACTGAAAAGGACCTTTTCGACGAATTCACCCAGGACGAAAACGGTAACGTGGTTCTGAGCCAGAAGGAGGCCGAAGCCAAAATAAAGAAGCTTGGCGGTTACGAGAAACTCTACCGTATAAAACTCGAAGCCGACTATCTGAAAAAACTCGCCTACGAAGGAGCAAGGAAACGCTACGGCGATCCCCTCCCCGACGACATAAAGGAGCTGATAAAGTTCGAACTGCATATAATGAAGACTATGGGTTTTCCCGGATACTTCCTTATAGTGCAAGACTTTATCACCGCAGCCCGCGAACAGCTCGGAGTCAGCGTGGGACCCGGCCGTGGCTCGGCAGCCGGAAGCTGCGTGGCCTATTGCCTGGGCATAACCCAGATCGACCCCGTGAAATATGACCTGCTTTTCGAGCGATTCCTTAACCCGGACCGTATCTCTCTCCCCGATATCGATATTGACTTCGACGATGACGGCCGCGCCGATGTGTTGCGCTATGTAACGGAAAAATACGGCGAGGAAAACGTGGCGCATATAATCACCTACGGCACCATGGCCGCGAAGTCGGCCATAAAGGACGTGGCGCGCATCGAGCAGCTTCCGCTGAGCGAGAGCGACCGTCTGACCAAGCTCATCCCCAAGCGTATGCCCACCGTCAACGGCAAAGAGCTGAAACCCACGCTCGACAACTGTTACAACTACGTGGAGCAGTTCGACGCCGAGCTCCACAGCAGCAACCCTCTTGTGGTGGAAACGCTCAAATACGCCCGTGAGCTTGAAGGCAACGTGCGCAACACGGGAGTGCATGCCTGCGGAGTGATAATCTGCCGCGACAAAATCACGGACTGGGTTCCTGTGAGCACCGCCGTGGACAAAGCATCCGATTCCAAGGAAAAAATAATCGTAACGCAATATGAAGGAAGCGTAATCGAGGAGACCGGCCTGATAAAAATGGACTTCCTAGGGCTCAAGACTCTCTCCATCATAAAAGAAGCCGTGGCCAACATAAAGGAAACCCGCGGAATCACCATTGACATGGAGAAAATTCCGCTCGACGATCCGAAGACCTATCAACTCTACTGCGAGGGACGCACCACGGGTACATTCCAGTTTGAGTCGGCCGGCATGCAGAAATACCTGCGTGAGCTCCAGCCCTCCACATTCGAGGACCTCATAGCCATGAACGCCCTTTACCGTCCGGGCCCTATGGAATATATCCCAGACTTCATAGCCCGAAAACATGGCAAAGAGCCGATTGTCTACGATATACCGGTGATGGAGAAATATCTCAAAGACACTTACGGTGTGACGGTGTATCAGGAACAGGTGATGCTTCTGTCGCGTCTGCTCGCCAACTTCACGCGCGGCCAGAGCGACACACTGCGCAAAGCCATGGGCAAAAAGCTCATAGACAAAATGAACGCCCTCGAAACCCTTTTCTACAAGGGAGGCGAGGCCAACGGACACGACCGCAAGACACTGGAAAAAATCTGGAACGACTGGAAAAAATTCGCAAGCTACGCCTTCAATAAAAGTCATGCAACCTGCTACAGTTGGGTTGCGTTCCAGACCGCATATCTCAAGGCCAACTATCCGGCCGAATACATGGCCGCAGTGCTTTCGCGCAACCGCAACGACACAGAAAAGCTCAGCGGCTTCATAGACGAATGCCGCAAAATGCGCATACGCGTGAAAGGACCGGATGTCAACGAGAGTTTCGCCCAGTTCGGTGTGAACCATCACGGCGACATCCGTTTCGGACTGGCTGCGATAAAAGGTGTGGGCGAAAACGTGGTAGCAGAGATTCTTGCGGCGCGCGACAAGGAAGGCCCATTCAAAGATATCTACGACTTTGCAGAGCGTGTTCCCTCCGGCGTTGTGAACCGACGCATCATGGACGCCCTGGCTCTCTCGGGAGCCTTCGACTGCTTCAGCGACCACATACAGCGCGAGGACTTCCTCGAGCCGAACGCCAAGGGCGAGACATTCTCGGAGGCATTGCTCCGTTACGGACAGCTCTACAAAGCCGACAAGCTCAACAAAAGCATGTCGCTTTTCGGCGATGACGACGAAGCAATGACCATTAGCGGACGCCCTCCGGTGGTTCCGGCTCTGAGAATGGTAGATGCCGTGAGGCTCGAGAAAGAACGTGAACTCGTGGGAACGTTCCATTCAGCCAATCCTCTGGACCCCTATTACATCGAGCTCCACTGCTCGGCAATGCCTCTGAAACGCTTCGCCGAACTCGTTCCGACCGAGGGTATGGAAGTCTCCTTAGGAGGAATGGTGGTGGACTTCGCCACACGTCCCTCCAAAAAAGGAGGCAACTTCGGCATAATGCACGTGCAGGATTACACCTCCACCCAGGAATTCATGCTGTTTGGCAACGACTTCATCAACTTCCACAACTATGGAGTGGCGGGCACACCTCTTTTAATAAAGGGAGTGTTTGAACGACGGTTTGCCAACTCCGACATCCGGTTCCGCATCACATCCATGGAACTGCTTTCGAAAGTGAAAGGCACGCTTGTAAAAGGAATCAGGATTTCCGTGCCGGCACAGACCATTCCTCCGGCACTCTGCGACATCCTCTCAGAACATCTGAAATCAACCGACGAAGCCTTGGGATCACTGAGTTTCGAGGTGATTGACACCGAGTCGAACCGCAGCATGCACCTTGATTCGCCCTCACATGTGCCTATCAACAAAGACCTTATAGACAAACTGGAAGATCTCGGAGTTGAATATGAGCTTGAACCGGCATAGTTACGTGAAAGGTTGTTGACAGCGATTCTTTTTTTGCCTAACTTTGCAGACGCATGTGCTACACCACGGCACGGAAAGAAAACTGAACTGAAAATCTATATTAATATCAAAAAACATCATGGCTTATCATTTTACAGACAGCAACGTAAAAGAAGTTATCGAATCCGGAAAACCGGTGGTAATCGATTTCTGGGCAACCTGGTGCGGCCCTTGCATGCGCCTTGCGCCCGTGGTTGAGGAACTCGCCGAGGAATTCGCCGACAAGGCAGTAATAGGCAAATACAACGTGGACGAAGAGGGCGACCTCAGCGGCGAATACCGCATCATGTCCATCCCCACTATCCTGTTCTTCAAGAACGGCGAGCAGGTGCGTGATCTGCGCATGACCGGCGCCACAAAGGACGAGCTCCGCGCACGCATCCAGAAACTCATCGATCTTTAAGGAGATTTTAGAAAAATTCAGTCATAAGAGTCGTATGCCCCGGCATGCGGCTCTTTTTATATGTCTATATCTATCTCTGTTAAGAGCTTGAAAATATGATTTGGAGAATCCGGGGAAAATACGTAGTTTTGTCGATGTTTTGGTGTCGGATGCCAACTGCGGCATTCGATGAAAAGGGAATCAGGTGAAAATCCTGGACAGACCCGCTGCTGTAATTCCCCGTATTCCTGAAGAATCATGCCACTGGCTCACGCCGGGAAGGCTCTCTGGGAAGGGAAAAGTCAGAAGACCTGCCAAGACAACATACAGTTTTGTAGTTTTCGGGAAACAAAACATCAAAACAGCATCCTTTAAGGCGAGCAAACATGGCCTATCGTTGCCATGAATTGCTTCCTTGGCAATTGCGATGAGGTTAGATGTGAGAATCCCCTTAATCTCCACAATGTACCTCGCAAGCCAATGACAAGGAACCGCTTCATAACAATTTTTACCTCATTCCTGTTGCTGTGGCCGCTTTACGGCGCAGCCGCTTCGTATATCCTGAAAGGAACCATTTATGCCGAAGACGGCGAACCGGTTCCATACGCCACCGTTTCCATTCCTGCAAAAGGCATAAAGCTTGCAGCCTCAGCCGCAGGCGAATATAAAATCCAGCTGGAGGCCGCCAGATACAGTGTAGAGGTCTCGGCGATTGGTTATGACCCGCAGACCCGATCAATAAATCTTGAAAAGAACTCCACGCTCGACTTTTCTCTGGCCCAGACCGGTTACCAGCTTGCCGGGGTAAAAGTAACAGGCAAGACAGTAGGCCGCAAGGTAGCCGAGAGTGCATTCAACGTGAATGCCGTGGAAATCAGCGCCGATGTCAACCGCATGACCACCGTAAAGGATATAGTGGACCGCACATCAGGCGTGAAAGTAAGGCGCGAAGGAGGCGTGGGCTCTGATTATGATCTCTCGATCAACGGCCTTTCAGGCAACTCGATCCGATATTTCATAGACGGTGTTCCCCTCGATACCAAAGGAACCGGCATGACGCTGGACAATATCCCTCTCAATACGGTTGAACGAATCGAGCTCTATAAAGGAGTGGTACCTTCCAATCTCGGAGCAGACGCGCTTGGGGGTGCCGTGAACATCATCACCCGCAGGAAGCGCAGCAATTATCTCGACGCGTCCTACGGCGTAGGATCGTTCCACACTCAGAACGCCGACCTCACCGGCCAGTATTTCATTCCCCGCACAAGTATAGCAATCCGTCCCACCATAAGCTTCAGCAAATCGAAAAACGATTATAAGATGCACGACGTGAAAGTGTGGGACGAGGAACAGGATAAGTACATATTCACCGACAAGAACCGGTTCCACGACGACTATCAGTCGATATTCGGCCAGCTTGAAGCGGGCGTCAGTGACGTATCGTGGGCCGACGGATTTTTTGTGCAGGGATCATATTCCGCAGTTGACAAAGACCTCCAGACCGGAGCCATGCAGAACCGCGTCTACGGAAAAGCCACCCGAAACACCCATTCCTGGAGCGCGGGAGCACGCTATAACAAACAGTTCGGAAATCTGAACACACATCTGGACTTCTCCTATACCCACGACCGCAGCGAGACAGTAGATACAGCCTACCGCCGATATTCATGGGACGGCTCATGGCTTCCCGCCTCGGGCAACGAACTGAACAACGGCGCCCATTCCATCCGTGTCTACAAGCGTCCGCTCACCGTGCTGAATGCCGGCCTGTCATATCAGATCAATATGCATCACACCGTGGCGTTCAATTACCTCCTCAACCGCCGCGGCAACAATCGTTACGATGAAGTCGACAAAAACTTCGAACCATCCAATGACATTGTGACGAAACAAATACTCGCCCTCACCTACTCCAACTCTTTCTTCGGGGACAAGCTGCAGAACACTCTGTTCGTAAAAGACTACATAAACACAACTAAAATCCGGCAGACCGACCGGCCGACCATCACCGGCTCCGACAAGATAGACCGCGACAAGACCAAATCATACTACGGTGCCGGAGTGGGAACAAGATACATGCTTTTTACTCCGCTGGCCTTCAAAGGATCATATGAGCACAGCGTGCGCCTCCCCCTGTCGCGTGAGCTTCTGGGCAACGGCATTACCGTATATCCCAATCTCGCGCTCAGCCCCGAGACCAGCAACAATTACAATCTCGGAATATTCGGTACATGGCATATTGACGGCAACAACACCCTGACCTATGAGGCCAACGGCTATATACGCCATGTACAAAACTACATCCGCGCCGTTGTCAGCGAACGCGAAGGAATGATGCAATATGTCAACGAACCGGCCATAGATGTGAGAGGCATAGATTTCGACCTTGCTTACAATCTACAGGACCGCGTGGAAGCATCATTCAACATCAGCTACAGCGACGCTCGCAATCTCCGCAAGTACAAATCAGACGGTAATCCGTCGGCCACCTATAAAAACCGCGTTCCAAACCGTCCATGGCTTTTCTCCAACGCCCATGCCTCCTACAGCTGGCATTCGCTGCTGGAGCGCACCGACCGTCTGCGTATAGGAGCCGACTTCCAGTGGATCCACTGGTATTATCTCAACTGGGAGGCATACGGTTCGAAAGAATCCAAAGCCAAAATCCCGACGCAGTGCATCACCGACGTTTCCGTGAGCTACGAATGGCATTCGAGCCGCTACAACATATCACTGGACTGCACAAACGTGTTTGACCGCCTGGCGTTCGACAACTACATGCTTCAGAAGCCGGGGCGCGCGTTCTTTGCCAAATTCCGCCTGTTTTTAGAATAGGCCACATCCTTCAAAATCCTATAATGTAACCATAATCATTCAAAATGAAAAAACTGAAATTTATTCTGACAGGATTCGCCGCCCTGATACTTGCTCTGGGTCAGGCATCATGCTCAAGCGACGATCCGAAACCCGCCGACAAACCCCAGCCGGAACAACCGTCGAATCCCGACACGCCTGACAATCCCGATGAACCCGAAGAAAAGCCCAATTATCACTTCGATCTTTGGGTGGCCCTTGACCGTCACGGCGGCATGGGACGCGATGTGCAGACACTGGTGAAAAGCATGGAATCACTTGATGCAGACCAGCCAACTATTAATTTTGAGGGTACAGGCACGGAAGTAAATGCCGTTCTTACTCTCGAAACCATTCTGAAGGGCAAATATTATTATCAGGTGCCCGTGGCAGGAACTTGCTTTGGAAAATATGTGATTAACAACAACAAAATCGAAATAATCGCAGAACGCCAATTCAAGACCAACACTTATTCGGCACGTAAATATACCCACGCCTGGACCGACGACAAAACACTGGTGATAATGGCGGCCAACGGCGATGGCGATAAAATAGTCTGGACTAAACTCAACGCCGAGGATATGACTATTATTTCCGAGGGTACTCTTGACATAACAATGCCCACTGAAGCAGAAATCTTCACCACCTCAGGCATTCTCACCTACCGTGCATCAGACAACAAACTGTTCTACTTCTATTTTGCCAAGACGAGCGGCCGCCGCGGCCAGCGCGTTACGCCTATGATGACAGCCGTTATCAATCCTGAGACCATGGCTGTAGAGAGCGAGACTCCCTGTTTCCTCGATTGTGAAATGGTGGGTACAGCCTACGGCGAACTTCTCCAGACAACCACATTTATCGACGGCAACGACAACCTGTATATAGCCTGCGTGACCGACGGCGCCGATGGCAAAGAAAACAGCCATCTTCTCAAGATTCCGGCCAATTCCACTTCATTCGACCCGAGCTACGACGGCTATACAACCGAGGGAAAACTTATTTCGGTGATGTATGTTGGCGACAACAAAGTTGTGGCATACGTACGCGATGATGCAGCCGGAACTGAAATCGACTCATTCAGCCATTACTATACCGTGATTGATGTAGACTCAAAGACAAGCACACCTATCACTTACAATGGTGAGCGTCTTGCCTACAGCGGAGGCCGTTTCTCATCGAGAATGGCAACAATCGACGGAAAGGCTTTTCTGGGTGTCGATGCCCAGGGAACAAATCCTGTGATATACATCTACAACGTAGCCGACGGAACCACCGAGAAAGGCGCAGAGATGGGCACAGGCTACTTCTTCGAACAGATAAGAGTGGTAGAAAATCTCTAATAACAATCATATTTGGTAAACCCCGTCTTCCCGGATGCCTGCGACAGGTTTCCGGGAAGACATATTTTCCAGTCAATGAAAACAATTCTTACAATACTTCTCCTCATGACATCGCTTATCCCCGCCGTGGCGGAGGATTTCAAACCCGGGAAGAACGATAAAGCGGCTCTGCTCATGGTTCACTTCGGAACGACCTATCCGCAGACCAGAGCCGAGACAATCGAAGCCATCAACGCAAGAGCCGTGAAAGAATTTCCGGAGATGGACGTGTTTGAAGCATACACATCCAGAATAGTCATGCGCAAACTCGCCGAAAAAGGCATAGTGAAAAAATCGCCACGCGACATGCTCATGAAACTCGCTTCGGAAGGTTACACACATGTCTTCATCCAGAGCACCAACGTGATCGACGGTATAGAAGCAGAGGCATTGCGTACCGAAGCGCAGATGATGGTTCCGTTTTTCAAGGATATCAGAGTGGGTAATCCGCTGCTTTATTCGCTGGAGGACTGCCAGAAAGTGACCGACATCCTGTCGCGCCGGTACAGCGAGTGCGCGGAGGGAAAGAAATCGGCAGTGGTAATGGTGGGCCACGGCACCCATACCCCGGCCACCGCCATATATTCGCAGATCGACAATATATTCAAGGCCACAGGCCATCCGGCATTCCATGTAGCCACAATAGAGGGCTATCCTACATTTGAAACCATGGAGGCAGCACTAAAAGGCGCCGGCGTAAAAAAAGTAACCCTCGTGCCGTTTATGTTCGTGGCCGGTGACCATGCCCGCAACGACATTGACACAGAATGGCGCGAACAGCTTACCGACAAAGGCTTCAATGTAGAAACTCGCATAGAGGGATTAGGACAGATTCCCGAGATACAGGAAATCTACATGGACCACATACGCAGCGGACTGAAATCACGGCCGCTGTCGGCCAGCGAACATAAGGCGGCCTTTCTCAACCTTCCCTGACCCGAGTCCATACGCGAATTTATATTATCTTTGCAGTTCGTTATCAAAACTTATTTTTAATGGAATTCCTGAAACATATAGCAGCGGGTGCGGTGATTCTCGCATCGGTATCTATGTCAGTAACCGGATGTGCCGGAGGGTCGTCCCGCACCGATACTGTCCTCACAGATTCATGCGGGGTCGACTCTCTTGCCAGAATTACGCCCCGTCATGCCAAGGGTTTTCATGTGAATTATGCCGACGGTGTGACACTTCTCGACATCAATGATCCCGAGGACCGCGAGCGCGAAAAATTCAGATTCGCGCTCGTTCCGAGAGGCACACAGGCCGACACTCCCGAAGGCTATGTGAGAATAGAGACACCGGTGAAGAGCGTCATCTGCATGACGTCGCTTCAGCTTTCCAATTTCATTAAACTCGGACTTACAGAAATGGTATGTGGAATTACAAGTACCCGTCACCTCCACAACACCAAAATGAACGAGCAACTTGAAAAAGGAATCACCCACAAGATAGGTATTGAAGGTAATTTTGATAACGAGGTGATAATGGCGCTGAATCCTGACATAATCCTTATCTCGCCATTCAAGCGCGGTGGCTATGATGCCATCCGCAATGTCGACATCCCCCTTATTCCCCATCTGGGCTACAAGGAGCTTACCCCTCTGGGACAGGCCGAATGGATAAAAGTGGTGGGACTGCTCACCGGCCGCGAAAAGGAGGCCAACGAGGTTTTCGACGGTATCGAATCACGATATAACGAGCTGAAAAATCTTGCCTCAAAGGTAGAACGCCGTCCCACGGTCTTCACCGGCGAGATGAGAGGCGGCAACTGGTATGCCGTGGGAGGCAAAAGCTTTCTGGCACAGATGTTCCGTGATGCCGGAGCCGAATATTTCCTGAAAGACAACAACGAATCCGGAGGAGTGACTCTTGACTACGAGACAGTATATTCCAATGCCTCCCACGCTGATTTCTGGAGAATCGTCAACAGCCATGAAGGCACCTTCGGCTATGATGACCTCAAGGCCAAAGACAACCGCTACACCGATTTCGATGCATGGAAAAAGCATGGCGTGATCTATTGCAACATGAATGAGGTTCCGTTCTACGAAAGCATGCCCGTAGAGCCCGAGACAGTGCTTGCCGACCTGGTGTACGCATTCCATCCTGAACTGCTCCCGGATTATAAACCCGTATATTACCGCATACTCAAATGAGCCGCCGCACAAGGATTATTCTTATGGTGGCGATACTGCTGTCGATCATCATTTTTCTTGTACTCAACCTGCTGTTAGGATCGGTGAGCATTCCGGCCCGTTCGGTAATCGCAATTCTTTCGGGAAGCGCGGAAGAGTCGGAGATATGGCGGAATATAGTGCTGAAGTCGCGTCTGCCACAGGCGCTCACGTCCATTATGGCCGGGGCAGGACTCGCGGTAAGCGGCCTGCTGATGCAGACCGTGTTCCGCAATCCCCTCGCCGGACCGTCGGTACTCGGCATAAGCTCCGGCGCGAGTCTCGGTGTGGCTTTTGTGATACTTCTTTCAGGAAGCCTGGGCCATGTGGCCCTCAGCAAACTCGGCGCCATAGGCGAGGTAGCGATAACCATGTCGGCCATTGTCGGTTCGCTGTTTGTAATGGCCATAATCGCTTTTGTGGCAAGGAAAGTACAAGGCAATGTCACCCTCCTTATAATGGGTGTGATGATAGGCTACATTGCCAACGCCATAATCGGCGTGCTCAAATTCTTCAGCGCCGAAGAAGATATCCGAGCCTATGTAATCTGGGGGCTGGGAAGTTTCGCCCGGGTATCGGGGGGACAGACCACTGTGTTCATAGTGCTCATGCTTATCATCCTCCCCTTCTCCTTCCTGCTTGTAAAGACACTGAATCTGCTGCTTTTAGGCGATTCCTACGCAAGGAATCTGGGTCTGAACATAAACCGCGCGCGAATGCTCGTGATTGTATGCTCCGGAGTCCTTGTGGCCGTAGTCACTGCCTATTGCGGCCCGATAGTTTTTCTGGGGCTGGCGGTGCCACATCTTTGCCGAGGAATATTCCGCACATCCAACCATGCTACCCTTCTGCCGGCCTCAATGCTTACAGGGGCGTCACTGGCTCTGCTGTGCAGTCTTGTGGCGAGAATGCCGGGATTCGAGGGCGCACTGCCGGTCAATTCGGTGACAGCCCTGATTGGAGCACCGGTGGTGATGTGGGTTTTGTTTAACAAAAGGAAAAACTCGATATGAACACACACTCACCGGCCATAACCCTCCATGATGTCACAACCGGGTATCATTCGCGCGGAGGCAATATAGAAATCACGCGACATATCGACGCCCGATTACTCACCTCGGAGCTCACCTGTCTACTTGGCCCCAACGGTGCCGGAAAATCCACCCTTCTGAAAACGCTCGCGGCCTTTATTCCTCCGTTATACGGTGAAATAACAATCGGCGACCGCCCTCTGCGGGATTACTCGGAAGGAAAGCTTGCGCGTACCATTGGAGTTGTGCTTACGGAGAGACCATCGCTTAACAACATGACGGTGCGTGAGCTCGTGAGCCTGGGGCGCAGCCCATACACGGGTTTCTGGGGAAAATACACGCGCGAGGACCGCGAGATTGTGGACCGCGCGCTCCAGCTGACAGGCATAACTGAATTCGCCTCACGCCAGAACCAGACCCTGAGCGACGGGGAACGCCAGAAAGTGATGATAGCGAAATCCCTCGCACAGCAGACCCCTATAATTCTTCTCGACGAGCCTACCGCCTTCCTGGACTACCCCAGCAAGGTAGATATAATGCAGCTGCTTCAACGTATGGCCCACGAAGAAGAAAAGGCAGTGTTTCTGTCAACACACGACCTCGAACTCGCACTGCAGATTTCCGACAAGATATGGCTTATTGACAAAACCAACGGCCTGCTCATAGGCACTCCCGAAGATCTCTCGCTGAACGGCGACATGGCCCGTTATTTCGAACGGGAGGGAGTGATATTCGACACTGAGAGCGGTCTTTTCATGATTGACACACGTGCAAACCGGCCCATAAACCTGCGGGGCGCGGGAACGAGGGCGGCTATGGCGCGGAAAGCCCTTCAGCGTATAGGATTCATAGGCGATGAACGGACTGAATCTCCGATTGCGGTCGTAGTCACCGACGACAATTTTATGGTAAACGGCATGGTGTGCGCCTCGATAGAGGAACTACTCCATACGGTAAGGAATCTCTCCGCTGTCACTGACCAGCACAGCCTCTAAGCGCCCGCGGGTGAAAAGCCTGCGGCACTCGGCGTGGCACAGCTCAAGAATCCGGCTGAAGAATCTGCGCGCATCCTCACCATCCAGAACCGTCCACAGTTCTCGGGCAAGCCTTATTCCAGCGATTTTTTCGACCGCATCAGCCGAACATCCGGCCTCACGCGCGATTCCGATAAGAAAATTACGATTCATCACCACATTTCCACTGTGTGTATCGGTATGGCCCTCGGCGAGCTTCACGGCCTTGCCTATCATCAGCCCTATTGTAAGCTGCCCTATACCGAGTTGCGACGCTATTTTCATTGTCTCGCCAATAGCATTGCCGTAATGGATGAAAGCCTGCGGGGGATATTCAGGATAAAGAGCCTTTACAAAGCGCTCGCTCCGCGCGCCGGAATTCACCACTATATGGGTGCAGCCTATGGCCACCGCTACTTCCATCTCCCGGCGGAGAGATTCCACGAACGCCTCCGAGGAGAACGGACGCACTATTCCGGAGGTACCGATAATGGAAATGCCCCCCTCGATGCCGAGTTTGGGATTGAATGTGCGCAGGGCGAGTTCTCTACCCCCCGGAACACTGACGGTGACATCCACCCCCCCGTCATAGACTTTGCGTATCTCAGTCGCAATCATTTTTCTCGGCACCGGATTAATGGCAGGTTCGCCGGGAGCGAGACCGAGGCCGGGAAGAGTCACTGTGCCCACGCCCTCTCCGGCATGGAAAACTATTCCATCATGGCCCGAGAGGCGCACCTCCACTTCTATAATCTTTCCATGGGTCACATCGGGGTCGTCACCCCCATCCTTCACCACCTGAGCCATGGCCGAATTTTCTGAGATCTCAACCGCTGAAATCTCCATCGAAGTCAGTTCGCCGTCGGGCAGACTGAACTCCACGGAATTCACGGCCTCACCGGTGACAAGCGCGGTAATGGCTGCTTTAGCAGCAGCCGCGGCGCACGCGCCGGTGGTGAATCCGGAGCGCAACGGGAAAAATCCCGGACAAAGTTTCTCTACCGCTCTGCGCAGGCCGTGGCGACCCGTAACCGTCACGAAACCGGAAGGAAGTACCGGCCTTTTTACCACAAAAAGTTTCAGACAGAACTCGCGGGCCGCTTCATATTTCTCTTCAAAGCCACCTGACTCTCCGCTTTCTTTAGTGATGAGTGCCTGCGGCGAAATTTCACGGATGAGATCGGCAAGCTGACCCCCATCGGAATATTTCACAAGACAGTCAGCCGGAAAACCTTCCGACTGTGCCAGATGGCGGGATTCCTCGCGGTCAAGAATTCTGAACACGCATCTGTGTCGGCTCCAGTAAGGTTTGAGGCGCCGGATGGTCTGAACTCCAGTCAAGGCAAAAAGAGATTCTATGCCTTCGCTTTCAAGCCTGACAAGAGCATCGTCGAAATCATCGCACCACACCACATTGTCGGCCACGATTCGCGGAGGATACGTGCGCTCCAGCCTCACAACAGGGATGCCGGTATCAGCCGAAGTCTGCGCCACGGCCTCATGCAGACCTACTGCGAATGGGTGCGCGGCATCCACAATGCATTTTATACCGTTTTCACGGCAAAAGACTATCATTGCATCCGCATCCATTGCGCCGGTGTGGCGCGTCATATTCTTCCCCTCTACCTGCTGGAGTGCGCCGCGGGTTGAGTAGAAAAAGGGAGAGCCGGCCTCATCAAGCACCGAAGCGGCCAGTCTTCCTTCGGTAGTTCCTCCGAATATGATTATCATTTGCGGAAAAGATGGGTGAAAGTGTGGTCGTAAAGCTTTGAAAGACCATTGCGATTGCCGATGGCGTCACCCACAACAAGAAGGGTTGTCAGCGAGAGATTGTTGTCATGTACTATTCTGGCCAGATCCTTGAGCTGCCCGCGGTAAATCTTCTCTTCTTTCCACGTGAGTTTATAACATGCAGCCACGGGAGTCTCCGGAGGATACGACATAAGGAGTTCCTTCTGCACCTCATCGACGATGGCAGCGCTCAGATAAATGCACATGGTGCTCTGCGAACGTGCCAGCAGGTGAAGTTTTTCTTTCTCGGGCATAGGAGTGCGTCCCTCGCCTCGGGTGAGAATAATGGACTGCACTTTCTCGGGAATGGTGAACTGTGAGCGCAGAGCGGCGGCGGCAGCCTGGAAGGACGAAATGCCGGGGGTGATATGATAAGACATCCCGTAGCGGTCGAAAAACGCCATCTGCTCCTGAATAGCGCCATAGATGCAGGGGTCGCCGGTGTGCAGACGCACAACAAGGCATCCGCGGTCGTAGAACTCCTTCATAAGCGCGAACTGTTCCTCCAGATCCATGCTTGCCGAACTGCGCACCGTGCATCCCGGCTTGGCATAATGGGTGAGCTCGACGGGAACCAGGCTTCCCGCATACAGTATAAGATCGGCTTCCTGCAGGAAACGCTTTCCGCGGACCGAAACGAGCTCCGGGTCGCCGGGACCGGCACCTACAATCTCTATGTGACCGCCCCGCAACACCGACGAATCCACTGCCACGGCGAAGGTAAAATCATTATCCTCCGAGAGTTTTCCCTTGGTCTTGTCTATTACAAGCGTGCCACCGTCGGACGCAGCTATGGCACAGCTCTCAGCCACGCCCCATACCCCGGTGACTTCCCTGACCTTTTCCGAAGGATTGGGTACCTCGATATCCTGAAGCTGCGAAGCCTCATACACGATGCCAGACACTTGCCAGTGGCTGGTAAGCTCGGCAAAGAGCGCCTCGTCCTTCTTAAGCTCTATAGTCGCCAGATTTTTAATGGAAAGCGGGCTCAGACCATTTTCGACAAGAGCGTTTTCAATGAAACCGGCTACGCCTTCGGGACAGCAGTCTTTCCGGCATCCCACCCCAATGCTGAGTACACGGGGTCGGTAATACAATATGCGGCCGGCATATAAGTAATTCCGATAAGTCACTGCGATAAGCAGGCCTACACCCTTGGCTTCCTCTACTGAGCGCACCACTTTCACATGCTCCGGGAGCGTGGAGAGAAGATAACGGGTGCCTTCGTCGTTCACGTCAACGAGCAGAGCTGTGGGACGGCCGTTGACAAAACTAAATATCGCGGCGTTCATTCCGGCACTGTCAGTCTCGGCAGTCCATCCGAACCGAGAAGCGAGAGTATCCAGCGCCCAGAGACCGGCCACGTCGCTTTGAGTGGTTACCACAGGCTCGGCCCCTGTTATAGCCGCCACACGGCGACAGAGGTCGTTGGCTCCACCGATATGGCCGGAGAGCACGGAGATAGCATAGCGGCCTGTAGAATCAAGGCACACCACAGCCGGATCAGTGTGCTTGTCATGTACAATCGGAGCGATGGCGCGCACACATATTCCCATAGCACCGATAAAGATTATATTCCTGAACTGCTCAAGCTGCCCGTCCTGCAGATCCCGGTGTTTTACCGTAACGGTTTCACTCAGCTCCCTGGACAGGATTTCGGCAAGTTGCATTCCGGCTTTTGTCACCGGTACTATAATGGTATCTTTCATAACGCTTTCATTACGGTTATAGGATTATTGTCATCGAGTGCCATCCGGTGTTCTTCAACTATTGACAGACCGACAGCTACGGCTGCCTCGCGGAACGCCGCATGGCTTTCCGGGCTAACGGAATTGAACACCACAACCCCTCCGGGGAGTAACACGGATGCGATTCGCTTCATCATCTCGGCCAGGCGTCCGCCATGACCGCCGATGAACACAGCGTCGGGAGCCTCGAGGCGGCTGAGGTCCGTCTCCATAAAATCGCCTATCACGCCGGTGATATCCGGCGCGCCGAACCGGCGCGAGTTTTCTTCCAGAAGAGTTTCCGCTTCCGGTCGTTTCTCGAAAGCAGTAATGGCAAGATGCGGGAAACGCAGACGCGCCTCAATAGACACGGAGCCGGTACAGAAGCCGACGTCCCAGAACGAACGGCGGTTGCCAAGGTCGAGCATGGAAAGACTCAGAAGCCTCACAGGCATCTTGGTTATCATCTTGGTTCTCCCGTCAAGATGAGTGAACATAGCCTCGGGAAGGCCGAAAAGACGCGGCCTTTTTGCCTGCTGCTCCAATATCACACAGTTGGGACTGGCAAACGTCGTTTCCGCAGCTTCTTCCAGCGAATACCAGGCCACGCGCTCGGAGGTTTCGTTACCCAGCAGCTCACCTACGGCCATGCGGTAATTGCCGTAGCCGTAATGAAGCATTCTGCTGGCTATGGCGGCGGGAGTATGGTTGCGGTCTGTAAGCAGACCTACGAGAGGTAAATCACCAATGAGCGCATCGCCGAGATTCTTCCACGGGCGACCCGTAAGGGAAACGCACGTCATCCCGCCGTAGGGCAACGCCAGGCGGTGTGCGAGAGTCTGCAAGGAATTGAACGACGGATAAACATCAATCCGCGCACCGGGGAACTCCCGTTGCAGTGTGGCGCCAATGCCATAGAAGAGTGGATCGCCAGAGGCGAAAACCACTATACAGCCTCCCTTGCGGCGGTATTTTTGGAAAGTATCTTCAAGAGGGACGGTTATGTCGATCCATTCGGCATCGGCAGGTAGCAGCGCGGCCACGAGTTCGTGGTGGCGTTTACCACCCGAGAAAACGGTGCCTGACAGCACTGCCTCCATGGCCTCAGCCGGTAAGGGCTGTGAAGCCGAATCGGGCAATCCGATTACCTTGAAATTCAGCTCAGACATCACGACCCGGTTTTAACTGTTCTGCGTCAGGCCAGCAGAGGATGGAATTTACCAGAGTGGCAGCAAGGTTGCTTCCGCCTTTCCGGCCCTCCACAATAATTTTCGGAACGGATGTGAAGGGTTTTATGCTGTGTTTGCTTTCACACACATGGACAAAACCCACCGGCGCGGCGATAATGCCGCAGGGACGGGCCGTTCCTCTTTTCACAAGCGTGCTGAGTTCCAGAAGTGCTGTGGGCGCGTTCCCGAAAACAAACAGCGCGTCGGGATGCTCGGCCACGGCCCTTCTGATTCCGGCCTGAGTGCGGGTGATTCCCTCCTTAGAAGCCAATTCCGCTGTCTCGGGATCGTTAAGATAACACTTCACTTTCAGGCCCAGACGCTCAAGCGCGCCCTTGCGTATTCCCGAGGCAGCCATTGTCACATCTGTCACTATCGTGTCGGTTTTCCCGGAGGAAAGAGCCTCGTATATCCGTTCGACCGCGCCATCATCGGCCCGGAGAATGCGTTCCATATCGAAATCGGCTGTGGTGTGGATGGCATGCAGAAGCGGCCATTTAAGCCCGAGGGGGATATCCTTGCGCTGCAACTCCTTTTCGATGGTACGGAAACTCTCTATCATAATGGACTGCCCTACCTTTGTGACCGCGGACTCTCTATCCCCGGAATAATATCCGCGGGGAGTGAGCATGCGGCCACCGGAATCGCGCGTCATGGAATTGCCTATGATCACCACGGTAAACATGTCGACATCCTCAGGATCGAATGCCTCGAGAGTGGTCAGCACAGCACGTTCCCCCTCGCGCCCCGCCTGCCTCACATAACCCACCGGAGTAGTGGCGGCGCGTTCCTCCATAAAGATTTCTTTCAGGCGGAAAAGCTGCCAATAGCGACCATGGCTTCTGGGATTGTAGACGGCCGTCACAAAATCGGCCGACGCAGCCGCTTTGATACGCTTTTCTATCAGCTGCCAGGGGGTGAGGAGGTCGCTGAGCGAAATCACACAGAAATCATGCCCCATGGGCGCGCCAAGTATCGAGGCCGCTTTCTGAAAGGCACTGATGCCGGGGATAACTTCCACCTCCACATCGACACCAAGAAATTCCTTCATCTCATAGACGAGCGACGCCATTCCGTAGATTCCGGAGTCGCCGGAACTCACCACGCATACGTCGCGTCCACCAGCGGCAATGGCCAGCGCGCGCTCCACGCGATCGCGCTCCTGCTTCATGCCGGTGCTCACTATTTCCGCACCAGGTTTCACAAGATTTTCCACAAAGGGAATATAGACCTTATATCCCACGATAACATCCGCGCTGCCGATTGCAGCCACGGCGCCCTGGGTCATGTCGCCCGCGGAGCCGGGACCGATTCCTATAACTGTAATTTTGCTCATAACGTGTCTTTATGACTACAAATTTACAAATCCCCGTGAGAAAAAAAAAGTGGCGCACTATCCGATAGCACGCCACCTCTTCAATCGAAAAATTACGCTCATTTGCATAGCGGATATTGGATTCGCAGTTGGAGATTACCTGAGCTACAGTGATCTGATTACCGTATTCATCCACTACAAGACCGTTTGCAACAGCCTCGAGTGCGTTTACAGTACCCTGCTGGGCATTCTGGTTGTAGAGAGCCTTATCATAAGCGAGCTGACAATCAGCACGATTCTCGACATTCTTGTTGTAATCGTCGATAACCGCATACCAGTTGGAGGCTTCGTCAAACATAGCATTGAAAGTGGCTTCAATAAGCGCCATCTGGTTCTGTGCCTTCTCAAGAGCAGCCTTTGCGAGGTTCACGATACCCACTCAGACATAACCTTGGTATTACTATCCCAAATATTTATGATTGCGAAATCCTGATAAACACTCGTATTTCACAAGCAATTATACAATTATCAACCCCCCCCCTTAACAATCCCTAACTAAAACGAAGGTAATTTCCATCATCTGTTACCAGGTGTTAACAGCAAAATTCCTCTATACGCCTACTCTGCCGAACCAGGAACGGATACGGACCTGAAGCTGTAAGGCAACATTGTTTTATGTATAGTTTTATGTAAATTTGCATCAATAGAATAATATCTATATTTGCATCTACAATACACCGGAATGAAAAAGTCGAAACTTCTGATAGCGGCTACCTCATCGGGCTGCGGCAAGACCACATTGTCGCTTGGCCTGATGCGAGCCCTGTCACGCCGACATATCCATGTGCAGCCATTCAAATGCGGCCCCGATTATATCGACACACAGTTCCACGCCATAGCAAGCGGCACTCCTTCCATAAATCTCGATCTGTTCATGGCCTCGGAAAGCCATGTCAGAGCCCTCTTCAACGATTACGATGCTGATGTGAAGGTGGCAGAGGGGGTGATGGGAATGTTTGACGGTTATTCGCGTATGAAAGGGAGTAGCGCCGATGTGGCGATGACACTCGACCTCCCCGTGATTCTGCTTGTCAACGCCGCATCCACGGCTTACAGTGTGGCCGCCACTATTTTCGGATTCCGTAATTTCATGCCCGAGGTAAAGATTGCCGGCGTGATATTCAACCGCGTGGCATCGGAGTCGCATTTCGCATTCCTGAAAGAAGCGTGCGCGGATGCGGGGGTGGAATGCCTGGGCTACCTTAAACGCAACGAAAGGCTTGCCATGCCTTCGCGCCACCTGGGGCTTTCGCTCGCAGCGCGTGAGGAAATGGAAAGATATATTTCCGAAGCGGCCTATGCCGTGGAAGAAGGAGTGGACATAGACCGGCTTCTGGAACTCACCTCCGGTACAGAAACATCAGTGAGTATCCAAAAAAGCAAAACGCCTTCCACCGGCAGACAGCCCCTGAAAATCGCCGTGGCACGCGACGAGGCCTTCAACTTCATTTATCCCGCCAATATACGCAGCCTGGAAAATCATCCCCGATATGCGGCTGAAATAAACTACTTCTCCCCTCTCCGCGACATGTCAATTCCTGAAGGCACAGATCTCATATATCTCCCGGGGGGCTACCCCGAACTTTTTTCCGCGGAACTCGAAGCAAACGAAAGCATGCGCAACAGCATCCGGCAGTTTGCAGGCGCAGGAGGAAGAATCCTGGGAGAGTGCGGAGGAATGATCTACCTCGGCGAAGAAATAGACGGCAAGAAACTGTGCGGTGTGCTTCCGATTAAATCTACAATGAAAGAAGCTCGTCTGCGGCTTGGCTATCGCAGTGTAGAAATCGACGGCATGAAGTTCCGCGGGCATGAGTTTCATTACTCCAGAACGGATGATGACACACAAGCGACGAAAGCCGACGCCGTACAGACCGATATAAGAGGGAAAACAGTCTCCACGCCCGTATACCGCCAAGGAAACGTTGTGGCCGGATATACCCACCTCTACTGGGCTGAGGCCGACATACTCAAACTGTTCAACCTATGAAAAGAATATATACCCGCACCGGCGACAAAGGGACGACTACCATATTCGGCCGAACTCCGGTAGCGAAAACCGACATACGCATCGAGGCCAACGGCACGCTCGACGAGCTGAATGTGGAAATAGGCATGGCGAGGACGCTAATGCCGGATGACCATCCATGGCAGCAGCCGCTTAAAGATATACAGCTCACGCTCATGACCGCCATGAGCCTCGTGGCCACACCTTCCGCCAGAATCGCCGAGAATCCCAACACATTTACGGACGGCATGGTCCAGAAAACGGAGGAACTCATAGACAACATAACAGCCTCGCATGCCGCACCGGAACACTTCATCCTCCCCGGCGGCACTGCTGTATCGGCCCAGTTTCACCGCTGCCGAGTGACTGCCCGCAGGGCTGAAAGAAGACTATGGCAACTCAACGACACTGACGATGTAAATCCGGAGATACTACGTTTCGTAAACCGTCTTTCCGACCTGTTCTTCGTCATGGCACGGTGCGAGATGCTGAATGCCGGACTACCGGAGGAAAGATGGAAAGCTTTCTCCTACAAACGCTCACCGAAAAAAGAATGAACCGGAAAATATGAGACACCTCTTACCTATAATGCTGGCCGGAACCGGCAGTGACGTGGGCAAAAGCCTTATCGCAACCGGTCTCTGCAGAATATTCCGTCAGGACGGTTACAATCCGGCTCCGTTCAAGGCCCAGAATATGGCCCTGAATTCCTACGCCACGCCCGACGGACTCGAGATAGGACGCGCGCAGGCGGTGCAGGCGGAGGCCGCTGGCATACCGTGCCATACCGACATGAATCCCATACTCCTGAAACCATCGGGACATCTCAGCTCGCAGATTGTGATTCACGGGCGCCCGGCAGGCAACCGCGATGCCTACGACTATTTCCGCAAGGAAGGCCGGGAAGAACTGCGCACGATCGTAAACGAGGCCTTCGACCGACTTAACGCCCGCTACAACCCGGTGGTGATGGAGGGCGCAGGAAGCATTTCGGAGATAAACCTACGGGACAGCGACCTGGTGAACATGCCTATGGCACGTCATGCCGGAGCGCAGGTGATTCTTGTGGCTGACATAGACCGCGGAGGAGTGTTTGCAAGCGTCTATGGCTCGATAATGCTACAGAGCGAGGATGACCGCAAGCGCATCAAAGGTATCATTATCAACAAATTCAGAGGTGATCTGCGGCTGTTTGAAGCCGGCAGAAAAATGATGGAGGATATTTGCGGCGTGCCCGTGCTGGGAGTGGTGCCGTTCGCGCCTGACATACATGTGGAAGAAGAGGATTCCGTGGCCCTCTCCACGAAAAAGCATGGCGCATGTGAAGGGAAAATCAACGTGGCAGTGGTGTTGCTGCGCCATATTTCCAACTTCACTGACTTCGACATGCTCGAGCGTCATCCCAATGTGAATCTTTTCTACACCGCCGACCAAAAAGATATTTCAGAAGCCGACATAATAATAATCCCGGGCACGAAGTCAACGATTGCCGATCTGCTGTATCTGCGCGGCAGCGGACTGGCGCAGGCCATTGTAAAAGCCTACAAGGACGGAAAGACCGTGATAGGCATCTGCGGAGGCTATCAGATAATGGGCGAAACCATCGCTGACCCCGAGGGAGTGGAAGGCGAACCAGCCACTGTGCCGGGCCTGGGGATACTGCCCTGCTCTACCGTGATGACCCCTGATAAGGTGACCCGGCAGGTATGCTTCCGTTTCAGAGAAGACGAGAGCGAATGCCATGGCTACGAGATACACATGGGACAAACCGTTCTATCCCCAGGAGCAGCCCCGGTAAATATGATTTCAGAGGAGCAGCCCGACGGCTGCATGGCTCCAGACGGCAAAAGCTTCGGCAGCTATATACACGGGATACTGGACAACAGCTGCGTGGTGGAAAGCATTCTCAGGCCGTTTGCGGGTCGGACCGAAGTGAAATTCGACTATCGCAGGTTCAAAGAAGAACAATATGATAAACTGGCCGACCACCTCAGACGACACATTGACATCGGTGCAATCTATAAAATCCTTTCTGAAAAATGATCTACGGACACGGAGACGACCTGTGGCGCTACGCCGGAAAAGTGAAGCATAACTTCAGTACCAATATCCGTGCGTCGTTCGATCTTTCGCCACTGATGGAGATATTGTGCGCGGACCTCGCAACGCTTACCAGCTATCCGGAACCGGAACCCGTTTCGGTTGAAAAGGCTATCGCGGAGATAAACGGGATAAAACCGGAAGAGGTGATGGTGACAAACGGAGCCACAGAATCGATCTATCTCATCGCGCGCACCGGGTCCGGATGCCATTCAGCGATAATCATCCCTACCTTCCGGGAATATCAGGACGGATGCCGCATGAACGGCCACCGGATAAGCTTCGTCAACACCCTCGCCGAGATTCCGGCGGACAGCCAGATGGTATGGCTTTGTAATCCCAATAATCCCACCGGAACGGTAACTGACCGACAGCGGCTTCTTCGCGTGGCGGCCCGGAATCCGGATAAGATTTTCGTCATCGACCAGGCTTATGCCGACTACACACCGCTGCAGACACTCAGCGCCCGAGACGTTCTGACTGCAGGCAATATAATCTTGCTGGGATCGCTCACCAAACGCTTCGCCGTGCCCGGACTGCGTATAGGCTATTCGATAGCAAACGCCACTCTTCTCTCAAGAGTGAAGGCATGGCGGATGCCCTGGGCTGTAAACGCTCCAGCCATAAAATGCGCCAATTACCTGCTGGAGCATCGCGATTCATATAAGATTGACACTATCGGGTTGCACTCGGAAGCACTCCGCATAGCCCGCGAACTCACCGGGGCCGGAATCAAAGTGTGGCCAACCGACTGCAATTTCATTCTGTGCGAACTTCCTTTGGGAAAGGCTTCGGATCTGAAGGACTATCTGATGGAGACCGAAGGCATACTGATACGTGATGCGTCGAACTTCGAGGGTCTCGGCGAGGTGCATTTCCGCCTCGCCGCGCAGTCACCCGCCGAAAACGACCTGATTATAAACAGAATCAAACAATGGAGTACATCATAAAACTATTTCCCCTTATCGGGGGCTGGATTCTCGACCTTCTGCTGGGCGATCCTCAGAAACTCCCCCACCCTGTGGTGGGTTTCGGCAAAGTGATTTCGGAGTTTGAGCATAAGCTCAATCACGGCACAAACCGGAAATTAAAGGGTGGACTGATGGCTGTAGGGTTGATTTTGGGAGTGTTTTTTCTCACGTACTGGATACTATATAAACTTGCACCGTTTACAACAGCCCGTATCGCGGTAGAGACTATAGGTGTTTTCTTCTGCCTGGCAGGAACCACTCTCATCCGAGAGGTAAAAATGGTTTTCAAGGCTGCCGACATCTCGCTTGAAGCAGGACGCCGGCAGGTGTCAAGAATCGTGGGCCGCGACACGGTGTCGCTTTCTGACCGGGAGGTGCGCACCGCCGCGCTCGAAACCCTCGCGGAGAATCTGAGCGACGGAGTGATTGCGCCATTGTTCTGGTACGCCCTCCTGGGGCTTCCAGGCATGATGGCCTACAAGATGGTGAACACACTCGATTCCATGATAGGCTACCGAAGCGAACGCTACCGGGAGTTCGGATGCGTGGCGGCACACATTGATGACGTGGCGAACTATATCCCCGCGCGGCTCACAGCCTTTTTGATGACAGTGGCAAGCGGACGGCCGTGTGTGTGGAGTTTCGTGCTGCGTTACGGGAAATGCCATGCGAGTCCGAACAGCGGCTGGCCCGAGGCGGCACTGGCCGGAGCGCTTAACTGCAGATTCGGAGGCCCGCACGATTATTTCGGGAAGACCGTCTATAAACCCTACATCGGTGACAATGACCGCGAACTGACTTATGCCGACATGGAGAAGGCCACAAGAATCAACCGACGCGCTGAATTCCTGGCCGTGGGCCTTGCAGCAATTGCGAGGATTCTACCTCTACTATAGCTCCGAACGGAGGAACATTGCCGAACATCTCACAATAAGGAATTCCGCGCGAGCATGCTATGGCGTGGATGAGGATTCCGCCGTGGGTGAAAAGGACCACGGTGCGGTCGGAGCCATCGTCAATCGACGCTACAAAATCAATGAAACGGTCGCGTTGCGTAGCGGAGGATTCGCCTCCCGTGGGGCAGACATCGATATAATCTTCGTACCACTCCATGAGCCTGCTATCGGTTATCTCGTCGAAACGTTTCATTTCCCAACCCCCGAAGTCCATTTCCAGAAGACGAGGCTCAGTCACGGCATCGCCGTAACCGCAATAAGCGGCCAACGCCCGGCATCTTGACAGCGGACTGCAATAAGCCGCACTGATATCATAGGCTGAAAGCTTCCGCTTCACCTCACTCGCTTCGTCGGGGAACGAAGGTGCAAGAGGCACATCGGTTCGCCCGTAGCAGACACCTTTTTCCACGGCCACTGATGTATGGCGCACAAGAATCAGTTTCATATCAATAAAGGAAATAGATTGCAGAGGCCCCTACAAGGAACATCACCTCGCAGATAAGATATGCCGCCCCGCAGCAGTCGCCAGTGTAACCGCCAAGCTTCCTGCGCATCAGCGCCAGCAGGAATATGATAGCGAGAACAGGCAGCACGCACGCAAAAAGCAACCGATAGCCTATGAAATAAGACGATATAAGAAGAGGCACCATGCCGAAGATGACACACAGGATTCGCTGACAGGAATTCATTCCTGAATAGGTAATGCCATTCTTCGGGCCCTCGGGACGGGTGTAATGAAGGAAACCAATAGTCTGGGCCCCGCAGAAACGGGCAAACGAATCAGCTGCGAAGAATACACAGGCACCCACCCACGGCGTCATTTCCGCAAGAAGCGACACGGTGAGAATGTAATAGAGAATAAGGCCGATAACACCGTAGGTTCCGATGTGGGAATCTTTCATTATCGCAAGCATGCGCTCGCGCGAACCGCCGCAGCCAAAAGCGTCGCAGAAGTCAGCGAGGCCGTCTTCGTGAAGCGAACCGGTTATTAACAGACGGCATATCAAGCCTATTACAATGGCAGGCAGCCAGGGCATCACAGCCGACAGCCCGAGCATTATCAGAGCTGCGGCACCGCCGGTGAGCCATCCTACCAGGGGCCAGTAAACAACCACATTGGAATAAGCTTCTTTGGGCGGATTCACCACTCTCCACAGCGGAAGCCGCGTGAAAAACATGAATGCGGCCAGTATACTGTTCATATCAGAAATATCTTGTTACGTTGGCATCGCCAAACTGATCCATACGCGTGATCATCCTGACAGCCGATTCAATAATGGGATAGGCACAGACGGCACCGCTGCCTTCACCGAGACGAAGATTAAGCCTGAGCAAAGGCATGGCATGAAGGGCTTCGAGCATGCGACGATGACCGTTCTCGTCACCCTGATGGCCGAATATGGCGTAATCGAGCACCTGAGGATACAGCCGTGAAGCAGCGAGAATGCAGGACGTCATAATGAAACCATCGACAATCACAAGCATTCCGAGTTCGGCAGCGCGAAGCATAGCTCCAACGGCCATTACCATCTCGTAGCCTCCGAACCAAGCCATCTTGCTGCGCACATCGTCAGCGCCGGTATAATTGTCGATGGCGCTGCGGAGAACATCGCGCTTGTGGCGTATGCCGGCATTGTTCAGGCCTGCACCCGCTCCGACACATTCGTCTATGGGTATATCGGCAAAGAGGCTCATCCAAACGGCCGAAGAAGAAGTGTTGCCGCTTCCCATCTCTCCAAAGCTGATTATGTTGCAGCGGGTATCGGCATGAATACCGTCAACTACTGCAGCTCCGCTTTCAAGGCACCGCTCAAACTCTTCGCCGGTCATGGCCGGCCCATGAAGAAAACTACGGGTGCCCCGCCCTATCTTCTTGTCGATTATTCCGTGGTCCTGAGGGATGTCGTAGTCAACTCCGGCGTCAACCAGCACAAGCTTGAATCCATGCTGCTCGCAGAGAAAATTTATTCCGGCACCACCCTTTGAAAAATGGCTGAGCTGCTGCCAGGTTACCTCCTTGGGCGATACGGTCACGCCTTCCTCGATAATGCCATGGTCGGCAGCGAACAATACATTGTGAGGCTCATGAAGTGCAGGCTGGAGCGTCTTTTGAACAAGGCAGATCTGAAGAGCAAGGTCTTCAAGCATTCCAAGCGAGCCTTTGGGCTTTGTGAGATTGTCAATTCGGGCAATCACGCTCTCGCGCATCGAAGTGTCTACAGGCTTTATATTGAATTCCATATCTCGTATTTTAATATATCATTACTTAATCTTTACCGGAATGCCGCTCACCACAAGATAGACCTCCGAGGCGCGCTCGGCTACCCATTGGTTGACGGCGCCCTGCACGTCGGCGAAACGGCGCTGAAGCGCGTTGGGCGAAACGCCTCCGAGTCCAATCTCATTTGTGACGACTATGAAATCGGCCATGCGTGAAAAGAGAGCTTCAAGCTCGGCAGTCACAAAATTAACAGTTACTTTGACATCCTCACCGCATTCAAAGAACCAATTCGTAGCCAAAAGCGTCAGGCAGTCCAGAAGCACCACATCGCCTTCACCTATTCCGGCCTCAGAAACTTTCAACGCTACCTCTAAATTGACCCAGCGGTCGCCCCGCCGCTCCTTATGAACATCCACACGTTTACGAAACTCGTCATCGAAAACCCGCGCGGTAGCCAGATAGCAGGGCCTGTCGCTTTTTGACAAAGCAAGTTTCTCGGCAAAAAGACTTTTTCCGGACCTCTGGCCCCCGGTAATCATCGTTATCATTTTTACTTTTACAATTCTGATTGGTTACTTTATTGCTTTTCAGACTCGCACGAGAATCGTCGCTATTTTATGGCGAGAATTTGATTCGTTGGGGTTCTGAAGCCTTTGCAGATTGATTCGTTGCGAAGTAGTTGGGTATGGTTGGTAGTTAAGGATTATTCGTTACAGAGTTGGTTGATTACGGTTGTGGTTCTTGTCATTATTATGGGTTGATGGCGGAAGATTTATTACGAGGCTGTCAGTACAAACTGGTCAGTGGTAAACTGATTGTTACACCCCCTAACCCGTAGGCTCCCTCCTGTTTGGATGGTTGTAGTTTGATGCGTCATAGCTAACGACGACCTCTTTTGCAAAGTTACTAACTTTTTTTATTCCCTTGCAACACCTTGGTAAATCTGACCTATCTTTCTCATTTCCACGATCTATCTCCCCATCATTATTTCCTCCCTAACGAAAACACAACGACATCACTTCAAAAAAAATTTGCATATATAAAAAATGTTCCCTACCTTTGCATCGCTTTTAAGGAAAAACACTTCCTAAGAGCCAAAAAGGAGATTCGCTAGCTCAGCTGGTAGA
>LUJP01000065.1:0-283 GCA_001689535.1 Bacteroidales bacterium M5
TGCAGACCCGTGCCATCATCGAGGCCGCTATCGCCTGCAAGGAACGCGGAATTGATGTTCATCCCGAAATCATGATACCTCTGGTTGGTTCGCTCAAAGAAATCCAGAACCAGGCTGATGTAATCAACATAACAGCCGCCAAGGTATTTGTGGAAAAAGGTCAGTCTGTAAGCTACAAAGTTGGAACCATGATTGAAGTTCCCCGCGCTGCCCTCGTAGCAAACGAAATTGCTACCGTAGCCGACTTCTTCTCATTCGGTACAAACGACCTTACCCAGATGAC
>LUJP01000065.1:399-63356 GCA_001689535.1 Bacteroidales bacterium M5
GAACTCAAAGTAGGTATCTGCGGCGAGCACGGAGGCGAACCCTCTTCAGTTAAGTTCTGCGCCAAACTCGGCATGAACTACGTAAGCTGCTCACCCTTTCGCGTGCCCATCGCTCGCGTAGCTGCGGCGCAGGCTGCCATCGAAGAATAAGCATTAGTTTAACGTAATCCGATACTTAGGCGGTAACGCTCCGATAAAAAGGGGCTTACCGCCTAAGTTGCGCTTAGACGGTTCGTTCATTCTGCTCAATAATCGCGTAGAATGAACGAAAAAACTTACAAAAGTGGCTGATCATTCATGCAAGACACTTACGGGAACTTACAAACATAATTAGAACCGTAAATGGCGACATTCAAAGCAGTTGTAAGTGCTCCACTTAATTTACCAACGGCTTATTCTCTGTGGCCACCAATCTGGCGGTTGCGGTTTATTTGGGTTGCGCCCTCGGAATAGTTCAGTCCTTTCAGAATGGAATTTTTGCCAAACAGTTTCTTTATTTTCAGCACTGTTTCCTGCGTCCTCCGTTCTATTGCTTTTTCAGCAGCCTCGCGTTCGTGCCGGTGCTTGATTTCATTGTAATCCGAAAAAAGATCAAGCTGCACGGCTCTGGGTGTTGCTCGTCCTCCCTCATCTCTCATCACGCGGTTAATCGTGAGCGTGAGGCGTCTTACAAGCAGGTCATGGTTGATAATTCTGTCGTAGAGTTCAGCTGTTTTTTCTATCAGCACATCAGTTGAGCTAGTCGGACGGTCAAGATTGATAGTTCCGTGAGAATGCGCAGGCACCTCACGACCATAATAATCGGTTGTGATTCGACCACGATACTTCGCTCTTATATCGGGATTCCTCAATGATTCTACATCATATCCTACAGTAAGAATAAGCTGATCCGTCACAAGCTTTTTATCAAGAAGATCAAGAGAAACGGCATCAGCCATCTCCAAAATCACATTTTTAGCTTGCTCCGTTGTATAGGGACAATGAAGCACCTGACCGCTACACATACTCTTGGTCTCAGGATTATACTCCCGGACCTGAGCAATGGTTACCGGTTCCCATCCCCATGCATGGTCTATGAGAAGCTCGGCATTAATGCCAAACAACTTATAAAGGAAATCCCTGTGCGTAAGCGAACATCGCGCAAGGCCACCCATCGTGTTCACTCCGTAATCGGCAAGTTTAGCCACTGTACCGCGCCCTACACGCCAAAAATCCGTAAGTGGTGTATGATCCCATAGCTCTCGCCTGTAACTCATTTCATCGAGTTCGGCTATTCTTACACCATCCTTATCTGCCGGCATCTTTTTAGCAACTATATCCATTGCTATTTTGCTGAGATACATATTAGTGCCGATTCCCGCCGTTGCCGTTATCCCCGTTTCTTTGAGCACCGTCCGGATGATGGTCATGGCCAGTTCATGGGCCGACATCTTATATTTCGGGAGATATTCTGTAACATCCATGAACACCTCATCGATGGAATAGATATGCAGATCCTCTGGGGCCACGAAGCGAAGATAAATATCGTATATACGGTCGCTGCACGCTATATAATGGGCCATTCGCGGAGGAGCTATCAGATAATCCACCGCAATCTCCGGATTACAGTCAAGAACAGCCTTTGAGTATGACTTACCCTTCCTACCCCTGCTCCGGTTGGCATCCCTCACCTTCTGCATAACCTCGAACAACCGTGGTCTTCCCCCGGTTCCATAAGTTTTCAATGCCGGCGAGACAGCCAGACATATTGTTTTATCCGTTCGCGAAGCGTCAGCCACAACAAGGCAAGTATCAAGAGGGTCCAATCCCCTTTCGACACACTCCACTGAAGCATAAAATGATTTCAGGTCAATTGCTATGTATTGCCGTTTTTGCACTATTAATGGTCAAAGCCTAATGCCTTCTGAATTTTCCTGGGTAACATGGATGCAGCCTGACAGTAGGAATGATATATCAATTCCCGTTGTAAGGAGTCAGGAACGTCGCCATAAAAATCCACCGACACCCAGTGCCGTTTATTCTGATGGAACCCCGGACGGATACCAGTGAAACGGTCTCGCAGTTCAATAGAATAATCCGGTTCAATTTTCAAATTATAAAAATCCCATCGGCCGTCAAGAGTCATCAGACAAAACATTCGTCCGCCTATCTCGAGCGTAAGCGTATCAGGGCCGAACGGACACCTCTCTGTAGCATGCGGCAAAGAAAGTCCATATTCTCTTACTTCCTCAATATTCATGACCTCATTCTCTTAATCTTCTTTTCTGTCTGTCGCAAAGCGCTTGCCAGTCCTGGAGACAAAGTTTGTAATCTGAGCATTGACAAATGCTCCTCCAATTCAGTGATAAGCTCAGGATACAGACGGCACATTTTATAAGCCAGATGAAGGCTAAAGGCTCTTACGGCATACGGTTCACACTCCGAATTGATTTTCGACAGGCAATAATCCATAAGATCTGTGCGTAAATCTTTCTGATCATAATCCATATCCCTCAGAAGTTGAAGCAACATCCGTTTCTTGGAAACATCCTCTGTAGAAAGCAACATCTCTGTCAGTTCATCGCGATGTGATTCTAACCATCTTTGCTCCGACTCACGCAGATGTGTCAGCACCCACAGCGAATTGACACTTACAGTGCGGTCTTCGGAATAAATCATTCGCAGGACGGTCTCAAGCCTTTCCTCTCTTTCGGAAATAAATGCTATCGTCTCACGGATATCCGGCAAGTTAATCTTTTTCGACAACACTGAAAGTATATCCATACTTATTTATTTTTCCTCTTACTCCATTCAATGAAAGAAAGTACCAAATGAACAAATATGCCATACACTCCGGTAGCCAACAAAGCCAATCCCTCATTTATAAGAATACGATCCGCAAGCGGCATAGGCCATTCCGGTCGTGACTGATGGAAAGCCGCAAACACAGCACAGGCACTCAGTACAATGAAAACCACAATCATCGACAGAGCCGCCGCTCCGAATTTATATCGTCCTACCTGTATCATCTCAATTCAGATATTCTTTTTTACTGCTTCAACCATTTCCGGAGCCTCCTGACAGCCTAACATATATTTCTTACCATTTTTCAAAATGACAAGGAAACAATCTGATGCTTTGCCGTAATAAGCAAAAAACAAAACAGCAATAGCACCCAAAATCCATGATGCCAGATTATGGGCCGGCTGTTTAAGGGAATATATTATCACACCACTCATCACGGCAATCATCAGTGCGGTGATAATCAGAGCATATGCGCTCAATTCTACACGTTTATACATAATGTTGTTGAATCATTCTTATTTCCACTCATTTATATTATACATCTCATCTTTATTCCAGATAAGACTATAACATAAAATGACTACCGCAAAACAAATCGGCGTGGCATACCACCATTGATTAGGTGCTTTCACTGAAATGATTAATATGTAGTAAAGAGTAAATCCGGCACTTATATTGGACAGCCATTTGTTTATGAGAATGCACTCAGGCTTCTTCAGCCAATACCAGATGGAATAACCCAGGAAAAAACAAAAAGCTATGATACAGCAAATCGCCGGGAGTAGAATCCTGCCACTCCAGCCCATGAGAAGACAACTTGTTGTAACAATCATAATGAGAGCATTCAATACCTTGCTCTCACAGAATGCAATCCATCTCCGGTTCCCTTTCGATACTTTTTCCATTGGATTTCGCTATGGCAGATCATCATTCAAAACAGCCAATTAGTTGAACTGCTTGCGTCTGAACACGAAATTCCGGCCAAGGTATTTTTCCCTTACCACCGGATTCTCCGCAAGCATTTCACTCGTGCCCTGGAAAAGAATCTTACCGTCGAACAGAAGATAAGCCCTGTCGGTAATCGACAACGTCTCAGGTGCATTATGGTCAGTTATCAGAATGCCTATATTTTTCTCTTTCAGCTTGTAGACTATATATTGAATATCTTCCACAGCGATAGGGTCCACACCAGCGAAAGGCTCATCAAGCATTATAAACTTGGGATTGATGGCAAGACACCGTGCTATCTCAGTTCGTCGTCTCTCTCCGCCCGACAATTGGTCTCCAAGATTTTTTCTCACCTTTTCCAAACGGAATTCAGCAATCAGCGACTCAAGTTTCTCCTTCTGATACTCAGGAGTGGTATTTGTCATCTCAAGCACAGCCCTGATATTGTTCTCTACGGAAAGCTTCCTGAACACGGATGCTTCCTGCGCAAGATAGCCGATTCCATTCTGGGCACGTTTATATACCGGATAACCTGTAATATTAAGATCGTTCAGATATATCTGCCCTTCATTAGGAGTAATGAGGCCGGTAGTCATATAGAAGGTGGTGGTCTTACCCGCACCGTTAGGTCCGAGAAGTCCCACAATCTCTCCTTGGGTCACATCTATTGAAACATGGTTTACTACTGTTCGTTTACCATATTTCTTCACAAGATTCTCAGTACGGAGCACCATTTTGTCGGAAGTGCCGTGCTTTACCTCTTCCTTAAATCCCTCCTGAAGGGCTGTCTTTTCTTCTTCGGCAGTCATATCTTTCAGCATTTACAGTTAGAACCGCTGTGATGGGCCTTTCTGAGCCTTGCCTCGATAAAATCGGTAAGCAGCCCTATGGCCACGGCATTATTCCCCCCCTGGGGAACAATAAGGTCGGCAAAACGCTTCGACGGTTCGATATACATGGCGTGCATGGGTTTAAGCACTTCCTGATACCTGTTTATCACATCAATCGGCTTACGCCCGCGCTCAACACAATCACGGGCTATAACCCTTATGAGCCTCTCATCAGCATCTGCGTCGACAAACACCTTTACATCCATCATATCCCGAAGCTCAGTCTCATTCAGCACAAGAATACCCTCCACTATCACTACCTCCCGCGGCTCGACTCTCACGGTCTCTGCCTGGCGTGTACAGGTGAGATAGCTGTAGGTAGGCATATCTATCGCCACCCCGTTTTTAAGGGCTTCGATATGGCGCGTGAGCAATGACCACTCTATGGCTGCTGGCTCATCGAAGTTGATTTTGCAGCGCTCAGACGGAGGGATATGGCTGGAGTCTTTGTAATAGGCATCCTGCGGAAGTATAGCCACTTCTCCGGGTGGAAGACTCTGTATTATCCGGTTAACCACCGTGGTTTTTCCCGAACCGGTTCCTCCGGCAATTCCTATTATCAGCATTTACGTAGTAGCATTTTAGGGGTTGTTCTTCCACAAAATTACTAAACTTTTATATAACTTTGCTTTCACTTATGGAAAAAAACACTAAATATGTAGGCGCCCACGTTTCCGTCACAGGCGGTGTGAGCAATGCGCCACTAGAGGCTGCTGGAATCGGAGCCAAAGCTTTTGCACTATTCACCAGAAATCCTTCACGTTGGCAATCTAAAGCCATTACTGAGAAAGAGGCACAATTGTTTCGTGAACGCTGCGAAGAATTCGGATACTCGTCCGACGTTATCCTGCCTCACGACAGCTTCCTTATAAATCTCGGCTCGCCCGACCCCGAAGCGCTTGATAAATCACGAAAGGCGTTCCTTGATGAACTTCGCCGATGCGAACAGCTCGGACTCTCCATGCTCAACTTCCATCCCGGAAGTCACCTCAATCGTATATCCGCCGAGGAAAGTCTCGATACCATTGCAGAGTCAATCAATCGGGCGCTCGATATCACAGCTGGCGTAAAAGCAGTGATTGAAAACACTGCCGGTCAGGGGTCGAATCTTGGCTATAGCTTTGAACAGATAGCCCATATAATAGACCGCGTGGAGGACAAATCAAGAGTGGGTGTTTGTATAGACACCTGTCATGCCTATTCTGCCGGTTACGACCTTCTTTCGCCGAATGGTTACGAAAAAACATGGACTGACTTCGATGCAATTATCGGCCTGAAGTATCTCAGCGCCATGCATATCAACGATACTAAACGCGAGCTTGGTTCGCGTATCGACCGCCACGAATCTATCGGAAAAGGGAAACTCGGACTCGAAGCATTCCGGCTCATCATGAACGACCCCCGGCTTAACAGTATTCCCCTTATACTCGAAACTCCCGATCCGGAAATCTGGAAACAGGAAATCGAGCTGCTTTATTCTCTTGAAGAATAATCTTCATTCTGGGATTTAATTTTAAAGAACTGGCGCCTTTCCAAGGATTTATCCATTAGAAAGGCGCCGGTTTATTTAATGTAGCTGATATTTCAGAAGAGGCTCCAGGCCACGGTCAGGCCGGCCATGACTATGGACACCATTGACATAAGTTTGATAAGAATATTAAGGCTCGGGCCGGAAGTGTCCTTGAAAGGATCTCCTACAGTATCACCGACAACGGTTGCCTTGTGAACCTCACTGCCTTTTCCGCCGAAGTTTCCTTCCTCGACGTATTTCTTGGCATTGTCCCATGCGCCACCGGCATTCGCCATGAATACGGCCAGAACAAAACCGGCCGAGAGACCGCCTACTAGCAGACCGATCACACCGGGCACACCGAATACCAGGCCCGTAATAATCGGAGCCACAATGGCCAGCAATGACGGAAACACCATTTCTTTCTGAGCACCCTTGGTTGAAATCTGCACGCAACGCGCATAATCCGGTTCGGCCTCTCCGGTAAGAATACCTTTGATTTCTCTGAACTGACGGCGCACCTCATCCACCATGTGGGCGGCAGCACGTCCTACGGCATTCATGGTAAGTCCGCAGAACAGGAACGCCATCATGGCGCCTATGAACATTCCGGAAAGCACCTTCGGGCTCATCAGGTTCACCTCATAGAATGCCATGAAATCAGAGAATGTGGCTTCATGCACTGGAATGACATTCGTTCCGATCTGGATTGTAGTCTCTCCGAGACGCTGTAGACCTATCCTTATTTCTTCTATATATGATGCAAGAAGAGCAAGCCCGGTAAGAGCCGCGGATCCTATGGCAAAGCCTTTGCCCGTAGCGGCAGTAGTGTTTCCGAGAGAATCAAGAGCATCTGTGCGATGACGCACGGCCTCTCCCAATCCGCTCATTTCCGCATTACCTCCGGCATTGTCGGCTATCGGGCCATACGCATCGGTTGCAAGGGTAATTCCAAGGGTTGAGAGCATACCCACGGCGGCTATACCTATGCCATAAAGTCCCATTGCCACATTGGTGAAATCGAAGCCCGAAGCAAACCAATAGCTGAGAATGATACCTACCACAACTGCTATTACGGGAATTGCGGTGGAAATCATGCCGAGGCCTACGCCCGAGATAATGACCGTGGCCGGGCCGGTAGTACCGCTCTCGGCAAGCTTCTTTGTAGGTTTATAACTTTGTGAAGTATAATATTCAGTAGCACGACCAATCACTACGCCTACCACCAGGCCCACTACAACCGAACAGCTTATCAAAGCCCAGTTCTCAAGACCAAGAAGCCAGAGGATAAGGAATGTTGCGCCGACAATCAGCACCGAGCTTAGATTGGTTCCGAGTGAAAGCGAATTAAGAAGGTCTTTCATTGTGGCGTCCTCTTTTGTGCGTACGCAGAAGATACCGAGTATCGACAGGATAATACCGACTGCGGCAATCAGCTGAGGCGCAATCACGGCCCGCATCTGCATGTCGACATCTCCCTTGAGCAGGTAAGCAGCCGCGCCAAGAGCCGAAGTGGCCAGAATCGAACCGCAATAGCTTTCGTAAAGGTCAGCACCCATTCCGGCTACGTCGCCCACATTGTCACCAACATTATCTGCGATTGTGGCGGGGTTGCGGGGATCGTCCTCCGGAATGCCGGCCTCGACTTTTCCCACAAGGTCAGCGCCCACATCGGCAGCCTTGGTATAGATTCCACCTCCTACCCTGGCAAACAGCGCCTGTGTGCTCGCGCCCATTCCGAAAGTAAGCATGGTGGTGGTGATCATACAGAGCTTCTCGGTTCCGGAAAGTCCTGTTACGAGCCATTGCAGAAGAATATACCAGAACGAGATATCCAGCAGGCCGAGTCCTACTACCACCAGACCCATGACGGCACCGCTACGGAAAGCTACACGAAGACCGGCATTCAGCGAATTTCTGGCAGCATTGGCTGTACGTGCCGAGGCATAAGTAGCGGTTTTCATTCCGAGAAAACCGGCCAGACCGGAAAAGAAACCTCCGGTAAGGAATGCTACGGGCACCCATGGATTCTGGAGATTGAAACCGTAGGCCATGATTGAGAATAGAACAACAAGAACAAGAAACACGATTCCTACTATCCTGTACTGCTGTTTGAGATAGGACATGGCGCCTTTGCGCACATATCCGGCAATCTTCTTCATTTGGTCCGTACCCTCGCTTTCCTTCATCATGCCACGGTAGAAATACCATGCCATGAACAAGGCTATGAGCGAAGCTGCAGGAACCATCCAAAATAGATTAGTTTCCATAATTAGTTTTGTTAATGGTATTAGTAAATAGTTGAATTTCGGCTAAGTGAAAATATAGGATCTGCAGTTCAGTCCTTACCGGTGATTTCGGAAGACACTTCCTGCATTTTCTTTCGTATCTGTTCGGTGCAGAGATTGCCTATGCTTCCTTCATGGGTATGATTGACCGTACGGTGTGGTTTATACTTTCCTTCCTGCACTTCCATTCCCACTTTCTTGTAGGCATCACGGAAAGGCATTCCCTCCAGCACCAGACGATTTACATCCTCTACAGTGAACAGATAATCATATTTCGGATCTTCAAGAATATCCTGGTTTATAATTATATGGTCGAGCATCATCGAACACATGTCAAGACAGCCCACCATCTCTTCAGTTGCCGGGAAAAGAATATCCTTCAACAGCTGAAGATCCCGGTTGTAACCCAGAGGAAGATTAGCCGTAAGGAGCGCTACCTCGTTAGGAACCGCTTGCAGACGGTTACATTTTCCACGCATAATCTCGAATACATCCGGATTCTTCTTGTGAGGCATAATGCTCGAACCTGTCGTAAATTCGTCGGGGAAAGATACAAAGCGGAAGTTTCCGCACATATACATGCATACATCCATGGCAAAGTGTCCGAGAGTCGATGCTATGGAAGCTATGGCCATGGCGGCGGCACGTTCCGTCTTACCACGACTCATCTGCGCGGCGACAACGTTGTAATGGAGAGTGTGGAAATCAAGAAGCTGTGTGGTCATCTCACGGTCTAGAGGGAAAGATGAGCCATATCCCGCGGCAGAACCGAGAGGATTCTGATCGGCAATACGGTAAGCGGCACGAAGCATCTCCATATCATCTACCAGAGATTCGGCATATGCACCAAACCATAGTCCGAACGACGATGGCATGGCTATCTGGAGATGGGTGTAACCAGGCATCAGCACATCCTTATACTTTTCTGAAAGAGATTGAAGCTTTGCGAAAAGTGTAAGCATTGATGCCGCTATATGTTTAAGCTCGTCGCGCATCATAAGCTTGAGATCCACGAGCACCTGATCATTACGCGACCGTCCTGAATGAATCTTCTTTCCGGTATCGCCCAGACGTGAGGTAAGTAGAAACTCCACCTGAGAATGAACGTCCTCCACTCCCGGCTCAATCTTGAATTGACCGGCTTCTATTTCACGACCGATCTCTTCAAGAGCAGGAACAAGTTTTGCCAAGTCCTCATCAGAAAGAAGGCCAATGGAATTCAACATTTTAATGTGGGCAAGCGAACCTTGCACATCGTAACGGGCAAGTTTCATGTCAAGCTCACGATCGTTTCCCACCGTGAACTCTTCTATCATTTTATCGGGCTCGTAACCCTTGTTCCAAAGTTGCATAATTAAGCTTTTCTACAAATTTACTGTTTTTGACTTTTATATTGTCCACCCCAAAATGATAATAAACATTAAAAGAGTGTCTGTTCAGTCAGGAATAGATTTTTGCAAGTTCTTCAATGAACTTTCTATAGCCCTCAATTCCCTCCTCTATTTCAGAAAGCAGAACGAATTCATCTGCCGTATGACTTCTCTCCGATTTTCCCGGGCCCATTTTCAACGTAGGGAAACCATGCATCAGTGCCATATCCGAAGTCGTTGGAGAAACATAAGGCACTCCGCCGGATAAGACCGCTGCACGCACCATCGGATGGCTGGAATCTATTGCCGATGCCTGTATTCTCGTGGAGCGGGGCTTAAGTTCCGACCGACACACCGACTGGAGAATCTCAACCGTCTGTTCGTTGGTGTAAGCATCCGTCGTCCTTACATCCACTACAAAACGGCATTCAGCCGGCACCACATTATGCTGCGTTCCGGCTTCGATTTGCGTTACAGTCAGCGAAATGGGGCCAAGCAATTCACTATGCTTATCAAACTTATAGTTCCTTAGACGCTCAATATCCTCTATAGCGAGGTAAAGGGCATTTACACCTTCTCCCCTCGCCGCATGACCAGAGACACCGATAGCTTTACCGTCAAGCACCACAAGTCCCCGTTCCCCTACGGCCGGCTGCATAGAGGTAGGCTCACCTACTAATCCCATATCCGGCTTTAGGCCAAGGGAATACAGATGTGGAAGCATGGCGCGGTTCCCTTCCGGACCCATGTTTTCCTCCATCGCCGTAAGGGCGAGCACAAGATTGAAAGGCAGTATTGTATTATAAAACCGACAGAAAGTCGCGGCAAGACAGACCAATGAAGCGCCGGCATCATTGCTTCCAAGGCCATACAGACGTCCGTCTGAAGACACTTTAGGTATAAACGGATCCCTTGTATATGCCGGAGATGGTTTTACGGTATCGTGATGTGAATTCAGCAATAAAGTCGGTTTAGCTGGATCATAATGCGGCTGCACCGCCCAGATATTGTTAAAGAGCCGATTGGTTTTCACGCCCTCGTTTTCAAGCGCAGACGCTATCAAATCGGCTATAGCCCCTTCGCTGCCGGAAACAGAGGGTGTGGCAATCAAGGCCTTTAGAAAATCGACCGGATTCATCGCTCTATAAGGGTTCCGATATCATTCCGCAGATTGAGCGAGCTTTTTATCACAACCGATTTGACACCGTGGTCTAAAGCGTTGAACGAATTCGTGAGTTTGGGCACCATTCCTTTTGCTATTACACCGGCTTCTCGCAATGAATCAAACTGTTCTCTTGTGATATGCGGTATAACGCTCGCTTCATCCGAAGGATCCATCAGTACGCCGGCTTTTTCAAAACAGAACGTCAGACATGTAGGTGTCTTGTCAGCCATACCCATGGCAATCGCAGACGCCACACTGTCAGCATTTGTATTCAGAAGCTCTCCGTTATCACCTAAGGTTATGGCGCAGAATACGGGAGTAATACCATCTTCAAGCAATTTCCATATCAGCCCGACATTCACACCGGTACCATCCACATCGCCGACAAACCCATAGTCAACCGGCAGAGGCGACCGTTTTCTTGACACGAGTGCATGAGCATCAGCACCGCATAGACCAATTGCATCTACGGAATTTTTTTGAAGGAGCGAGACAATCCGCTTGTTGATGAGACCGGCATATACCATTGTCACAACATCGAGTGTCCTTGCATCAGTCACCCTGCGCCCGTCAATCATAGTCGTTTCGATTCCCAGAGCCTTGCTCAGCGCTGTGGCTTCTTTACCGCCTCCATGCACCAGTATTTTTTTCCCGGGCAAACTAGCGAAATCAACTATGAAATTATTAAGAGCAATGGGGTCATCGACCACATTGCCACCTATTTTAACGACATTAATCATAAGCTCTCAAGTATTCGTTTCAGCACCGTCTGAGCTGAAATCTCACGGTTGGCAGCTTCGGGTATGACAATACTGCGCTCTGATTCTATCACCTCATCAGTCACAATCATATTGCGACGAACCGGCAGACAGTGCATAAAGAATGCGTCGTCAGTCAAAGCCATTTTCGATGCGTCTACAGTCCAGTTCCTATCTGTGGAAAGCACTTTTCCATAGTTGGGATCCATGTATGCCGACCAGTTCTTTGCATAGATGAAATCTGCGCCTTCAAAAGCCTTGGCCTGATCATACTCCACTTTGGCATTGCCGACAAACGACGGGTCAAGCTCATATCCATGCGGATGGGTTACTACAAAATCATAGTCAGTAAGATTCATCCATTCGCAGAATGAGTTGGCAACGGCCTGAGGAAGAGCCTTGGGATGAGGGGCCCAGGTCAGAACCACTTTCGGACGGGGCTTGGTCTTGAACTCTTCTATTGTGATCAGATCAGCAAACGACTGGAGCGGATGCCTTGTGGCAGCTTCCATACTGAAAACCGGTTTTCCGGAATATTTGATAAACTGTTCTATCACTTTTTCCTCATAGTCGCTCTTCTTATCTGTGAGAGATGCAAACGAGCGCACACCGATCATATCGCAATAGCAACCCATCACAGGAATCGCCTCAAGCAGATGCTCAGCCTTGTCCCCGTCCATTATCACACCTCGTTCCGTTTCAAGTTTCCATGCACCCTGATTCACGTCGAGCACAATCACATTCATGCCGAGATTCATGGCGGCCTTCTGTGTGCTCAGTCGGGTGCGCAGACTTGAATTAAAGAAAATCATCATCAGAGTTTTGTTTTTTCCGAGATGTGAATAAGCGAATTTATCGCTTTTTATCTGTAATGCTTCAGCCACGGCCTTATCCAGAGGTCCGATATCGGCTGCACATGTAAATTTCTTCATTTTCTGATTCATTTAAGAGTCTGCCAACAATTCCTTGAGCTCCTGAATAAACAATGCTGCTTTAACTTTAGAGAGAGATAGAGCCGGAAGTATTCTCACCGTATGCTCTCCCGCACCTCCAGTAAAAATATGCTTCTCCTTCAGAAGTTTCTTTCTGAATTCGGGAGCTGATCCGTCAATGTCAAATCCGATCATAAGACCACGGCCTCTGACATCCTTGATCTGCGGAATTTTTTTAAGCTCGTTTATCAAATATTCGCCGATGGAAGCAGCGTTTTCTATGAGATTTTCCTCATTTATCACGTCGAGCACAGCAATAGCAGCGGCACATGCCAGATGATTTCCACCGAAGGTGGTACCAAGCATTCCTTTTACGGGCTTGATATCACCGTTTATGAGAACTGCTCCCACCGGAAAACCGTTGGCAATTCCCTTGGCACACGTTATAATATCAGGTTTTATAACTGTCCACTGGTGAGCGAAGAACTTTCCGGTTCGGCCATAGCCGCTCTGCACCTCATCGAGTATAAGCAGAGCACCAGCCTCATGTACGGCAGCCTCAAGCTCCTTGAAGAACGAGTCCTGAGGCATACGGATACCAGCAACGCCCTGGATACCTTCTATTATCACACCGGCTATATCGCCGTTGGACAACAGTTTCTTCACCTGCTGGATGTTTCCAAGCTCAGCGAACACCACATTGTCGGTCTTGTTGAACGGAGCCTGTATCTTGGCATTGTCCGTAGCGGCTACCGCTCCGGAAGTTCGTCCGTGGAATGACTTGTCGAAAGCAAGAATCTTGGGTTTACCGGTGATGAAGGAGGCAAGTTTCATTGCATTCTCATTGGCCTCAGCACCACTGTTGCACAGGAAGAGCTGGTAATCATCGTAACCGCATGCTTTCCCGAGCTTATCGGCAAGTTCCTGCTGGAGAGAATTTTCTACCGAATTCGAGTAAAAGCCCAGTTTTGCAAGCTGTTTATTTATAGCGGCGATATATTTGGGATGGGAATGGCCAATCGAAATCACCGCATGACCACCGTAAAGGTCAAGGTAAGGTGTGTCATCGGAAGTGTACACCCAATTACCTTCACCCCTCACGGGTTCTATATCATATAGTGAATAAACGTCAAAGAGTTTCATATCAAAATGCTGAGGGTTTAAGACGGAGTCCGGCGGTTTCATCCAGACCGAACATCAGGTTCATATTCTCCACCGCCTGTCCGGAGGCTCCTTTGAGAAGATTGTCTATAGCTGTTGTAACCAAAAGTATTCCGTCCTCGCTCATAGAAAGTGAAATGACAGCCTTGTTGGTGTTGACGGCCTGTTTCAGGTCCACAGGCTTATCTATTACCACCGTGAAAGGAGCTCCTCTATAGTATTCTTTGTATAGAGCTGCAATCTCCTCAATAGGCTTATCTACTTTAGTCGTTGCCATAACGAAAATACCTCGGGGAAAATCACCTCTTACGGGTACAAATCTGATTTTCCCGCTCCATTGCGAAACCAGACCCTTTAACGTGCGGTTGATCTCAAGAAGATGCTGATGGTTAAAAGGCTTGTAGACCGACAGGTTATCGTTACGCCAGCTGAAATGGGTGGTAGCTCCAGGTTTTACACCTGCGCCCGTTGAACCGGTTATGCCCGTAACGTTCACATCTTCTTTAAGAATTCCGGCCGCTGCCAAAGGAATAAGCGAAAGCTGAATAGCAGTGGCAAAGCATCCGGGGTTAGCGAGAAGAGCCGTTGCTTTTATTCGTTCGCGGTTTATTTCCGGCAAGCCGTAAACGTATCCGTCATGTTCATCCCGGAAATCCTGAGCAAGATCTATGACTTTGAGATTAGCCGGACGCGGGTTTTCGCTCCAGAACTCTGTGCTCTTACCATGGCCGGAACATAAAAACAGGACATCTATGGCTTCAAGATCGAAACTGTCGGAAAACACGAGATCGGTCTCCCCTGCCAGTCCACCGTGAACATCCGTAACCGGATGTCCTGCGTTGCTCGACGAGTGAACGAATTTAATTTCAGCTTCAGGATGATTGAGCAGCAATCTTATCAGTTCACCCGCAGTATAGCCTGCGCCACCTATTATTCCGACTTTTATCATTTCTTAGACTCAGCGCGTTTCTTTACATTATAGAAAATCTTCATGGGGTTTGCCATGATTTTGGTAAAGCCTTTTACATCGTCGGCGGTCCATGCGCGATTCACTTCGCCATATTCTCCGAAATCATTCTTCATGAGATCGAAATCAGATTCCACTCCCACCAAGGTATATCCATAAGGATGGAGCTCTACAGTCACGGTACCGTTGACATTCTTCTGGCTACTCTCAAGGAATGCTTCCATATCGCGCATCACCGGATCGAGATACTGGGCCTCGTGGAGGAACATGCCGTACCACGTACCGATCTGGTCTTTCCAGTAAAGCTGCCATTTGGTTAGCACATGCTTTTCGAGCATCTTGTGAGCGGCTATTATAACAACCGGAGCGGCGGCTTCAAATCCCACACGTCCCTTGATTCCGATTATGGTATCGCCTATGTGCATGTCGCGGCCTATGGCAAAACGCGACGCTATAGCCTCTACTTTGCGTATAGCCTCAACCGGATCGGTGATTTCCTGATCGTTGACCGCTGTAAGCTCACCTTCAGTGAATGTAAGTTTTAGAAGCTCCGGTTTCTTGCACACAAGCTGTGAAGGATAAGCTTCTTCAGGAAGAGTCTGCTCAGAGTGAAGCGTTTCTTTTCCTCCAATACTTGTACCCCAGAGACCTTTGTTGATGGAATACTCCATTTTTTTGAAATCAGCTTCGTAACCGTGTTCCTTGAGGTAGTTGATTTCATACTCGCGGGTAAGGGTGAGATCACGCGTGGGAGTAATAATCTCAACATCCGGAGCAAGAATCTGAAATGTAAGGTCGAATCGTACCTGATCATTACCAGCACCGGTTGAACCATGAGCTATGGCGTGAGCTCCTATTTCGTTTGCATATTTGGCTGTTGCTATAGCCTGGAAAATGCGCTCGGAACTAACAGAAATGGGATACGTACCGTTTCTGAGCACATTGCCTGCGATCATATATCTTATGCTCTTGCCGTAATATTCACTGGTAATATCGAGGGTAGCATGACTGGCAGCGCCAAGTTTCATGGCACGACGTTCTATTTCCTTAAGTTCTTCTTCACTGAAACCGCCGGTATTGGCTATGGCGGTATGCACTTCGTAACCGAGTTCTTCTGAGAGATATTTCACACAGAAAGATGTGTCAAGGCCTCCACTGAAGGCGAGCACTACTTTTTTCTTTTCAGCCATTTGCGTATTTGTATTTTATACTGTTATTATATTCTGATTATTTTGCATGAAACAACGAGCGGAATATATTGCCGAGTTTCATTAAATAAGGTGTTGCTGCGGTATTACCGGGAGCCGGTTGCTGAGGGTCGTAAAGCATACCCGTACACAGACACATTCTCCTGTTGTTGCGCTGCAATATATCATAGTTCTTGCAGCCTTGGCATCCCCGCCAGAATTCCTCGTCGTCGGTAAGTTCCGAGAAAGTTACCGGCTTGTAACCCATCCTCGAATTAAGCTTCATCACCGGAAGCGACGTTGTGATACTGAATATCTTGGCATAAGGGAAACGTTCGCGTGCAAGCTGGAATGTCTTGTCCTTGATTTTTGCTGCAAGACCCATGTGACGGTATTCAGGATCAACTATCAATCCGGATGTGGCCACATAATCGCCATGCCCCCAGCTCTCGATATAGCTGAATCCAATCAGACGTTCACCGTCAAGCGCCACGACAGCCTTCCCGGATTTCAGTTTCGATCCTATATACTCCGGGGAGCGACGGGCTATACCTGTGCCGCGCTGAAGAGCCGACTCATAAATCAATTGGCAAATTTGCTCTGAATATTTCACATGGCTTTCATCACCATATTTCACTTCAATGTTTGACGAATCCATTCTACGGATATTTTGTTTATTCTTTGTTAATTTTACGCCGCGAAGTTAATTAATTTATCGTGTATAAAAATGCAATTATGCATAATGGCGCATTTTTTTTCATTTTAGAAGAAATTATTCAGCCTCATAAAGTTAATTAATGTTAATCCACGCCATACACTTCTTTTCTTAACGTCCTGGCAAGAATTTCCGCACGCGGGCACTCCCCTTTTGTCATAAGACACAATTCAAGTTCGTTTTTGCCTGCAGAATAAGGAGGCTGAAGATATTTGAAATCCTTTACAAGCTCAAAACCATGGCGCTGATAAAACCCAATACGTCTGCCGGCCATCTCTCCATCCGACTCCGGTTCGACCTCAAGCACCACACCTTTTCCGGCGAGGCGCGACGTGAACATATCGAGAGCCCTACCGCCAAGCCCACAGTTTCTGGCGCGGGAATCCACCGCGAAATGCTCCACATAGGCAAATTCGGGAAAATTCCACCAGTATATTATGCCCATGAACACACCGTGATGCATAACATGGGTGATTCTAAAATAGTCTCTTCTGACACAACTAACTTCTCTTAAATCAGACCATTCGCGGCGCTCATCCTCAGGGAATGATCCTTCATAAAGCTCCCGGTCCTTTTCCCCGGGAGTCTTTTTCAAATCCCTCAGTCTCAACCGGCGATGTTTTGTGTGACTGATAATTACCGAACTAAAAGCCAGCGGGACAAGTAGTGCGCCCGAAAGATCGGCTAAACCGTCCTTCCAGTCGGCGCTGCGACCTGCATTCTCCAACGCCTGGAACCATTCGGTAAGAAAGCCGAAGGCTCCACAACATAAGCTTACAATCAGCCATTGGCGAACGCCATATTCCCCTGTGATCCTACCATAATCCCATAGTATAGTCGCCGACAGGCCTCCAAACATCAGAAAATGAATAATTTTATCCATATGTGGTATGGAGAACATCTGGACGCTCGGAGGATTGGGTGTAAGCACCGCGTAAAGAATAACGATCAGAACGATTGCCGAAGCCAGATATTTTGGCAATCTGTCCATGAGAAGGTTGGTGTGAGATATCATTATGTGACTTTTATTTGCAAATTTACCTCAAAATGTTCTACTTTTTCATGTTTTTAACTACCTTTGTAATTATAATTTATCCTCTAAACAAATTTTATGGATAGCTTGGAGGAGATAATAGGTACACATAGTAATACTCAAGGTAAGAAATATGGCAAAGAAGAATGTTTTTGCATCAAAGGCCGGGATGATTGCCGCTACAGTAGGTTCCGCAGTAGGCCTCGGAAACGTATGGCGTTTCCCGGCCGAAGTGCAGCAAGGTGGAGGAGCGGCGTTTCTATTGATTTACATAGCTTGTGTTATAATTCTGGGCATACCGGTGATGATTGCCGAGTTCTCGCTCGGCAGAGCCGGAGGGAGCGATGCAGTCACTTCGTTCAAGAATCTCGGTGCCAAAAAGCCATGGTGGTTTGTCGGCGGACTCGCGGTATTGGCGAGCTATCTTATCCTCTGCTTCTATATGGTCGTGGCCGGTTGGGCGCTTGAATATCTCTGGAATTCACTCAACGGCTCCCTTTACGATATACCCTCCGGAGTCCGCCTGTCTGATTACTTTGCGGCAGCAATGACGGAAGCCACCGCCTCTCCGATGCGTCCCATTATCTTCACCCTCATTGTTATATTCCTTAATCTCGGCGTGCTTCTGGCCGGTGTCACCAAAGGAATTGAACGTCTCTCCAATATACTTATGCCAATGCTGGTGGTGATACTCATCGCATTGCTTGTAGTCAGCCTCAATCTGTCTGATGCCTCAAAAGGCCTTGAATTCTTTCTTAAACCCGATTTTTCTTCCATCTCGACCACAACCGTTTTGAGTGCGCTTGGACAGGCATTTTTCTCTCTGAGCCTCGGCATGGGCATACTCATCACTTACGCCTCATACTTTCCCCGCGATGCAAAACTCATACGAACATCCGTGACTGTATCGCTCCTTGACATGATGGTGGCCGTGATGATGGGCCTTATCATTTTCCCCGCGGTGACCTCTTTCGGTCTGGCTGGAGAAAGCCTTAAAGGAGCCACACTGGTTTTTGTAACGTTGCCAGAGGTATTCGCCCGCATGCAATTCTCAGCGTTCTGGTCGGTAATGTTTTTCACTCTTCTCACTGTGGCCGCTCTCACCTCCACCATTTCCATCGCCGAGGTATCGGTTGCGTTTGTTCGCGACAGAATCGGCCTGCGACGCAGATATGCGTGCCTCATCGTCCTGCTTCCCCTCCTTGTGTTCAGCAGCCTGTGCTCTCTTTCACTTAACTCCGACTCTACTTTTATAATTGCCGGAATGCCACTGTTCGATTTTCTTGATGCTGTGGCCACAAACATATTCCTGCCTGTGGTTTCAATCCTTCTATGTATATACGTGGGATGGATAGCACCCAAATCATTACTGAAGAATCAGCTGAACAACAACGGCACAATCCGTTCACGACTTTTTGTGCCCTATCTTTTTGCCATTCGTTTCATTGCTCCGGTGCTCATATCCATGGTTCTCGTGAATTATTTTATCTCACTCTGATCAATGGAATCCACCGGTTCGGAACGTAGAGGCCTCATAATACTTCTGTCCATAATCGGCCTGCTTATAATTGCGGCTTTTGTTTCGGGAATCAGGTCCCGAAACGACAAGAGCGCCGCCATGACATATCCCGAATCATCCATCAGAATACATGAGATAAAATCCCGTCAGAGTCCCGACTCCGGCAATGTCAAAAAGAAACGTCGCAGGTCCAAAACCACAAAGAACAAGAGCGAGCGCGAGTATCGGCAGAGAGATTTCTATGGCGAGACCGTCGACAACTGAATTTATTTTTGTAAGAATTTGACATGGATAATAAAAATACAAGAGCTGTATTCACAACACGTATAGGCGCGGTAGCGGCTGCTGTCGGATCTGCCGTTGGCCTTGGAAATATATGGCGGTTCCCATATGAGGCCGGAAGTCACGGAGGCGGAGCCTTCATGCTTTGCTATATTGCATTTATATTTCTGATAGGATTCCCCGTTATATGCGCTGAATTCATTATGGGACGGCAGACGAGAAGCAATGAATTCCGATCGTTCAGAACTCTCGCTCCCGGCCGACCCGGATGGTCTGTTCTGGCACTTATCGGCATACTGAGTTCAGTCATGATTCTCGGATTCTACAGTGTGGTTGCCGGTTGGACCGTAGAGTATATATGGCTTTCCATAAGCGGCGAACTGTTTTCGAATGCAGGGAATCTTTCCCAGACTTTCGCAACTGCCATAGGAGGCGGATGGCGTCCGGTATTCTGGACTTTCGTATTCCTCCTGCTCAATTACATTATCCTGAGCCGCGGGGTTCAAAAAGGCATCGAGAAGCTCAACAATATTCTCATGCCTCTTATGTTCGTATTGCTTATAGTACTTTGCGTCAATTCGCTTTTTATGCCCGGGGCTTCAGAGGGACTAAAGTTCCTCTTTCTCCCCGACTTCTCCAAGCTCACTCCCGATGTTGTGCTCAGTGCCCTCGGTCAGTCATTCTTCTCTCTGAGTATCGGCGTGGGAACCATGCTTACCTACGCGTCCTATTTTTCAGCTGACACCAGGCTGGCCAAAACCGCTTTCACCACCTCGGTTCTCGACACCCTTGTAGCCATACTTGCAGGCGTAATGATTTTCCCTGCGGTATTCTCTTTCGGAATGCAGCCTGCACAGGGACCGGCCTTGGTATATGAGGTACTGCCTCAGGTATTCCGTTCGATAAACGGAGGTATGATATGGGCTTCTATTTTCTTCTTCCTCCTCTTTCTTGCCTCCATCTCCTCCACCATATCCATGAGCGAGATTCAAATAACATTTCTGATAGAGGAACTCAAATTATCGCGACGAGGAGCAAATCTTACAGTTCTGGTAGTGGCTATGATTCTGGGCACAGTGTGTGCGCTCAGTTTCGGGCCGCTAAAGGACACCACTTTATTTGGCAAAACTTTTTTCGACCTGCTGGATTATGTGGCATCAAATATCTTCATGCCTGCGTGTGGAATGTTTCTTGCATTTTTCGTAGGTTGGAAACTCGATAAAAAAATTATCAGAAAGCAGCTTTCCAACAATGGATCCGTAGCTGACAGAGCAATGCCATATATCACCTTCTGCCTGAAATGGATTGCCCCGCCGGCTATTTTCCTGGTAATGCTCAACAGCATTGATATCCTGTGAAAAAGGCTCATGGCGCTTTAAGCAATTTTGCATATCATATAAAAATGCTGTAAATTAGCCTCGAATTTAGAGCATCTGATTATTATGGCTTTTCTGCCGTTCACACTTAACATAAAAGGAAGTATCCGATTGATCGAACGCCCTCAGATCATGGGTATTGTCAACGCTACTCCCGATTCCTTCTTCCCGGGTTCGCGCACACTCAGCCGCGAATCCATCATAGAGCGCACCCGCTCCATGATCAACCAAGGCGCCGATATGATTGACATAGGAGCATATTCATCCCGTCCGGGCGCAGCTGATGTCTCGGAAACAGAAGAGCTCAGACGTCTTGAAACAGCATTAGAGGCGGTACGGTCGGTAAGCCAGGATATCCCGATTTCCGTCGATACATTCCGTGCCAACGTCGCCCGGACCGCAGTATCTTCTCTGGGCGCCGATATCGTGAATGATATCTCAGGAGGCTCGCTCGATGCCGCTATGCTCGAAACAGTCGCGTCGCTGAAATGCCCCTATATTCTCATGCACATGCGCGGCACCCCCGCCACAATGCCGACCCTTACGGATTATCACGACGTAACCGCCGATGTCATTAAAGAGATCTCAATAATTCTTAGCCACCTCGAAAAGCTCGGTGTCTCAGATATTATAGTTGACCCGGGCTTCGGATTTGCCAAAACCGTTGAGCAAAACTACGAATTGATGCGCAATCTTGAGACCATTGAGGATCTCCTCGGGCATCCGTTGCTCGTAGGTATTTCGCGTAAGTCAATGCTCACCCGTCCACTCGGAATAAAACCTGACGAGGCACTGAATGCCACAACGGTAATGAACGTCATAGCCCTCTCCAAAGGTGCCTCAATTCTTCGTGTGCATGATGTAACGGAAGCCCGGGAAGCCCTCGTTCTTACCGGCCTCGTCACGAAACAGTACTCATAAGCCAATCTTCTCCTTCATACAATGGATACCTTTTCTATTCTCGATGCATTCGACATAGCGCTCGCGGCTTTGCTCCTTTTCTATATCTACAAGATAATGAAGGATTCCGGAACCATCAATATATTTTTTGGTATCCTCACATTCTTCATTGTCTGGATTATAGCATCGCAAATTCTGGAAATGAAGCTGATCGGCACTGTGCTCGACAAATTCATGAGCATAGGTCTGATTATCCTTGTGATTCTTTTCCAGGACCAGATCAAACGGTTTCTTGTAGGCCTCGGCGACCATAAACGATGGCGGTTCATATCAAATCTTTTCCACCATACCAGTCCGGAAGAGCGACAGGCCAATGCCCGACGTCAGATTCTCCCTATCGTGTATGCATGCATGAATATGGCGAAGTCAAAGACCGGCGCACTCATTGTAATCGAGCAGACCGTACCCCTTGAATCCTATGAACGTTCAGGCGATATAATCGACGCATTGATCAACAGCCGTCTTATCGAAAATATTTTCTTCAAAAACTCTCCGCTCCATGATGGAGCTCTTATTATAGCCCATAATCGTCTGAAATCTGCCGGTTGTATCCTCCCGGTAAGTCACGACCGCAACGTGCCCAGAGCGCTCGGCCTCCGTCACAGATCGGCATTGGGCATAGCGCAGGCCACCGATGCTTTTGCAATAGTGGTTTCAGAAGAAACGGGAAACATCTCAGTAGCCTATAAAGGCAAACTCTATACCAAACTGACGTCCACCGAACTTGAACGACGCCTTTCGCAACTCGTTCCCGACGAATAATCTCCTGCCGCCAGTCAGCCCATGAAGCGCGATTCTGTAATTTCTATCACCAAGGGCATTGCCATCATACTGATGGTGATTGGCCACGCCGAAGCCCCGGAATTGCTCACCAACTTCATCTACACTTTCCACATGCCGCTTTTTTTCATAGCGGCCGGCTATTTTTTCAACCGGAAATATCTTTCAGATCCCTGGACATTCATTTCAAAAAGAATAAAGGGACTGTATTTCCCATTTGTGAAATGGAGTATGATTTTTCTATTGCTCCATAATGTATGGTTCCATTTGGGTATCCTCAATGAGCAATATGGCAACTGGACGGGTGGCGTAACACATCCCTACACTATTCACAATGCGTTGCAAAGAGCCATTCTGATTATCACCGGGATGTCAGGTTATGATGAGTTTATGGCCGGAGCATTCTGGTTTTTCCGCGGGCTTTTCGTGGCAAGCATTCTCTTTCTCCTTTTCTATAAAGCTATCGATTCCACTGGCAGGTTTTCTCCGACGGGTGGGATACTTGCCGTCTGCATGCTGTCTCTTGGCTTTACGGCATTCCATATACTTTCTGGAGTAAAGATAAATGTCCTTGCCGGAGGTGGCTGGAGAGAGACGTGGGGCATCTTTTTCTTTGGAGTGGGTGCGCTTTTTAGCCACTATCTTCCTGCAATCCGCAGGCATTGGGCTCTTTTTCTTATGTATTTCGCCATTCTTCTCGTGTCGGCAAAACTCCATTTCTCGGGAATGAACAATTCCGGGAAACTTGCCGACCTCGTCACACTCCCCCTCACCGGCACCATCGGATTCCTTGCCGTGCACTATTTGTCGTCACTTATCGATGCAAGAGAGGGTATATTACGAAGACTTCTTGTATTCATAGGCGACAATACACTTTATGTATTCGTATTCCACATAATAAGCTTCAAATTGGTAAGCCTGCTTAAAATATGGTGGTACGATCTGGAGACGGCTCAGATTGGATGTCACATGGTTATACATTTCAATAATCACTCCGATGCGTTCTGGGTGCTATATTCGATTGTCGGAGTGGCGGTGCCTCTGATAGTGGTCACCGCAATAAGGACTGTATCTGAAAGAGTCATTTTTCGTATCCCCTACATAAAAAAGAGCCCACGATCCGAAAGGACCGGGGGCTGAGAAGGTAATCTGATAAGATGGTGTGACTTTTTAATAACGTCAGCAAAATGCCTTCTCTTTGGCTATATAACATCACTGTATAGTTCTTTGTTCACGTTGGCTTGATTTTTCTCAACAATCGAATACCGAGATTTGTTAAAAATTAAACTCTCGACATCCACTATGGAAAGAATGATTCTCATAGTCGACCCTCAGGTCGACTTCATAAATGGCTCCTTGCCTGTTCCCGAAGCATTACCGGCAATGGACCGCCTCGCCGACTATATTCTGTTATCCGACGAAAGATATACATTGAAAATAATCACGGCCGACCGCCATCCTTACAATCATTGCTCCTTCAAAGACAATGGAGGTGAATGGCCGCGACATTGCGTTCACGATACCATTGGGGCAGCCGTATGGCCTTCAGTGTTTGAAGCCGCATATTCCACCGCTGGTGAAACTTTCATTCTTCATAAGGGATGCGAAAAGAATCAGGATCAATATTCGATTTTTCAGAATCCTCAGGCAGCGGAATTTATCCTAACGGTCACACGCAAATATGACATAGGGAAAATAGATATCTGCGGTCTGGCAGGCGATGTATGCGTGCTTAATACTTTGGTGGATGCAAGCCGGATTCTGCCCGATTTGGACTTCACCGTATTCCGACGCTTCTCCCCTTCTCTGGATGGAGGGAAAGCTCTTGAACAACTTATAGCCCAATACGGATTCAACCACGATTAACTATTAAGACATGAGACAGATTATCACACATTTTACCGACGACGACCTTTACAAGTTCACTATGTGCTGCGCCGTAATCGAGAATTATCCGAGAGCGCAGGTAAAATATCGGTTCAAAGACCGAGACAATACTGTTTATCCCAAAGGTTTTGCTGATGAACTCAGACGGCAGATAAAAATGCTCGAAAACGTGGTAATAACCGAGGAAGAGATTGATTTCATGAAGCGGAGATGCAATTATATTCCGTTCTGGTTCTATACATTCCTCCGTGGCTTCCGCTATGATAGCCGATGGGTTACCGTTAAACAGGATGCAGAAGGACATCTTGAAATTGAACTTGAAGGCAGCTGGAGCGATACTATTCTTCTCGAAGTGAAAGTGCTCGCCATCGTCTCAGAGCTATATTATGAGATGACCGGCCTGAGCAGTCAGATGAATCTCGACGATTTTGCACAGAGGTCATATGAAAAAGGGAAACGGCTGATTGAGGCCGGATGCATGTTCAGCGATTTCGGAACCCGACGCCGTGCGTCGTTCCAAGCTCATGAAACGCTGGTGAAAATGCTTTCTAAAGCCAATGCCGACGTAGCCGGGACTGGCCGTTTCGTTGGCACCAGCAATGTTTATCTTGCCATGAAGTACGACCTTACTCCTATCGGAACGATGGCACACGAGTTTATATGCGCCATAGCCGGTATGTACGGCCCCCAGATGTCAAACAATATTGCCATGAAAGTATGGGCCCGGACTTTCCGTGGAGCTCTCGGTACCTATCTCTATGATACTTACGGATGGGAAATATTCAGCCTTAACTTTTCGGAAGACTATGCCAATATGTTCAAAGGACTTAGAGTGGACAGTGGCGACAATATCGATCAGCTTGAAAAGATTGTGGCAAAATATAGAAGCCTCGGCATTGATCCGCTATCCAAACAGGTGGTATTCAGCAATGGCCTGAATACAGATGAGGCAATAGAAATCAATCGGGTTGCCTCACGTCTCGTCATGCCGTCATTCGGCATCGGGACCCACTTTACCAATGATTTTCCGGGAATCGTCCCGCGTAATATTGTGATTAAACTCTTTGCCGTAAAAATCACCGAAAGCTGGACTTTCTATAACGACACCTGTAAATTGAGCGAAGACAAAGGTAAATATACCGGTAAACCTGAAGTTGTGCACCGCTTCATGGAGGCAATTCACTTCAAAGAATAAGTGGCGGGGATTTCTTCACCGTATTCCTGTGAATAGTTTTTTTACAAGCTACAGAAAAATGTGACAAGCAACGGCACGGTAAATTCCAGAACTATGCCATGGACTACCGCCACCACCATTGTCTGCGAGCCACACACTTTCACTATCACAGGCAACGTTACATCCACGGAGGTGACTCCTGCCGCTGCCACCGGACCAAGGCGCCCGAAATATTTCCGAAACATAGGTGCACCCGTCAGCGCCACCAGTTCACGGCTCATATTTGTAAGAAATGCAAGCATGGCAAGCTGTGTTGCAACTCCGGTTCCGAGTGAAGGGCCTTTCAAATCAAGAATCAGAAGTGATGAAAGGGAATAATATCCCATGCCGCTTCCCACGGCAAGATAGTCTTTGACCGACCACTGACCGAAAAGCATTCCCAGAGCCACCGTAGCCACAAGTGTCCCCGCTATAGAGAAAAATGGCAGGAAAAACAGCGGCGGATCGACACCCCGTAGGGTACCCATCATATTGTTGTGACCGAACTCAAACCCTACGAGAGCCAGAAGAGCATAGAGCGTATAGAGTGCCAGCTCATGGGCTCTCACAGTAATATCCTCCGGAAGAATATGAAAATGAGCGGCCGCTATTCCCGCCGCAAACATCAGTATCGCTATCAGACTCCCTTTCATTTTCGCTTTCTGTACCGGTCAAGAAGTTGAAGAAATCCGTATGCCGCAACAGCGCTGCCTATGGCTCCGGCCAAACCGAGCAAAAGTGCTTTTGCACCTAAATGCCCTATCTCTGATTCCACAGTTCTATCTGAACCTACAGCCGCTCCGAAGAAGAACAGAAGCAGTGAAACTATCGCCGTCAGTACCCACGAAGGGAATTTGGGAAGATTGACTTTTCTCAAAAGGAAACCGATTGAAAGCATTCCAAGAAGTATGAACATCGGTGTCATTTCTTCTCCTCCTTCTTTTCCTGTTTCACTTTAAGATAGATGAATCCAAACGCCGCCACCATAATCAGAGGGTCAATCAGCCCCCTCAGTCCAGCGGAATCAGCGGGGTTATGGATTATTACCCAACACTGCCAGAGCAACACCGCTATTGCACAGAGACCGCACACAGGAAGAATCCACCTGAGTGCCGTTTTATATCCAATTCTGTTTTTCTCCTTCATAAATTTCAAATGCTTTTTCCTTCTCTGAAGAATTTCGGCATTAAAATTATGAAAAATCCTTGAGGATAACGCTTCTCCGGCAAAATAAAAGGGTTCCCGGCCTTAGCCATGAGATACACTCACGGCTCCGCCGAGAACCCATAATGATTACTTAATCTTTCTATAAGAGCCGATTACTCTATTGACTTCTGAGCTTTTGCCACAGCAGCCCAGCAAACGACCGCAATAACTGCGCCGATTATCGGGCCTACTACCATAATCCAGAAATCGCCCCAGGCCGTGGGGTCAAAAACAGCAGGACCGAAGCTTCGCGCGGGATTTACCGAACAATTGTCAACAGGAATACCTACGATGTTTACGAGGCCGAGAGCAAGGCCTATGGCAAGACCGGCGAACTTACCGAAACCTTTCTTTTCGTCGGTTGCGCCAAGTACCACAAGAACAAAAAAGAATGTCAGCAACACTTCGGTGAAAAGAGCCATAACGGAAGTTGCGCCGGGCTGTATCACATTGGTGGCGAGATAGCTGTTGCTTGCGGCTGTTATACCACCATAGTTAAATCCGGCGCCCATATTAAACAGCGCATAGAGGAAGCCTGCACCTACTGTAGCACCAACCAACTGGGCTATGATGTAGAGAACGCATTCCTTGCCGCTCATACGTCCGGCAAGGAACATGGCAATTGATACTGCCGGGTTGACGTGACAGCCGGAAATATTTCCGATTGCATAACACAGGCATACAAGAACAAGGCCAAAACACAAGCCAATTCCAAGACCTCCTATAGAAGGACCGGCAAGTACCGCGCTTCCGCAGGCAAGGAGTACCAGAAACATAGTTCCGATTCCTTCAGCAAACAATTTTTTCATATATCAAATTTTAGTTATAAGTATTTACAAATATAACACTCAAATAAGAAGTTGTATCTTTTTTTACCCTCATTTTTTTACAGATAAATAAAAATTACCGATAATGCATAAATACAAAATTTATTAATTGGAATTTTTATATTTTTGTGTCGGTGAAATGCACTTTCAACCAAAGACGATTTTTCTTCCTAACACGTCAGTTTTAATTATTATATCATGAGCAACAAAATCAAGCGCTTCATTCTGCCGGAATCGGAAATTCCCACACAATGGTACAACATCCAAGCCGATATGGTCAATAAGCCGATGCCTCCCCTCAATCCGGCCACTAAAGAAATATTAAAACCTGAAGACCTCTTCCCTATCTTCGCAGAAGAACTGTGCCGACAGGAATTCGATCAGACAAACAGGTGGATTGATATCCCGGAGGAAGTACGCGAGATGTACAAGTATTACCGTTCCACCCCGCTCGTACGTGCCTACGGTCTTGAAAAAGCATTAGGTACTCCGGCTCATATTTATTTTAAAAACGAGAGCGTGAGCCCGATGGGATCGCATAAACTCAACTCGGCCATCCCTCAGGCATATTACTGTAAACAGGAAGGCGTCAAAAATGTCACAACTGAGACCGGAGCCGGCCAGTGGGGTGCCTCCCTGGCATACGCCGCAAAACTTTTTGGTCTGGAAGCCGCTGTATATCAGGTAAAGATTTCTTATGAACAGAAGCCTTACCGCAGAAGCATAATGCAGACATTCGGAGCGCAGGTCACCGCATCCCCCTCCATGAGCACTCGTGCCGGAAAAGACATTCTTACGGCCACTCCCTCGCATCAGGGTTCGCTTGGCACTGCTATTTCCGAAGCCATCGAGCTGGCCACCACTACTCCGGACTGCAAATATACCCTGGGTTCTGTCCTTTCCCATGTGACGCTCCACCAGACTGTCATAGGCCTCGAAGCGGAGAAACAGATGGAAATGGCCGGAGAATATCCCGATATCGTGATTGCCTGCTTCGGTGGCGGTTCTAATTTCGGAGGTATCTCATTCCCCTTCCTGCGCCATAATATCCTTGATGGCAAAAAAACACGTTTCATCGCTGCCGAACCCGCTTCATGCCCCAAACTCACCAAAGGAGAATTCCGGTATGACTTCGGCGATGAAGCCGGCTACACTCCCCTCCTCCCCATGTTTACCCTCGGCCACAAGTTTACCCCCGCCAATATCCACGCCGGCGGTCTGCGCTACCACGGCGCCGGTGTGATAGTCTCACAGCTTCTTAAAGACAAACTCATTGAAGCCGTGGACATTCAGCAGATAGAGGCTTTCAATTCCGGAGTGCTTTTCGCCCGCGCCGAAGGCATCATACCCGCGCCGGAATCTTGTCATGCCATCGCAGCAGCAATCAATGAGGCCAACAAATGCAAGGAGACCGGAGAAGAGAAAGTTATACTATTCAATCTTTCGGGACACGGCCTTATCGACATGTCGGCCTACGACAATTATTTTGCAGGAAATCTCGTAAACTACTCTTACGAGCCGGGAGAAAACGACAAATAAAAGTCCCTCTCCATTCCGCACCTCACATATAAAAGCCATAATCCGAAACTCGATTATGGCTTTTATCATATTTATCATGTAACTTTGCAGACGCTTTGAATCGTATTTAGTTTTTTGCATATGGCACAGAAACCATCCATACCTAAAGGAACCCGCGATTTCGGCCCCGTAGAAATGGCGAGACGCAATTATATTTTCGATACCATCCGTGAGGTTTTCAAACTTTACGGTTTTTCACAGATAGAAACCCCGGCGATGGAGAATCTCTCCACGCTTATGGGAAAATACGGAGAGGAAGGCGACAAACTTCTTTTCAAGATTCTCAATTCGGGTAATTGGCCCGCTTCCCTCGAGAACATCGATCTCCAGTCCGAATCCATAGGTCATCTCACATCCAAGATATCCGAGAAGGGACTGCGATATGACCTCACGGTTCCTTTCGCCCGGTTTGTGGTTCAGCACCGCAACGAACTCACAATGCCTTTCAAGCGCTATCAGATTCAGCCCGTGTGGCGTGCCGACCGTCCGCAAAAAGGGCGCTACCGCGAGTTTTATCAGTGCGATGCCGATGTGGTAGGCTCTGATTCCCTCATAAATGAAATTGAGCTTATCTCTCTGATCGACGAAGTTTTCTCGCGTCTCGGCATAAACATCACCATCAAACTGAATAACCGTAAGGTACTTTCAGGAATCGCCGAGCTTGTGGGACAACCCGACAAACTTATTGACATCACGGTAGCTATTGACAAAATTGACAAAATAGGCCTCGAGAATGTCAAGGCAGAACTTTCCGAGCGTGGAATCAGCCAGGAATCCATTGAACGGCTTATTCCTATTCTTGAGATAAATGGTTCAACCCAGGAGCGGATTGCCGCCCTGAGTGAAATTCTCAAAGAAGTTGAGACGGGAGCTAAAGGCGTGGCTGAGCTTGAAGAAGTCATCTCCGGAATCAATAATCTCGGACTCAAGGCCGACATTGAACTTGATGTCTCGCTCGCCAGAGGACTGAACTATTATACCGGTACGATCATCGAGGTGAAAGCCAAGGATGTGGCAATAGGCAGCATTACCGGCGGCGGAAGATACGACAACCTTACCGGCGTATTCGGCATGCCGGGACTTTCAGGCGTGGGCATTTCATTTGGCGCCGACCGTATTTATGATGTGTTGAACGCCCTTGATCTTTACCCAGACTCCGCCTCCGCCGCAACACGGGTCATGTTCACGAATTTCGGTAAAAGCGAAGCCGAAGTTTCCATGAAATACCTGAAGCTATTCCGCAAAGCCGGCATAAGCGCGGAAATCTACCCGGACGCCGCCAAAATGAAAAAACAGATGCAGCGTGCCAACGACCTTGACATACCTTTTGTGGCAATAGTGGGAGAAGAAGAGATGAAACAGGGTCTTGTCACATTGAAAAACATGGCCGACGGCTCTCAGAAAATGCTCACAGTCGACGAGGCTATCGCCATGGTCCGCTAAGGGACAGAATGCATCTTTCTGCTCTCAGGCATTGTGGGAACAGCGAGTCATTTATTTCACCACACTAATTGATTATTTCCCTCGTTTTATTATCTTTGTAGGCGAAATGAGCGATGATAGACAAATAAATGCCGCCGTTGCGACTTTTTCGCGTTTTCTTGAAGAAAACGGATTGCGGAAAACTCCTGAACGTTTTGCCATCCTTGACAAAGCGTTTTCCCTCAACAGCCATTTTTCGATTGACGCGCTCTATCACGCCGTGGTTGATTCCGGATATCATGTTTCGCGTACCACCATTTACAATACGGTGGAAGTTCTGGTAAATGCCGGAATTCTTCTGCGACACAACTTCGCCAATCAGCCGGCGCAATACGAAAGGATTTCCGGAGTTACGGGCCACCATCATCTCATTTGCAACCGCTGTGGAAAAATCCGCGAAATACGCGACCCCGAAATTGACGCCCTGCTGTCGTCGCGCCACTTCGGAACCTTTTCACCTCTGCGGTCTGAACTGAACATCTATGGACTGTGCTCCCATTGCCAGAAACTCGCAAAAAAAGATCTAACAAAAGTCACCAAATAATTTCTATCAAATTCAGTAAACATGAAAGTCGACGTATTATTAGGCCTCCAGTGGGGCGATGAAGGAAAAGGTAAAGTAGTTGACGTACTTACACCCCGTTACGACATCGTAGCACGTTTTCAGGGAGGCCCGAATGCCGGTCATACTCTCGAATTTGAAGGTAAAAAATATGTGCTCCGCTCCATTCCATCCGGAGTATTCCAGAGCGTACGCGCCAATGTGATAGGCAATGGCGTGGTTCTTGACCCTGTACTTTTCAAACAGGAAGCCGAGGAGCTTATAAAGTCTGGGGTAGACCTTCGCAAGATTCTCAAGATTTCCAAGAAACTCAACCTGATTATGCCCACCCATCGCCTGCTCGATGCCGCAAACGAAAAGGCTAAAGGAGGCGCAAAGATAGGTACTACCGGCAAAGGCATCGGCCCGACCTACACCGACAAGGTTTCGCGCAACGGCCTGCGCCTCGGCGACACTCTCCATAATTTCCCCGCAAAATATGAAGCTGCCCGCAACCGCCACATAGCCATGCTTAAGGCGCTTGACAGCGAACCTGATACTGTAGCTCTTACCGAAATGGAGGCCAAATGGCTTGACGCGGTGGAGTACCTCCAGACATTCGATCTGATTGATTCTGAATTCTTCATCAACAAGGCTCTTGAGAACGGAGAATCCGTGCTCTGTGAAGGCGCTCAGGGCACAATGCTCGATGTTGATTTCGGTTCATATCCCTTCGTGACATCATCCAACACCATCACTGCCGGCGCTTGCTCCGGACTTGGAGTTGCACCGAATAAAATCGGAGATGTTTTCGGCATTTTCAAGGCTTATTGCACACGCGTAGGTAGCGGACCCTTCCCCACCGAATTGTTCGATGAGACAGGAAAGACCATTCGTGACCTTGGCCACGAATACGGTGCGGTGACCGGCCGTGAACGCCGTTGCGGCTGGATTGACCTTGTGGCTCTCCGCTATGCCATCATGCTTAACGGAGTTACGAAACTCATCATGATGAAGAGCGATGTGCTCGATTCATTCGATGAGGTCAAGGCCTGCGTGGCTTACGAGATTGACGGCAAGAGAACCGAAGATTTCCCCTTCTCCATTGACGAAGAAGCTATCAAGCCTGTTTACGTCACACTTCCTGGCTGGAAAACCGATATGACGGGAATGAAGTCAACCGAGGAGTTCCCCGAGGCATTCAATAACTATATCGATTTCCTCGAGAAGGAACTTAAAACACCCATCTACATCGTTTCAATCGGTCCGGACCGCGAGCAGACAATCATCCGCAAACCGCTCTGATTGCTTCTCGCTCATTCATATACTATACCTTAAATCCCACCTGAAAAATCTCTTTATGGCAAAAGTAAAACCGTTTAAAGGTGTGCGTCCGCCACGCCAGTTTGTCACCGACGTGGCTTCGCGCCCTTACGATGTTCTTGACTCGAAAGAGGCCCGAAAGGAAGCTGAGGGCAATCCCAAGTCGCTCTATCACATCATAAAGCCTGAAATTGATTTCGGGCCCGAGGTTGATGAGCACGATCCGGAAGTCTACGGAAAAGCCGTGGAGAATTTCAGGCTTTTCCAAGACAACGGATGGCTTGTCCAGGACCAGGAGGACCACTACTATATTTACGCACAGACCATGGACGGTCGCACGCAGTATGGTATAGTAGTTGCAGCCTGGGTAAACGACTACATGGAGGGACGGATTAAAAAGCATGAGCTTACCCGTCGCGACAAAGAGGAGGACCGCATGAAGCATGTGCGGGTCAACGATGCCAACATCGAGCCCGTGTTTTTTGCGTTCCCCGATAACGAAAGTCTCCAACAGATAATCGATACGGTTACCGCGGGAGAACCGGAATATGACTTCGTGGCTCCCGACGGATTCGGCCATACATTCTGGGTTGTGAACGAACCGGAATTAATAGCCGCCATCACAGAAGAATTTGATAAGATCCCCTACCTGTATATTGCCGACGGTCACCATCGTTCGGCTGCAGCCGCGCTGGTGGGAGATGAGAAAGCAAAATCCAATCCCGACCATAAAGGCGAAGAGGAATATAACTACTTTCTGGCCGTAGCTTTCCCGGCATCCCATCTGAGAATCATCGATTACAACCGTGTGGTACGAGACCTCAACGGCCTTACTCCGGAAGAATTTCTGATACGCCTCACCAAGGACTTCATAGTTGAGAAAAAAGGAAAAGAAATCTATAAGCCCACTCGTCTCCACAATTTTGCGCTCTATTTAGACAGCAATTGGTACTCTCTTACTCCACGCGAGGGACGATACGACGACAACGACCCCATCGGAGTCCTCGACGTGACCATCTCAAGTGACCTTATCCTCCGCGACATACTCGGCATTACCGATCTAAGAAGCGACAAGCGCATAGACTTCGTGGGCGGAATCCGGGGGCTCGGAGAGCTTTCCCGCCGCGTTGATTCAGGCGAAATGAAAATGGCCCTTGCTCTTTACCCCGTGTCAATGAAACAGCTGATGGATATTGCCGACAGCGGCAATATCATGCCTCCGAAAACCACATGGTTTGAGCCCAAATTACGCTCCGGTCTCGTAATCCATAAGCTATCCTGAGAATTGGCTGTCTTTGAATCGACACCATTCCGACTCACATCCTCGGTATACTTCCGGATTGCAGTCAGGCAGAAGCTTCCCAAGGTTGCTTTGTCACTTGCACTGCCCATCCTTATTCTGTTGGCGGCGGGAGCCATTTTTGACTCCCGTATGCTTTTCATAGCATTGATGATAGCATTCATTTTCGCCCCGGTGGTGATGAGCCATATTTATTATTCTACACTTCTTCAGCCGGAAGCCCGGCGCGCGCTCTCACTACAGCGAGCCATCGTGGAATCCGGAAGGAAAATAACTCTGGTTTTCCTAAAAACGGAGAATAAGCCTACTGAAAAGGATAATGAGGGAGGCCTCAGTGAATACACACCTAAGATGTCAGACAATCAGCATCTTTTATCAGCCACTGGCTCTGACTCAGACACAAAGGCTGAGGAATTGGTAAAAGTAGGCGAAACGATTTATTCGTGGAACAGCATATCTGAAATAACGCTGTTTTCACGCAATTTGGTTATATGGCTTGTCGGCGTATCTCTGCCTGTAGTGATACCGCTTTCAGCCATGCCGGCTGATTTCGACCCCTATAGCATTGAAACTGTTTCCGGAAAGAATTGAGAATTACGATAACGCTTTGCGTCATAAATAAAAATCCGTAAATTTGCAGCGACTTTTTGTCAATCAAACCTTCATTTTCACTTTTCATCATACTGTCAGATAATGGTTGTATACTTTAAGAAAGGTGCCACCACGGTTTATGCCGTTGAGACCGACCATAAGTTTTCTTCCGAAGAGAATGAAAAACTGTCATGGTTGTTCGGGGGCGCCACACCTCTCGTGTCCACTTCCATAAAGGGCCGTTTCATCGGTCCCCGTAAAGAAATGATTACTCCTTGGAGCACAAATGCCGTAGAGATTACCCAGAACATGGGCCTCCAGGGAATAACACGCATAGAACAGTTCAATCTCACACGCGACGACGAACCGAAGTTCGACCGGATGCTTTTCCGCCTTTATGATGGTCTGAACTCGAAGGTATTCCACGTTGACCGCAAGCCCGATCCCATCGTACATATTGACGACATCACGGTTTACAACCGCACTGAAGGGCTTGCCCTCAGCCAGGAAGAAGAACAGTATCTCCGGGAACTTGCCGATAAACTCGGACGTCCCCTTACCGACAGCGAGGTGTTCGGTTTCTCGCAGGTGAACTCCGAGCACTGCCGCCATAAGATTTTCAACGGAACTTTTATTATTGATGGAGAGGAGAAACCCATGTCCCTCTTCAAACTCATAAAGAAGACCTCTCAGGTCAACCCCAACGGACTCGTTTCGGCCTATAAAGACAATGTGGCTTTTATCGAAGGTCCGAAAGTCGAGCAGTTCTACCCCACTCATCCCGAGCGTCCCGACTACTTCGACGTCAAGGAAATTGACACGGTTATCTCGCTCAAGGCCGAAACCCACAACTTCCCCACTACCGTGGAACCGTTCAACGGTGCAGCAACAGGCACAGGCGGTGAAATCCGCGACCGTCTGGGCGGAGGCAAGGCCTCTCTGCCTATAGCCGGAACCGCCGTTTATATGACCTCATATCCCCGTCTCTCACCCGAGCATCGCTGGGAGCTGATGTCAAATCCGCGTGTGTGGCTCTATCAGACACCTTCCGACATCCTTATAAAGGCATCCAACGGAGCTTCCGACTTCGGAAACAAGTTCGGTCAGCCCCTTATCTGCGGCTCGCTACTCACATTTGAGCACGACGAAAACGGCCGCATGTATGCCTACGACAAAGTGATAATGCTTGCCGGAGGTGTAGGCTTCGCAGCAAAAAAAGATGCGATAAAGGGCACTCCCGTTCCCGGACAGGACGTCGTGGTGATGGGAGGCGACAATTACCGCATCGGCATGGGAGGCGGCGCAGTCTCATCTGTAGAGACCGGCGTATACGATAACTCCATTGAGCTGAATGCCATTCAGCGTGCCAACCCCGAGATGCAGAAACGTGTCTCGAACGTTATCCGCGCTCTTGCTGAAAGCGACAGCAACCCCATAGTCTCCATCCACGACCACGGCGCGGGAGGACACCTTAACGCCCTTTCCGAACTTGTGGAGGCAACCGGTGGAGAAATCGACCTCAATTCGCTTCCTGTAGGCGACTCCACTCTTTCAGCTAAAGAAATAGTTGGCAACGAAAGCCAGGAGCGCATGGGTATGGTAATCAACTCCGGCGATATCGAATATGTGAATACAATCGCTGAACGTGAGCGTGCCCCCATGTATGTTGTCGGAAAGACCACCGGCGACGATCGCTTCGTATTCCGTCAGTCCGACGGCGTGAAGCCCATCGATCTCGGTATGGCCGATATGTTCGGCAATTCACCCAAGACCGTCATGACCGATTCAACGGTTGAAATCAAATATGCCGATCCAGTTTACGACGAAGCTAAAATCAACGATTATCTCCGCGATGTGCTCTCGCTCGAAGCCGTAGCCTGCAAAGACTGGCTTACCAACAAGGTTGACCGTTCGGTTACCGGTAAGATTGCCCGTCAGCAATGCCAGGGCGAAATACAGCTGCCGCTGAGCGACTGCGGCGCGGTAGCTCTCGACTACAATGGCCGCAACGGTATTGCCACTTCTATCGGCCATGCTCCCCAGGTAGCACTGGTTGACTCTGCCGCCGGTTCGGTTATGGCAGTGGCCGAGTCGCTTACAAATATTGTAGGTGCTCCGCTTACCAATGGCCTCAGCTCCATATCCCTTTCGGCCAACTGGATGTGGCCCTGCAAAAATCCCGGCGAGGACGCCGCTCTTTATCGCGCCGTAGAGGCTTGCAGCGATTTTGCATGCGCCCTCGGAATAAACATTCCCACCGGAAAGGATTCTCTTTCCATGACCCAGAAATATGGCGAGGACAAAGTATTTGCTCCCGGCACTGTGATTATATCGGCGGCCGGTGGTGTATCTAATGTACGTAAGATAGTTTCTCCCGTCATTCGCAATGTAAAGAAATCCTCAATTTATCGAGTGGATTTCTCCGGTTGCTCTCTCCGGCTTGGTGGTTCTGCGCTGAATCAGGCACTGAACGCCCTCGGCGCAAGTGTACCCACGGTAGCCTCGGCTGAAAAATTCGCGGCTGCATTCAATGCCGTCCAGAAGCTCGTGAAACGAGGTTCGATCCTTGCCCTTCACGACATAAGCGCCGGCGGTATGATTACAGCGCTGCTTGAAATGACCTTCGCCAATGTAAACGGAGGCCTGGAAATCAGCACCGAATCCTTCAGCAAAAACGGTGAAAACGATATCCTCAAGATTCTTTTCGCCGAGAACCCCGCCATCATCATGCAGATTGCCGACGACAAGGCTGAATCAGCGCTTAAGCTTCTCGCAGAAGCAGGCGTAGAGGTTGCCAAGATCGGCCGTCCTACCCAGACAAGAACCGTTACTGTCAATCACTCCGGCAACGTATTCAATTTCGACATAGACGCTCTGAGAGGCGTATGGTTCCGCACATCTTACCTTCTTGACCGCCTCCAGAGCGGTGAGAAATGCGCCGAACTCCGATACTCCAACTTCAGCAAACAGCCCATACGCTATCGCATTCCGGCATCCTTTAACGGCAAGCTTGCTTCGCGCGGACTCGCTCTCGGACGTCACAAGACGAAAGGCCCCCGCGCAGCGATCATCCGCGAAAAGGGTGTGAACGGCGACCGTGAAATGGCCTACTCACTCTATCTTGCCGGATTCGAAGTCAAGGACGTTCATATGACCGACCTTATTTCTGGTCGTGAAACCCTTGATGATGTGAATATGATTGTGTTCTGCGGCGGTTTCTCCAACTCCGACGTTCTCGGATCGGCCAAAGGCTGGGCCGGAGGATTCCTCTGGAACCCCAACGCCAAGGCTGCCCTTGACCGCTTCTACGCACGCAAAGACACTCTTTCGCTCGGCGTATGCAATGGTTGCCAGCTCATGGTCGAATTAAACCTCATCAATCCCGACCACGAGAAGAAGGCCGTAATGGAACACAACATAAGCCACAAGTTCGAATCCCAGTTCCTCGGAGTGACCATCCCGGAAAACAACTCGGTGATGTTCGGCTCCCTGGCCGGAATCAAAACCGGAATATGGGTAGCGCACGGCGAGGGAAAATTCAATCTGCCGCTGCCGCTTGACTGCTATAACATCGCACTCAAATACAACTACAGCTCCTATCCAGGCAACCCCAACGGCTCTAAGGGAGCGGTTGCAGGCATTTGCTCTGCCGACGGACGTCATCTCGCAATGATGCCCCACCTTGAAAGAGCAATCTTCCCCTGGCAGTGTGCTTATTACCCCACTATCCGTCTTAACGACGACATTACTCCGTGGATCGATGCGTTCATCAACGCCCGTAAATGGGTAGAGCAGCATACCGAATCAAAATAATTCAACCCAAGAAAGCGAAGGACAGGACTTTAATATAAAGTATCCGTGCTTCGCTTTCCTGCTTTTTTGTAAAGTTTTTTTAAGAATCAAACATCTAACATTTAGTTTTATATATGGGAGGTTTCTTCGGCGTAGCCGCCAAAAGAAAATGTATCAATGAGCTGTTCTACGGTGTAGACTACAACAGCCACCTTGGTACCAAACGTGCCGGAATGGCAACTGTATACGATGGTGTGTTCACTCGTTCTATCCATAACATCGAGAACGCGTATTTCCGCAACAAATTCGAGGGCGAGCTGGATGATTTCATCGGTCACTGCGGTATAGGCGTCATTTCCGATACCGACGCGCAGCCAATTATTGTCAACTGTCATCTCGGCAAGTTCGCAATTGTCACGGTAGCAAAAATCAATAATATCCAGCAGCTCGAGCAGGCAATGCTTGCCAAGGGGCATCATTTCTGCGAGCATTCCTACGATATCATCAATCCTACCGAAATGATTGCCGCGCTCATAAGCGAAGGCTCAGATATCGTTTCCGGTATTAAAAACGTGTTCCGCAGCATCAAGGGTTCCTGCTCCATGCTTATACTTCTCGATGGCAAAATAATCGCGGCCCGCGACCGCCTCGGACGCACTCCTATTATTCTCGGCCAGAAAGAGGGTTCCATTGCGGCATCATCCGAATCCTGCGCTTTCCCCAATCTTGACTACAAGATATGTTATGAACTCGGGCCCGCTGAGATTGTAGAGTTCACCCCCGACGGATACAAGCAACTGTCCGCTCCCGAAGAGGAGATGCAGATATGCTCATTCCTTTGGACATATTACGGTTATCCTCCCTGCACATACGAGGGCCGCAATGTCGACCGCATGAGGTATATCGACGGCCGAGAAATGGCCAAGCAGGATGATACCGAAGTGGATTTCGTAAGTGCCATTCCCGACTCAGGCATTGGCATGGCTTTGGGTTACGCCCAGGGCAAACAGGTGCCGTATCTTCGCGGAATAGTAAAATACACTCCCACCTGGCCCCGCAGTTTCACCCCCTCAAGCCAGGAACGCCGAGAGCTTGTGGCGAAAATGAAACTGATTCCCAACCGTCACCTTCTCCGCGACAAAAAGGTGATATTCTGCGATGACTCAATTGTACGCGGCACTCAGCTTCGCGACAATGTAAAGGATCTGTTCGAGGCCGGCATAAAGGAAGTACACATGCGTATATCCTGCCCCCCACTCATCTATCCCTGTGAATTCATAAATTTCAGCGCATCCAAAAGTGTTCTCGAGCTTATCACCCGTCGTGTCATAGCCGATCTTGAAGGCAAAGACCCCGATGAGGCAACGCTCAAGGAGTACTCTACCTTCGGAACACCGCAATATGAGCGCATGGTCGAGGAGATTCGTCGCCGCCTGGGACTTACTTCGTTGAAATTCTGCTCGATAGACAATATGGTAAATGCCATCGGGCTTCCGAAATGCAGAATCTGCACACATTGTTTCGACGGAACTTCCCATTGCTGAAGTCCTGACAATGGCAGTAACCTCCAATTCCACAATAATTTGCATCTGAAGCGTAAATTCGCTAAATTTGCAGTCAGTTAATAATCCGATCATCTAACGTAATTAACTATTATTTCTATGAGTCTTAACATAATAGTTCTGGCAAAACAGGTTCCCGACACCCGTAATGTCGGTAAAGATGCCATGAAGGAAGACGGCACCATCAACCGCGCCGCCCTCCCCGCCATCTTTAATCCTGAAGACCTCAACGCCCTTGAGCAGGCACTCCGCCTTAAGGATGCCAATCCCGGCTCTACCGTTACGGTTCTCACCATGGGTCTTCCCCGCGCCTCTGAAGTTATCCGCGAAGCTATGTTTCGCGGCGCCGACGGCGGCGTAGTTCTCACCGACAGAGTTCTTGGCGGAGCCGATACACTCGCTACCTCCTACTCCCTTGCCCAGGCCGTAAAGAAAATGGGCAATTACGATGTCATTCTCGGAGGCCGTCAGGCCATCGACGGTGATACCGCACAGGTAGGCCCCCAGATTGCTGAAAAGCTCGGACTTCCCCAGGTTACATACGCAGAGGAAATCCTTGAACTCAAAGACGGACACATCGTTGTGAAACGTCGTCTTGAAAACGGTGTTGAAACCGTAAAGGCACCTCTTCCCTGTGTTGTGACGGTCAACGGCTCCGCTGCCGAATGCCGTCCCCGCAATGCCAAGAGAATTCAGAAGTACAAATATGCAGCTTCCTCCACCGAGCAGACCAAACTCGACGATGCCCGTAAAGCTCTTATCGCAGCTCGCCCCTATCTCAACATCCCTGAGTGGAGCGCCGCTTTCGTTGAGGCTGATCCCGAGCAGATAGGAATGCCCGGTTCTCCCACCAAAGTTAAAGCTATTGAAAACGTAGTGTTCACAGCTAAGGAATGCCGCCGTCTCGACGGAAGCGACGAACAGCTGGAAGATCTCGTTAAGGAACTCATCGCCAACCATACCATTGGCTAATTTTTAATAACATGACTGATAATAACAATCTCATAGTATATTGCGAGTTTGAGGACGGGCATGTGGCCGACGTGAGCCTTGAGCTCCTCACAAAAGGACGTGAGCTTGCCGATAAACTTGGCGTTAAACTCGAAGCTGTGGTCATTGGCGACAATCTCGACGGCGTGGAAAAAGAAATTTTCCCCTACGGAGCCGATGTTGTCTATAAAGTGGCCGACAAGCGTCTCTATCCTTACACTTCCAACCCTCACGCTGCCGTACTTATCAACCTTTTCAAGGAGATCAAGCCTCAGGTATGCCTGATGGGTGCCACCTGTATCGGCCGCGACCTCGGTCCCCGCGTATCCTCCAGCCTTCACAGCGGACTTACTGCAGACTGCACCTCACTTGAAATCGGCCCCCACACCGATCCCAAGACAGGAAAAGAATACGAAAATCTCCTCTACCAGATTCGTCCGGCGTTCGGTGGCAACATTGTAGCCACAATCGTTAACCCCGAGTGCCGCCCCCAGATGGCGACTGTGCGCGAGGGCGTGATGAAAAAAACGGTATTCGATCCCGATCACAAGGGAGAAGTAATCGAGCTTAAGGCCGATGACTATGTGAAACCCGAGGATTTCGTTGTCGAGATAATCGACCGTCATATCGAAAAATCCAAGGTCAACATCAAGAACAGCCCCATTATTGTAGCCGGCGGTTACGGAATGGGCTCGAAGGAAGGATTCGACATGCTTTATCAGCTTGCCGACACCCTCGGCGCCGAAGTCGGAGCATCGCGCGCTGCCGTTGACGCAGGATTTACCGAGCATGAGCGCCAGATCGGTCAGACCGGCGTTACAGTGCGTCCGAAACTTTATATCGCATGCGGCATCTCCGGACAGATCCAGCACATCGCCGGCATGCAGGACAGCTCGATAATCATCTCGGTCAACAACGACCCCGAGGCTCCTATCAATACTATCGCCGATTATGTGATTACCGGCAACGTTGAGGATGTTATCCCCAAACTCATCAAGTATTACAAAAAGAACTCCAAGTAACTAAAGCAATGGCTAATTTTTATACCGACAATCCCGATCTCAAGCATCATCTCTCTCATCCCCTGATGCAGAAGATTGTTGAACTTAAAGAACGTAATTTCGCCGACGCCGACAAGTTCGATTACGCACCCCAGAACTTCGAGGACGCCATGGACTCCTACCAGAAGGTGCTTGAAGTTGTTGGAGAAATCTGCGGCGGTAAAATCGCCGAAAACGCAGAAGGCGTGGACGCCCAGGGTCCCCATGTTGAAAACGGTCGCGTGGTCTATGCCGACGGTACCCAGGAAAATCTTGACCTCTGCCGCAAGGCCGGTCTCATGGGTATGGCTATGCCCCGCCGCTTCGGAGGATTGAATTTCCCCATCACTCCCTACATCATGGCTGCTGACATTGTGAGCCGTGCCGATACCGGTTTCGAGAACCTCTGGGGGCTTCAGGACTGCGCAGAGACCATCTACGAGTTCGCCGATGAAGAGCAGAAAGAGCGCTATATTCCCCGCGTATGCCAGGGAGAGACCATGTCCATGGACCTCACTGAGCCTGATGCCGGTTCCGACCTTCAGTCGGTAATGCTCAAAGCTACCGAGCAGCCTGACGGCACCTGGAGACTTAACGGTGTGAAACGCTTCATCACCAACGGCGACAGCGATATCCACCTGGTTCTCGCCCGCTCGGAGGACGGAACAAAGGACGGCCGCGGCCTCTCCATGTTCATCTACGATAAACGCGACGGTGGTGTTGACGTGCGTCGTATCGAGAACAAAATGGGTATCAAGGGCTCTCCTACATGCGAGCTTACCTACAAGAACGCCAAGGCCGAACTCTGCGGCTCACGCCGCCTCGGCCTCATCAAATATGTGATGGCCCTCATGAACGGTGCCCGTCTCGGCATCGCCGCTCAGTCGGTAGGCGTGAGCGAACGCGCTTATCGCGAGGCACTCGACTACGCACGCGACCGTAAGCAGTTCGGCAAGGCAATCATCGAGTTCCCCGCTGTTTACGAAATGCTTGCAGTAATGAAGGCAAAACTCGACGCCTCTCGCGCGCTGCTTTATGAAACAGCCCGCTTCGTTGACATCTACAAGGCCTACGACGACATCGCCAAGGAACGCACCCTTACAGCTGAGGAGCGCAAGGAAGCCAAGGCCTTCTCGCGTAAAGCCGATGCCTGCACACCCCTTGTAAAAGGCATGGGCAGCGAATACTGCAACCAGAACGCCTACGATGCCATTCAGATCCACGGTGGTTCGGGCTTCATGAAAGATTATGCCTGCGAGCGCGTTTACCGCGACGCACGCATCACCTCCATCTACGAAGGTACCACGCAGCTTCAGGTTGTGGCCGCTATCCGCCACGTGACCACAGGTACCTATCTTTCACTCATCCGTGAGTATGAGGCTCAGCCCGTTAAGGAAAGCCTCAAGGGTATCCATGACATCCTGGTAGGCCTTACCGAGAAATTCGAGAAAGCCGTCCAGACTGTAACCGAGACAAAGAATCAGGAATATCTCGATTTCATGGCCCGTCGCCTCGTGGAAATGGCAGGAAACATCATCATGGCTTATCTGCTTCTCGGCCACGCCGAGGCCAATGAGAGCTTCACCAAGTCATGTGAGGTTTACACCAAGCTTGCACAGAGCGAAGTCGACAAACACAGCGATTTCATCGCCAACTTCTCGCCTGCTCAGATTGACTGCTACAAAGCTTAAGCAAGTAATATAACTCTAAAAATAACGCGGACATTCTATCGGGTGTCTGCGTTATTTTTTTTATCTTCGCATATTGTCTTTTACCCTCTGAGTTGTAAATGAAATTCTCCGATATAAGTTTCCACGGCAATGCCATAGACCGTCTTCGCCGGATGGCCGACGAAGACCGGATTCCACATGCCATTCTGATTGACGGGCCGGAAGGAATTGGGAAATTCGCCCTCGCAAGAGCATTCGCCCAATATGTCCACTGCGAAAATCATACTCCCGATGGCGACAGCTGCGGTGTATGCCGTTCATGCCGACTCCATCAGGCTCTAAACCATACCGATCTCCACTTTTCTTTCCCCGTGGTCAAGCTTGAAAATATGACCTCTCCGCCCGTCTCCGACGATTTTCTCAATGAATGGAGAGATTTCATAAAAAACAACCGGTTCATGAGCATTGACAGCTGGGCATCGACCTTCACCAAAAAGAATGCCCAGCCCATGATTTACGCTCCGGAGAGTTCTTCCATCATTCATAAACTCTCTCTCACATCCCACATCTCACGGTATCAGATTCTACTTCTCTGGCTTCCCGAGCGCCTTGGCTCCGATACCGCCAACAAGCTTCTGAAACTCGTTGAGGAACCGCTGGAAGACACGCTGATAATAATGGTGAGCAATGACTCCAAGAGCATTCTTCCCACTATCTATTCCCGACTGCAGCGCATCACTCTGCGTCCGCTGTCAGATGATACAGTAACCTCAATCCTTATGGAAGAGAACCCGCTCGAAGAAAACGATGCCAAAGCCATCGCGCATCTGTCGCTGGGAAATATGATAGAGGCTATGAGGCAGCTTTCTCTCTCCGAAGAGCAGTCACGTTTCTTCGAGATGTTCAAGAGCCTTATGCGTCTCGCCTACCAACGTAAAATCAAAGACCTTCGGGAGTGGGCCAACGACCTTGCGGCACTCGGGCGCGAGAAAGAACTGAAATTCTATGAGTATACATCCCGACTCATCCGGGAAAATTTCATCTATAACTTCGCACTGCCGGAGCTTAACTATCTTAACTCCGCGGAGGGCGATTTTTCCCGTAATTTCGCACGATTCATAACCGAGCGCAATGTAGAGAAGCTCATCGAAGTGTTCGACAACGCCCGCACCGACATAGCCGGAAACGGCAACGGCAAAATCATCAATCTCGATGTGGCGATTAAAACCATTCTTCTTCTAAAATCCTGATTTAAATGCCTCAGCCTTTTCTAAGCCAGGTAGCTGAAGTGTATTCCAGAAATGAGGCCTCGTCGCTTTCGGAATACTGTTTTGTTTTCCCCAACAAACGTAGCGCCACGTTTTTCTCCATGGAAATAGAGAAAAGGCTGCAGCCGCCATATCTTATGCCGGCTATTGCTCCCGTGAGCCAGTTTGTCTCGGACTTGTCGGACCTTACGGAAGCAAGCCGTTTCCAGCAGCTTACCACGCTCTACAGCATCTACCGGAAGCTCGGAGCGGAAGGCCTGTCATTCGATGACTTCATTTTCTGGGGCGACATGATTCTGAATGACTTCAACGATGTCGACCGATGGCTGATAGACGCTCGCGAGCTTTTCACCAACGTGAAGAATGAACGGGAGATTTCAAGCACATACCTTTCCGAACAGCAGATTGAGGTAATAGAAAGTTACTGGGGCGACGAAATCAACCGGGGAGCAATCGACGAGTTCTGGACTCATGTGAAATCCAACGGAGAAAAACCTGTCCATTCAAATTTCCTCAAGCTCTGGGAGATACTTTATCCCCTCTATACGGGCTTCCGTGAAGCGCTGGAGGATAAAGGACTCGCTACCACCGGGATGTTCTACCGTAACGCCGTAGAGGCCGTGGCGGCTTACTCCGATTATCCGCAGCCTTACCGCCGATATATCTTCGTGGGATTCAACGTCCTGTCAACAGCCGAAATGAAAATATTCTCACGGTTGCAAAGCCGGAGCATGGCTGATTTCTACTGGGATTTCGCATCGCCGGCATTTACCGATGAGAAGGGAAACCGCGCAGGTAAATACGTGGAGATGAACCGCAGGGAATTCCCTTCACGTTATCCGCTTGATGACTCCCCTGTTCCCTTCCCCGCGATAAAGCTTATAGGCGTTCCGTCGCAAATCGGACAGGCGAAGATTGCCGGACAAATCATAGAGGGCTGGCTTTCCGACAACACGATATCTGATCCATCCAATGCCGTGGATACCGCGGTGGTGCTTCCCGACGAGAATCTTTTCATACCCATGATACATTCCATCCCCGATGAAATATCAGGATTGAATGTGACAATGGGCTTCCCCATCAAGCTCACTCCGGTAGCGGCTCTGATAAGACTGATTGTAAGGTTACAGCTGAGGGCTTCAAAGACACGCGATGGAAGCCCCTCTTTCTTCTACGAGGATGTAATCAATCTTCTCTCCATGCCGCTGTTATCGGCCATATTTCCGGAAGAATGCCTGTCGCTTATATCGGTGGTAAGAAATTCCAGGCTTTTCCGGATACCGCTCGACCTTATCAGGGAAAATGCCTCTGTGCTTCTCCCGGTTTTCGCCCCTGCTGAAACCTTCGAATCGGCAGCGTCCACCCGAAGCTATATAAAGACGCTCCTTGAGTTCCTTGATAAAGGAATTCCTGAAACCGACGCTCTTCAGAAAAAATTCATAAAAGGCTATGGCGAAGTGCTCGACTCTTTGTGTGAAGCCACCACTTCGTCTGCGATAGAGATGAAAGGAACCACGCTTCTGCGCATGATAGAGCGGTCCATGGCCACATCATCGGTCAATTTTTCCGGAGAACCGCTTCAGGGCCTCCAGATTATGGGTATGCTGGAAACCCGAGCTCTCGATTTCAAGAATCTGATAATTCTCTCCCTTAACGAGCGAGTGTTTCCCAAACGCTATCAGAGACGTTCGTTCATACCTGACTCCCTGCGTACGGCCTACCATCTTGATAACGCTGACTTTCAAGAGAGCGTCTTTTCCTATTATTTTTACCGCGTTATCTCCCGCGCCGAGAATGTGGCTCTTCTTTACGACTCACGTACCGTAGGCGGCTTGAAGAGCAATGAGATGTCACGTTTCGCCAAGCAGCTGCTGTTTCTCTACCCCGATGCCGTGACCGAACATACCTCGGGGGTGTTCCATGGCCTTACGTCGCAGGCTCTCCCGGTGTCCATACCTAAGAACGGACGCATCCTGGAGATTCTCGAACGTTATAAGCCGGGGGGTGACAGAAATCTTTCGCCGAGTTCGATCAACACATATATCAGCTGCCCGCTGAATTTCTATTTTTCTTTTGTCGAAGGTATGAATCCCGATAATGAGACGGTAGACTATATGGATGCGGGTACTTTCGGCGACGTACTCCATACCACCCTCGAAGCTTTCTATCCATCTCTTCCGCGGACCAACGGCAAAACTTTAGTGACACCGGAGATTCTGGAATCATATCTCCGTCCCGACAAACGTATCGATGCCATTATCGAGGAGAAAATACGGGAATGCTATCCGCAGGAAACCAAGGATGGTGTGCCGCTTTCAGGTGAGACTCTTGTAATGGCTAAGGTAATCCGGACATATATAGACACGCTCCTGCGTCTTGAAAAAGACAACGGCACATTTGAATATAAGAAAGGGGAATTGCCTCTGAAAGGCTCTCTGAAAATAAATGATGACCTTTCTGTCAATATCAGCCTGAAAATTGACCGTATCGACAAAAAGGACGGAGTGATTAGATTCATCGACTATAAAACGGGTTCGGATACTACTGACGCGCCATCGGTGGAATCCATTTTCGACCGCATGAACCCCTACCGCAACAAGGCAATCCAGCAGCTTATGTTCTACTGTAACTTCTGGCATGCCCACCGTAACGACAACAGTCCGATAAAGCCGATGATCTACAGTATGAAACATCTGGCAAAAGACGGCATCCAGCCAATCACGGTCGGCGACATGGAAGTAATGGATTACCACCAGCTGAACGAAGAGTATCTGCCACGCCTTCATCAGGTGATTTCCGAAATATTCAATCCTGAGGTACCCTTCATTCAGTCGGAATCCCCTCATTCATGCACATTCTGCAATTTCAAGAGTGTCTGCGACCGTAAATAATCTATGGCAGGAATATATATTCACATACCGTTCTGCAGCTCTAAATGCTATTACTGTGATTTCTTTTCCGGCCCGTGTCGGTCGGTCGACGTCAAGCAGCAGTTTTCCCAGGCATTGATCCAGGAGTATGAAACGCGGAAAACAGCGCTCGAAGGGCCTGTAAACACTATCTACATCGGTGGCGGCACTCCCTCACAGATGCCATCGGCTGCCTACGATGAGCTTTTCATCCATCTTCCGAAAGACACCGCGGAATTTACAATGGAGGTGAATCCCGAGGATGTGGACAGAGATTTCGCCAAATGGCTTTCAAAGTCACCAGTAAATCGCGTGAGCATGGGAGTTCAGAGTTTCATTACTTCGGAACTTGAGGCCATCGGCCGGCGTCACACTCCCGGGAAGGCAGCGGAAGCGGTTGAGATGCTGCGGGATGCCGGAATAAGGAACGTCTCGCTTGACCTCATGTTCGGTCTTCCGGGACAGACGGTCAGCTCATTTGCAGAAAGTCTGGAGAGAACTCTTTCGCTCAAACCTGAGCATATCTCAGCTTACGCATTGATGCTTGAGCCAGGCACACGTCTCACAGCCATGATCAATGCCGGCAAAATCAGTGAACCAGACTCAGACGAAGCCGAACGGATGTATCAGCATTTGTGCGACACCTTGCGCGAAAACGGATATGAGCATTACGAGATTTCCAACTTCGCATTGCCCGGCTACAGATCACGCCACAATTCCTCTTACTGGGATTTCACTCCTTATCTCGGTCTCGGCCCTTCAGCTCATTCCTATTTAGGTGGCAGACGGTGTTTTAATGCCCAGGCTGTGAGGAAATATATTGAGAATCCCTGCAATCCCGTCGCCGACGAATCTCTCAACCACTCAAAGTCAATCGACGAATATGTCATGGTGCGCCTACGCACCGCCGATGGTATATCTCTGGATGATTTCGAAAAAAGATTCGGCACACAATCTCTGGGCAATCTATTGAAAAGAGCCGACAGGATTTCCTCAAAACTCCTACAGGAAGACGGATATCTCCGTATTCCCGAGGAACTATGGATAGTCTCCGACCCTATAATAATAGAACTGTTCGAGGACTAAAGGAGTCCCACGGGAGTAAATCAGTCGTGATGATACGGCTCGCCTCTGAGAATTGTCATTGCCCTGTAAAGCTGCTCGCAGAAAAAGAGCCTTGCCATCTCATGCGAGAAAGTCATTCTGGAAAGAGAAATCTTGCCGTCCGCCCGATCATACACTTTCTGCGAGAAGCCGTAAGGCCCACCTATCACGTATACCAGCCGCTTCACCCCGCGGTTCATCATCGAGGTCTGGAAATCGGCGAACTCACGCGACGTATATTCCCGTCCTTTCTCATCAAGAAGTATCACCGTGTCGGAGGGCGTGAGCGATGCAAGCAGCATCTCCCCTTCTTTTTCCTTCTGTTGCATTTCTGTAAGGCCGCGTGTGCTTTTAAGGTCCGAAATGCTGATTATCTCGAAACCGACATAGCGGTTCACGCGGCTTTTATATTCCTCGATGCCCTTCGACATGAAAGAAGATGCTGTTTTACCGACCACAAGCAGGCAGAATTTCATTTTCTTCGATTTTCGATTGATAAAAAGTTAGTACTTTTGCACAAAAGTAGTTCAAACACCTGAAATATGAAATCAAAAGACGAACTGATTGACGATCTTCTCACTCTCGCGTTTGCCGAGGATGTGGGCGACGGTGACCATACCACACTTTCCACTATTCCCGCCGACGAAATGGGCGCGCAGCGACTCATAGTTAAGGAAGAAGGCATTCTTGCCGGAGTGGATATCGCACGCAAAGTTTTTGAGAAATTCGACCCCGAGCTTAAGATGACAGTGTATATTGAGGACGGGGCGCACGTGAAACCCGGCGACATCGCTTTCAAGGTGGAAGGACGCGTGCGTTCGCTGCTTCAGACAGAGCGCATAATGCTCAACATAATGCAGCGCATGAGCGGCATAGCCACTACCACGGCGCGTTATCAGAAGCGTCTGGAGGGTCTGAAGACAAAGGTGCTCGACACCCGCAAGACCACACCCGGCATGCGCATGCTTGAGAAGGAGGCCGTGCGCATAGGCGGCGGCTGCAACCACCGCATAGGTCTTTTCGACATGATACTTATCAAGGACAACCATGTGGATTTTGCCGGAGGAATACCTCAGGCCGTACAGGCAGCCAAGGATTACTGCAAGGCCAACGGCAAGAATCTCAAGATTGAAGTGGAAGTCCGCAATACCGATGAAATCAACCTGGCTCTGGCTGCCGGTGTCGACCGCATAATGCTCGACAATTTCACCCCCGAGCGCACACGCGAGGCTGTAGAGCTCATCAACGGACGCACGGAGATAGAATCGTCCGGCGGCATAACCATAGACACACTCCGCGCATACGGCGAGTGTGGAGTGGACTACATCTCAGTAGGAGCACTCACCCACTCCGTGAAAGGACTCGACATGAGCTTCAAAGCCTGCTGAAAGGATCCATCCATCACCGAAGATTATCGGAATACAATCTTAAAACGCGTAAGGCCGTCTTTCTCGTCTGTAACAAGCGAAAAGGCGGCCTTGTGACGACGCAGCACTTCCGACACAAGCATAAGTCCCAGGCCGCGGTCGGCTTTTTTGGTGCTGAAGAAAGGCGTAAACAGTCTCGCGGCATTCTCCTGACTTATGCCGGGGCCATTGTCGGCCACTGTTATGGCGCGCGCCGAGGTTGTCACCGTTATCTTTCCTCCGGGAGCGTTCCCGATACTCTCCACGGCATTTTTCACCACATTGACCACCACTCGCTCCATAAGAATGAGGTCGGCCAGCACCTCGCTCTCCTTGCCTTCATGCTCGAAATCAATCTTTATATTCTCGCCGCACATTCCTGCCAGAAAATGCCGCAACCCTTCAATCCAGCGGTGCAGGTCAACGGCTTTGAGCTCCGGTTCGGGCAGTTTCACGATGTCGGAATATGACCTGACGAAGCTCACAAGGCTCAGACAGCGCTCGCGGCTGCTGGCCACCGCCTCTCTCACGCCTTCATCTTCCCTGTAAAGCGACTCGACGGTCTCCAGCACCGAAACCACGCTTCCGAGCGTATTGTTTACCTCATGACCCATGGTGCGCACAATCTTGTTGAACACGTTGGTTTCAGCGCTCAGCACTTCGTCCGTCAGCTGTTCCACAAGGAAATAAGGCCGCTTGAATCCGGAGTCCATGAACCACAGGCGTGAACATCTGATCACCTGCGTTGCCCCGGGTCTTACCACCGCGGTCTCCCCTTCACGCAGTTCGCCGAGCCGCTTTGCTACTGAGGGAGAGACCAGACGGTTGAACGCATCGTTACTGCGCATCACGTTGCGACTGAAATCGCAGATGGCTATTCCCATGGGCGACGTGCGTATGAGATGCTCCAGAAAACTCTCCTGCTCGAGCGTGCGCAGGCGTTCGGCTTTCATGGTCGATATAAGTCCATTGAACAACTCAACCACTTTGTCGGCATCTTTCTGCCCCGTCACGCGGAGCTTGGTGCTGAAATCCTGCTCCCGCAGCAGATACATTCCGTTTTCCACCGATTCCAGCGGAATCTTCACCGAACGGTAGAGCAGAAAAAGCACGAGTGCCTGCAGGGCTATTAATGCGGCTTCCCATTTCCAGCCGGGAATCCAGCCCCACACGGCCGCCAGAGCGGCGACCGACAAGGCCAGAATTGCGAAATATGTTTTATAGCTCACGTCTCTTTGAAGGTATCACGTTTTATTTGTAATCTGTCTTGATTCCGTATTTTTCAATGCGTCGGTACAATGCCTGGCGGGTAATCCCGAGAAGCTCGGCGGCTTTACTCAGATTGCCGTCGCAACGGTCCACGGCTTTGGTTATCGTCTCGCGCTCGGTAGCCTCGAGGGTCGGCACCTCGGCCGCCTTCTGTTTCGCTCTGGCCGAATCATCGAGAGCCTTGCGTATCTTGGCCATGAAATCGCGGTTGCTCCACGGTTTTGTCACGAAATCCACCGCCCCATGCTGAATGCCGTCCACGGCAAGCTTTATGGTGCCCCACGCCGTAATCAGTATCACTGGCATATCCGGCACAAGGATCCGTAGCTTCCGAAGCAACTCTATACCGTCGTCGCCGGTGGTTGTCAATGAAAGATTCATGTCAAGAATCATGAGATCAGGATGCTCTGAGCGCACTATCGCCAGCGCGTCGGCCTCGTTTGAGGCTTCCATGCTCTCAAAGCCACCTGTCTTCAGCATCAGCCCGATCGACATGCGTATTGACCGGTCATCGTCAACTATCAGAATCATATTGCAAATATATCAACTATACCCATATTTTCATTAATATAACAGCGAGAGTGCGGCTCAGTTCTTCACAAGGCGCTCTATGTCGGCCGTTATATTGTCGCGGTGCTCATAGTCATAGAGCGTGAGCGAACGTATCTGATACCAGTAGTTCCAGAATTTGTAAAGCTCGTTGACGTACTGCCGCATGGCCTCGTCTTTCTTGCTTTGCGAGTCATTCAGATCCAGAGTGGATATCTTGCCTATCATGTAGGTCTGCACATTGGTATCATAGCGTTTGCGGGCTATCTCGTTTGAGCGGGCGGCGATGGCAAGCTGCGACTGCTGGTTGCAGAACCGCTCCACGAGCACAAACAGGTCCTGATTGAAATTGGCCCGTTCCTGACGCAGCCGGCTTTCGGTGACACGCCGGTTGCTCTCGGCCACCTTCACGCGCCCGCGGCGCTTTCCCCAGTCGAGAAGAGGAACGGAGATGCCCACTTCCACAAGCTGATTGCCGCGCAGATTTCTGTAGCTGTCGGCTGCCTCACCGGCCGTTCCCGTGTAACCGATCTGCGCGAACAGACTTATCTGCCTGAGATTGCCTTTTGCCTTGGCTACCTCATAATCGGCTTCGAGCTGACGCCTCCGTATGTTTTTGGCGAATTTATTGTTGGTGAGCGCACGGTCGAGTGCGTCGGCATAGCTGATTTCGGCCACCGGCACCGACGACGGCACTACCGGCACTATCTCGGTGTCCTCGTCTATGTCAAGGAACGAACGCAGTCGGAACATGTCGCTTTTAAGCGTACTCTCGCAGTCGGTAAGCTCCGAGCGCGCGTCGAGCAAATTCAGCTCCATCTGCAGCAGGTCGTTCTGGCTTATCTGGCCCATATTGCGTTTCTCTATGGCCACGGCATAGAGTTTTTCGGCATTCGTAAGGTTCTGACGGGCTGTGACGAGATTCTCTCGGCTCAGAAGCAGCGTGAAATAATATTGCACGGCGAGCATGGCCACCTCTTCCGTCGCGCTCAGAAAGGCGGCTTTGGCCTCGCTGTAGCGCACGGGCTCTATGCGGCTGTCCCATTTCATGGTGTTCACACCGAATATTGGCTGCTGAAGAGTTATCGCCACAGGAATCGACATATAGCGGTTGCGGGTAGCCTCTCCGAACTGGCGAAGGAAATCGAGCGAAGACACCAGGCTGATTTTGCCTCCGGTCAGTCTCACATTCTGCGTGACCGCGAGCTGTCCTCTGGCCGTAAGATGGTTGTCCTTTACGAAGCTGTAATCGCCATCGCCGTTCATATACGACGAATACTGGTTGGCATAGCTTGGTGCCGTGGCGCTGAACGATACCTCCGGGAGCTGGTCGGCACGGAATGTGCGCCATTCCCAGTAGGCCGTTTTCAGCTCGTCGAGGGCCACGGCCGCATCCACGCTCTTCAGCCGCGCCATGGCTATGGCATCTTCGAGGGTCAGGGTCAATTCACCCGCCACTGCTCCGGAGAGCAGCGGCGCGGCGAATATCATGGAAGTAAGGAAGCGTCTCATTGGTCTTTCAGTGCCTCAGCCGGATTGATATTCATGGCAACCCGCGCCGGGAAATAGATACCACATACAATCATTATCACGAGTACAATCGCCATAGTCAATGCCCCATAAGTTATATCATACCAGAAAATTTTCCTTATATAGGCCGGTACTATATCCAATTTCAGTATGTAATAACCGGCCATAATAGCAGGAATCATACCGATAACAAGGAGAATCATACCCTCTCCCAAAAGACGTGTGAAAATATCAGACTTCGTAGCTCCGTTGACTTTTCTGACAGCAATTTCCGGTACTCGTTGTTGTGTCCTGAACCAAAAGGTGCCAAGGAATCCGAGAAATATCACAAGCAACATAAAAGCTGCACAAACGGCGGAATTCCGAATAAAACTGTTGATTCGGAAATGCACTTTATCAGAATACTTTGTTAATTCCTTTATATCGGAAAAATAAACCCATCCACGCGACAGGTCAGCACCCGCTATAGATTCAAGAAATTCACGAGACTTCCCGGGTTTTACTCTTATTATTACCTCCCGAGGGAAAGAAAATCCATAAATTTGTTTATAAACACTGCCTCTCCAAGAACCTTCATAATCATCCCTCTGCAATGTTTTTGCCACTGCTCCAACATGATATATCAATGAGGAATCTCCATTGAAAACAACTGTTTTGTTTAGAAATTTCTTTGCGTCTGCCTGATCAGGAATTTCTGAAGTGTTAAAATCGCCGACTATAAGATCTCCTTTTTCAATAACCTTTGCCAGTTCTTCTGTAGTTTTGCCATCAACAGAATGCAACCGAAATATTTTGATTACATCTGGAGTTACTTGTCTTCCATTTCCTGAATAATGATAATAGACGGAATCCTCGGAGTACGATAGATCTCCCCTAAAATAACTCATGTTATAAGGAATAGCATTTGTTCCAACTCCTACGAGCTCAACATATGGATTATGTCGGAGTTCAGCCATCAACATATCTATATACACCCAAGGGTTTTCGTCCTCCTCCGGATTGCTTTCCGTGTCAACTGTTTCCCTCGGAATTATCTTCACTTGACCCACCAACACGTCATTTGTATCATATCCATAATCCTGACTCTTTATTCTTATGACAGCAGCATAAAAGGTAAATATAGCGAACAATATTAGCGCTACTACCATTATCTCTATCAGCATCCAGAGATTGCTGCGCCATTCATTGCGCATCTGAGGTAATAAAAATCTTTTCATTTCCGGTTTCTTTATTTATTGGTGTTAATGGCATCTACAACATTCACTCTTGAGGCCTGCCATGCCGGGACAGCCGCACTGATTATATTGAGCAGAAAGCAAACGACAAGTGCTGTAAGCAGAATGCTCCAGTTGAACATCAAAGAGAGCGCAGGTGCACCACCGTTACCTATATTCTGCATCGTATCGTAGATACCCACATAGTTGACTCCCACTATTATCCCAAGGAGCAAACCTACAATACCTCCCGCAAGCGTAATGATGAAATTCTCGCTTATTATATCGAGGATAATGCGTGCGCGTGTGCATCCGAAGGCCCTGCGCACACCTATCTCACTTATTCTACGACGCATACGGCTATGAAGCATACTGCTGAGATTTATAGCAGGTACTAACAGCAGAATTATGAAAATAATATATCTTGATTTTTTTATACTTTCCATATCGGGGGTACCATTACCTGAAGTCAGTGCAAACGACACTGTCTCTATATCGTACGGCTGCTCATGATATATAGCTTCCCAACCGCTTTCTTCCAGCTCGGTACTGAGAGCTGCATATCTCGCCTTGACTTGGGCGCGGATGGAGCCGAAGTCGACACCGGGTTCGGCAAGTAGCGCCACTGAGGCATTACCTCTGTACTCTTCCCAACTCATATCTCCATCATTCTGAGAGGTAGGGATAAAAACATCTCCAGATCCAAAGGTTGCGAGTGTTGAATTATCCTTTATTACTCCAATCACCCTATAAGGTTTGAACCCATATTGAAAGGTCTCTCCTAAAGGATCGCTATCACCGAAAAGCCTATATGCTGTGGTCTCGGCAACGACTGCAACATTTTCCATGGCATCAGCTTCTTCCCGAGTATAAAACCGTCCTTTAACGAGGGTATGATTAAAAATTTTGAAGAAATCAGCATCGGCCTTACGTCCGTTTACGATAAATAGTTTTCCTGTAGGACCTTTAACATCTTCCTTTTCCGTATATTGCTGGAAATATGAGATATCAGATACACCCTCAAGGTTTTCATAAAGTTTTTTTGCTGCATTAAAACTAAGACCAGCGCATCTTATACCATCCTCATTAAGATTTTCAAGATGTATATAACACCCTATAAGCAGCCGCGGGCGGTTGGATTCGGGAGCAAAAGGCAGTACGGGAATCTGCTGGATCATCACCACAATCATTATAAGAAAGATTGTCAATGCCGTACCTATCAGCGTCACGCCGCTTATCACGGGCTGGTGCCGCAGGTCGTATAATATCTGTAATATCTTGTTTTTCATCTGTTATGGCTGTTTAAGAGATTACGCGTCCGTCGAAGAAGCGAATAATGCGGTCGGTCTGTTCGGCCTGAGCCTCGTTGTGGGTCACCATCACTATGGTAATGCCGTCTTCCTTGTTCAGACGGTGGAGCAGCGTCATTACCTCAGCGCCCATTCTTGAATCGAGATTTCCCGTAGGCTCGTCGGCAAGGATTATGGAGGGCGCCCCTACAATGGCGCGGGCTATGGCCACACGCTGACACTGACCGCCGGAAAGCTGCGAGGGAAGGTGCTTGATACGATGTGACATTTCCAGACGACGGAGCACTTCCTCCACCCTCTCTCGCCGTTGCGATACCGAGAGGCCACTACGGTAGCCCAGCGGGAGTTCCACATTGGCCGCCACGCTCAGCGACGGAATGAGATGGAAACTCTGGAAAACGAATCCGAGGTTTTTGTTGCGGAAATGCGCAAGTTCAGTGTCGGCCATTTTGTTACAATCTGTGCCAAGAATCTTTACGGAACCGGTAGTCGGTGTGCTCAGAAGTCCTATGATGTTGAGCAGTGTCGACTTGCCGCAGCCCGAAGGCCCCATGATGCTTACAAATTCCCCCTTCTCGACCTCGAGATTCACGTTTTCGAGAGCTGTGGTTTCCACATCCTTTGTGCGGAAAACCTTACTGATGTTTTTGAGTTCAATGATTGCCATTATTATTTAATCTTTAGTTTATCATATTGCATATATTCTTCCATATCTGTCACAACCACTTCGTCGCCGGAGGCAAGACCCTCCAGCACTTCCACATATTCGCGGTTGCTGTCGCCCAGACGCACCTTACGCTTCTTCACGGTGTTGTCGCCGGTTTTCACATAAAGTCCGTATTCACCGGGGCCCTTGAAATAAGGGCCGTTAAGTATTCTCAGCACCTTGTCCTTATAACCGTAGTTTACCGTCAGCTCAGCCCGAAGGCCTGACCGCAGACGCGAATTATGATTCTCGTCGAGCCTGACTATAAACGATACCATTCCCCCCTTGGCCTGAGGAGTGAGATTGGTCACCACACCAGCCAATTCGGTGCCGCCGATCCGTACACTCACGTCGGATCCGATGGCCACTTTGTTGCTGTTGCCTTCGGCCACCTCTCCCTCGATTTTGAAACTTGACAGGTCGGAAACCACGGCTACCTTTTCGCCTGCGGCAATCCGGCTGCCTATTTCATTGCTTATAAAAGTAAGGACGCCGTGATGAGGCGCGGGAATTCGGCCCTGGTCGAGAGTGCGACGCTGCATTGCCACATCCTTGCGGAAGCTGCTCAGATTAAGTTCCTGCGTCTTTTCGGCAGCAGCCATTCGCAGTTTCTCGTTGGCAAGCCGCTCGCGCAGCTGACGGAGCTCAAGGCGGCATGTGGCGAATGAAGTCTCTGCCTGGCGCACACGATCGCCCGTACCGGAGCCCAGACTGTCGAGCCGCCGCTCATTGTCCACTTCCACGGCCAGGCGGTTTAGCTCCATCTCCTTCACCTCCACCTGCATGGCCAGTTCGCTCAACTGTGTGCGGTTGTTGAGCTGCAGCTGTGTGAGTTCCTGCTGACGTATCTGCTGCTGGTCAATAAGTTTCTCATAGTCGGTTTCGGCCGTTTCGAGGTCAAGCTGAATCAACGGCATACCCTCAGTCACGGTATCGCCCGGCTGGGCATACACCTTCACTATACGTGTAGTCAAGGGAGAATTGATTATCTCCTCAAATTCAGGCACCACTTTACCGGTGGCGGCCACGGAGGTTTCCAGAGGGCCCTCCTCGGCGGTGGAAAACCGCAGATTCTTGCCGTCAACAGATTTGCCCAGCCACAAAATTACCATTATAGCCGCAGCGATTACGCCGCCGCCAATAAGACCCGATTTCAGAATCCGGAGTCTCTGTTCCTTTCGGAGTTGCGATTTGTCTATTTGCTTGTCCATGCCTCAAAACTACAATTATTTTGAGGCTATGTCAATGGCGACTGATTTTCAGTCGATTACAAAAGCACTATTGTCCATTTTCGGACAAGGTTCATTTTTTAAGGCTTTCGAGATGATCAATGTCGATGGATGCGATGGAATCATAAATCTCGTCGGCCAGTCCCTGCAGACGTTCCGCAGGATAAGTGGTGGCAATGCCTATGACGGTGGCACCGGATGCTCTTCCGGCTTTCAGACCCTGAAGCGAGTCCTCGAACACAAAACAATCCTCGGGACTATAGCCAAGCCGGGAAGCAGCCAGCAGATATCCTTGGGGATCAGGCTTGGAGCGCGTAACCATCGAAGCATCTATAATGCAGTCGAACGCCTGGCGCATCCAGGGCTGCTGCCGGTAAAGCTCGGCCATCTTGGAGCTGTCGCTGCTCGTGACAAGAGCTATGCCGAAACCTCTTCCTCTCAGTTGCTCAAGAAAATCACGTGCGCCATCATAGGGGGTAAACACCATATTGTCCTGAAACTCCTTTATGCGTCTTACAATCTCTTCATGCAGACTTTCCGGAAAATCCTTCAGAATCATAGGAAGGGTGGTGCCCTTTATACGCATGGCATAGTCGGGATAGCCGGTGGGATATTCACGGTCTATCTCAGTCCAGAATTTGCTATAAGTGGATTCGCTGTCTATAAGCACACCGTCGAGATCGAAAAGAGCTGCATATCGTTTCATAACATCATATCTTTATTTCCGCCCCAAAGTTACAAAATTCCCCCGACCCGCCAATCGCCATGACCTTTGTGAGTGAGGAACTACGGGATTACGCTGAATTTTGCTAATTTTGCAGTGACTTATGGGAGCACAAAACCGGGTGGTAATGTGTTAACATAATAAATTATTGTGAATTTATGTCTGCTGCTTCCCCTTCTTCGCCTATGGAGCTCGGCTCCAAATCCGTCAGCAAACTTCTGGTCCAGTATTCCGTACCTGCCATAATAGCAAGCGTGGCTACCTCGCTTTACAACATTATAGACAGCATTTTCATTGGCAGAGGTGTTGGCCCCATGGCTATCGCGGGCCTGGCCATCACGTTTCCTCTGATGAACCTGGTGATAGCGTTCTGTATGCTGGTAGCCGTGGGAGGGGCCACGATATCCTCCATATTCCTGGGACAGAAAAACATTTCGAGGGCCACAGATGTGGTAAACAATGTTTTTGTGCTCTGTCTGATTCACTCATTCGTATTCGGTGGAATCACACTGATTTTTCTTGACGAGATTCTCACTTTCTTCGGAGCCACACCTGAAACCCTTCCGTACGCTAAGGAATTCATGCAGGTGATTCTGTATGGCACCCCCATAGCTTTTGTATTCATAGGCTTGAACAATATAATGCGAGCCACCGGTTATCCGGCCCGCGCCATGATCTCGGCACTTCTTTCGGTAGGCGTCAACATCATTCTTGCCCCGATTTTCATCTTTGTGCTCGACTGGGGAATCAGAGGGGCGGCCTTCGCTACCGTCTGCGGTCAGACCGCAGCTTTTATCTGGGTAATGGCCCATTTCCTTTCAAAGAAGAGCTTCATCCATTTCCAACGTGGCAACAAATGGCTCACGCCTATGATTATAAAGCGCATATATGCAATCGGCCTCTCCCCGTTTCTGATGAATATCTGTGCATGTATAGTGGTGGTATTCATCAACAAGGCTTTACTTGATTACGGAGGAGCCGACGGTAATATGGCCATAGGCGCATACGGCATTCTCAACCGCACCACGATGTTTTTCGTGATGATTGTGTTCGGCGTCACACAGGGCATGCAGCCTATTCTGGGATTCAACTATGGCGCGAAAAATTTCCAGCGCGTACGCCACACCCTCAGCATAGGTATATGGCTGGGAGTGGCGATAACCACCACCGGATGGATTCTCACTGAATTCTGGCCCGGTATCATAGCCCGGCTTTTCACAGTCGACCCTACACTTATCGCCATATCGGAGCGTGGATTCAGGATATACTTTATATTCTATCCTCTTGTGGGATGCCAGATTGTGATTCAGAATTACTTCCAGTCGGTGGGACGTCCCAAAATCTCGATTTTCCTCTCTCTTACCCGTCAGCTTATATTCCTGCTCCCCTTCCTTATGATTTTTCCGAAACGTTTCGGAATCGACGGAGTGTGGGGCGCGATGTCGGCCTCCGATGCAATTGCTTTCTTATTTGCTATTGTAACACTCATTATCACGAACCGACGTCAGAACAAACATATAGATAATACTCCAGCCAATGATAACCCAGCTCCAGCTTCAGCTTGACCCCCGCACGGCATTCACGCCGATGCTCCTCCACGCAGCGGTAAGCACTCACCTGAATGTAGATGCCAACCGTCTGCGCGACGTCGTGATCACCCGGCGCTCCATCGATGCTCGTCAACGGAAAATAAAAATTCTGCTGACCCTCAATGTCTATATAGACGAGGCCGCGCCGGAATCACCGATAGCCACTCCTGTGAATTACTCACCGGTGGCGCCCGACGCCCCGGAATGCATAATTGTAGGCGCGGGGCCGGCCGGACTGTTTGCCGCCCTGGAGCTGATAGAGCTTGGTATAAAGCCGTTAGTGCTGGAACGCGGCAAGGACGTTGATTCACGCCGTCTCGACATGGCCCGACTGGCAAGAGAGGGAGAGGTTGACCCCGATTCCAACTACTGCTTTGGCGAAGGGGGCGCGGGAGCATACTCCGACGGCAAGCTGTATACGCGCAGTAAAAAAAGAGGGCCCGTGGAAAAGGTGCTCAATATATTCCACCAGCACGGGGCGCAACCTGAAATACTTATCGACGCTCACCCGCACATCGGCACCGACCGACTTCCGGAGGTAATCAAAGCAATGCGCAACACCATCATCAGCTGTGGAGGCGAGGTCCGCTTCCAGTCACGAGTGGACGCGCTCACGGTCCGTGACGGGAAGGTAACGGGCGTGCAATGCAACGGCCATAACTTTGAAGGCCCGGTGATACTGGCCACCGGACACTCCGCGCGCGACGTCTACAGCTTCCTGCTGAATGCCGGCGTGGAACTGAAAGCCAAAGGAATAGCCGTGGGAGTAAGACTCGAGCATCCCCAGCATCTGATAGACTCCATACAATATCACAACCCGTCGGGACGCGGAAAATATCTCCCCCCCGCCGAATATTCCATGCTTACGCGCGTGGACGGCCGCGCCGTCTACTCTTTCTGTATGTGCCCGGGGGGGGTAATAATACCTGCCGCAAGCGCACCGGGACAGATGGTGGTAAACGGCATGTCGCCATCCAACCGCGGCACGCGCTGGGCTAATTCAGGAATGGTGGTGGAGATTCTCCCTGAAGACGTGGAGGATATCCATCAGGCCGGAGAACTCAAAATGATGAAATTCCAGGAAGATATCGAACATGCTTTTTTTGCGGAATCGGGAGGCACACAGAACGCCCCGGCCCAGCGCATGACCGATTTCGTCGCCGGAAAAGCATCAAAATCACTTCCGGATACATCGTATGCCCCCGGCATCCACCCCTCGCGACTCGACCAGCTTATCCCCTCTCCAATAGCTTCACGCCTTGCGAGAGCGTTTGAGGAATTCGGAAGAAAGCACCGTGGATTCCTTTCCTCGGAAGCCGTGCTTATAGGCGACGAGACGCGCACATCCTCCCCCGTAAGAGTCACCCGCGACAATGCCACGCTTCAGTCTGTAAGCATCGAAGGACTTTATCCCTGCGGCGAGGGCGCGGGATATGCCGGTGGAATAGTGTCGGCGGCGATAGACGGTATCAACTGCGCCCGAGCGGTGGCCGATAAATTCAAATCCGGCGAGTCATGATGCAGTTCTTCAAATCCGGACCCCAAGGATTCACTGAAATCAAGGAATGTGAGCCGGGATGCTGGATAAACGTGGAAGTACCGGACGACAACGATTTCAGTTTTCTCGTCCACAAGCTCGGCATTCCCGAAACGATGCTCGCCTATACCTCCGACATCGAGGAACGGCCGCGCATAGAGCGGGAGGATAACTGGGTGCTCACCATCCTGCGCATTCCCATGCGCAGCCACACATCTTCCGTTCCGTTCATCACCGTTCCGATAGGTATAATTACCGGCAAGGGTCCCGACGGAGCATCATTTATACTGACCATCTGCTACCATCATACAGAACTTCTGGCTGACTTCATAGACCACATGCAAAGAAAATCCATCTGCGTAATAAACGAGCCCCAGTTTATTCTGCGAATGATTTTCTCCGCAGCCTACTGGTATCTTACATACCTAAAACGAATCAACTCCATGGTTTCGCACGCTGAAAAAGAACTGGAACAGAGTGTGCGCAACCGCGACCTGCTGCAGCTTATGAAAATGCAGAAATCGCTTGTGTTTTTCAACACCTCGTTACGCGGCAACGAGGTGCTTATAGCGAGAGTGCGCCATGTGTTTTCCGAGTCGGAAATGGATATGGATCTTCTTGACGATGTGGAAATAGAACTCAAGCAGGCATTGAACACTGTAAGTATCTATTCCGACATCCTCAACTCCACTCTCGATGCCTTTGCTTCAATCATCTCCAACAATGTGAATATGATAATGAAGCGCATGACAGCCGTGACCATCGTTCTGATGGTACCCACCGGCATCGCCAGCTTCTATGGCATGAACGTAAATATCGGACTTTCCGGTTACAAATATGCCTTTTGGATAATAGTGAGTGTCTCAATACTCCTCACCGGCGCTCTCTGTCTGCTTTTGCGCCGATACAAATGGTTCTGAACCCATTAGAGAAATAATAGAAAATGCCAAAAGCCACTTTTGAACTGCACCCCAAAAGTTAGACAC
>LUJP01000110.1 GCA_001689535.1 Bacteroidales bacterium M5
GTCAGACACACTCAAAGAAACAGTATCTTGCCATTGCTTATGATATAGTTGTTTATGTCATACGCAAAGTAACATATTTTCATTATTATACAGTATAATATAGGCTTAAAAAATCGGTGTGCGGGACGGAAGGTCCGGCACACCGATTATGGTTGTTGTCTTTGCGTATTTTGCTTAAGGAGCTGCGGGGGAATTAGATTACGCCCTGACCCATCATGGCGTCGGCCACTTTCATGAAGCCGGCGATGTTGGCGCCTTTCATGTAGTTGAGGTAGCCGTCGGGCTCCATGCCGTAGTTCACGCACTGTTCGTGGATGTCGCGCATGATTCCGTGGAGTTTCTGGTCGACTTCCTCGGCGCTCCACTGCAGGTGCATGGCGTTCTGGCTCATCTCAAGTCCGGAGGTGGCTACACCGCCGGCGTTCACGGCTTTGCCGGGAGCGTAGGTCACGCGGTTGCTGATGAAGGTGTCGATGGCCTCGGGTGTGCAGCCCATGTTGGATACTTCGGCCACCATGAGCACGCCGTTGTCAACGAGCTGACGGGCATCCTCGCCGGCAAGCTCGTTCTGTGTGGCGCAGGGGAGAGCGATGTCCACTTTCTGCTCCCAGGGCTTCCGGCCGGGATAGAATGTGGAGCCGGGATATTTTTCAGCGTAAGGAGCCACGATATCCTCGCCTGTGGAGCGGAGATAAAGCATGTAGTCCACTTTTTCGCCGCTGATGCCGTCGGGATCATAGATATATCCGTCGGGACCGGAGATGGTGACAACCTTTGCGCCGAGTTCGTTAGCTTTAAGAGCGGCACCCCAGGCAACGTTGCCGAAGCCCGATATAGCCACGGTCTTGCCCTTGATGTCGGTATTTTTCATGGCGAGCATGCTCTGCACGAAGTAGAGAGCGCCGAATCCTGTAGCTTCGGGACGGATGCGCGAGCCGCCGAACGAAAGGCCTTTGCCGGTCATTGAGCCGTCGCACTCGTTGCAGAGTTTCTTGTACATGCCATACATATATCCTACCTCGCGGCCGCCCACGCCTATGTCGCCGGCGGGGACGTCGCGGTCTATTCCTATGTTCTTCCAGAGTTCAAGCATGAAGGCCTGGCAGAAGCGCATGATCTCTGCATCGCTCTTGCCACGGGGTGAGAAGTCGCTGCCGCCTTTGGCGCCGCCCATGGGAAGGGTGGTGAGGGCGTTTTTGAATGTCTGCTCGAAACCGAGGAATTTAAGAATGGAAAGATTCACGGACGCATGGAAACGGATGCCGCCTTTATACGGGCCGATGGCATTGTTGAACTGCACGCGGTATCCCAAGTTGGTCTGCACCTGGCCGCGGTCGTCGGTCCAGGTTACGCGGAATGTGAATATGCGGTCGGGCTCAACCATCCGCTCGATGATTCGTGCCTTCTCGAATTCGGGATGCTGGTTGTAGACATCCTCCACGCACATCAGCACTTCTTTTACTGCCTGAAGATACTCTTTCTCTCCGGGATGCTTCATCTCGAGAGAGCTCATGATTTTGTTTATATCCATAACTGGGTGTTTTAGGTATAGATCCTGGATTATGTTTTTGTCTTTATGGTAGCAAATGTAGAAAATATTATTTCAGAAATAAAATAATTCGGCATCTTAAATTCTGCCTTCGGGGGCACGAATCAAGATGCCGAAATTTCACTTTGACACGCTTTTCTGCGAATTGCGTGCATTATGTCGGTTTAGCGGCGGCGGCTCGATTTTTTCTTTTTGGAACTGCTCTTTGTGGTTTTCGATTTGCTTTTTGTAGATTTATTTGCGCTGCTCACGGATTTTGCTGCGGGAATCTTGAGCTTCTGCCCGATGTTGATACGCGTGGTACCCTGCGACATGCCGTTTGCCGAGCGGATGTCGTTGATGCTTACGCCGAATTTCTTGGCGATTTTGTCGAGAGAATCACCGCTGCGTACACTATAGATAGTGGTCTTGGCAGCCGAAGCCTTGGCAGAAGTGGTTTCTTTGGCGCGCGACGTACGCTCTGAACGCGACGCCGTAGAGCGGTTCTCCTCATTGACCGACGCACGGGTATCGACGCGCTCGGTAACGGTCGACTCGGTGGTGGGAACGGTGCTTGCTTTGGCTACCTGATGCTCGATAACCTGGATTTCGAGGCGGTCGCCTTCTTTCACCTTTCCACGACGGAGATTGTTCCAGCGTTTGACATCCGTGGCGCTTACGCCATATTTCTTGGCGATGTCACGCAGATTCTCACCGCGGCCCACCACGTGGATTTTCTTTACCGGTTCTGTGGAGATTGCGTTGTCTACGCTTACATTGCCGTCGGCATTCTTTGTCTGGCTGTTGGCCGATAGCTGGTTGGTGTTGCTGTTGTCCGTCGGTTCGAGGGGCGTGCCGGGCTCAACGTATGTGCGGCGACCGTATTCGTCGGCGTTGTTGGCAAGAATCTGGGGCTCGCTCATAATATAGCTGAGCACTTGCTGCGAGGGGAGAACCAGCGCGTAAGGATGGTTGTCACCCGGTATGATATCTTTGCGGAACTGCGGGTTGAGCATTCTGATTTCCTCCACGGGAATCTGGAGCACATCGGCTATCTGCTGGAAGTTGATACGCTGCGACACCTGTACGGTATCGGTGATAAGCGCGTTTTTGACCAATGTGGGCTTGATGCCGTAACGGTTGTGATAATTCATCACATAGTTTGCGGCGATGAATGCGGGGAAATAGCCGCGGGTTTCGGGGAGAAGATAGTTGTAAATTTCCCAGAAGTCTTTTTTGCCTCCGCCGGCACGGCGCAGGGCTTTGTTAACATTGCCGGGGCCGCAGTTGTAGGCAGCGATGGCAAGCGACCAGTCACCGTATATTCCGTAGAGCTGCTTGAGGTATTTCACGGCGTAGTGCGAGGCCAGGCGAGGGTCGCGGCGCTGGTCCACGAGCGAATTCACCTCAAGGCCGAGATCAAGGGCAGTAGCAGGCATGAACTGCCAGAGGCCCACGGCGCCGGCGCGCGATACGGCGTTGGGGTTGATGGCGCTTTCTATCACCGGCAGATACTGAAGCTCCAGAGGCACTTTCTGCTTCACGAGCTCTTCCACGAATATGCGGCCGTAATAGTTGTGAAGGGCGAGCATGTCGCTCACAAGGTCGCGGCGCTTGCCCAGATACATGTCGATGAACTTGCCTACAATCTGGTTGTAGGGCATCTCTATCTCGGCGGGGAGGCGGGAGAGGAGGTCTTCGTATTCGGTTGCATTGCCGACGTTGCCGGTGCCGTCGGTGGGTGCTTCTACGGTGAAGTGTTTAAGGTAATAGTTTTCGCGGAGCTGGCGAGTCTTGGTCTCGAAGCTTTCGGGGGCCACCACATTATTGTCGGTGATGGAGTGCTTTATGTCGAGTACCGAAGGCCCCGCATGCAAGGCTAGCGCTATGCCTGCGACGATTATCGTCAGTATTGGTTTCTTCATGTCGATATGCTTCAGTCTTTTCATTGTTCCTTAGAAATTGAGAGCCCACAGAACACCGAACGCCGGCCTGTTGCCGTTTATATCGGGCAATATGGTAGGCGCCACGTTGATTGAAAGGTCGGGGCTGATGTCGAACTGGCTCAGCGAGGCATCCACATAGGCGTCCACTATGGCGAGGGCGTAGACTCCCACCATGGAAATGATGCAGAGGTCGCGGTTGCGGCGGAAATAGTCTTTGCGTGATTTCAGCGTTCGTTTGAGCCATTCTTTATTTATATCCGCCTCGTTTGTGGTGGGCGGAAAGAAGTCCATATAGCTTTTTGTGTTGGGATCGTTGTCCATTATGTCGCTGTAGGCGCGGCTGTAGTCGGAGAGCATGTTGTTGTTCCACGACGCTCCGTAGCCCAGGCCCATGAACCCTCCCACCAGAATGGGGAGTTTCCAGAAGCGGCGGTTGTAAATCTGTCCGAGTCCGGGGAAGAGGGCCGACAGCCACACGGCGCGAATTGGGTCGGGGTTGAATTCGCGCGTTTTCCCGGCGGGGATTGCTGCCGGTGCTATTGAGTCGGTGAAGAGAGCCGGTTCTCCATTGGGAAGAATTGCCAGGGTGTCGACTGGGGTGAAAGTCACAGAGTCGCCTGTGAGTGAGAACCGCTCACCGACAATGAGGGCGCTGTCGGGGGTGGAGGGAGAGAGATTTATGGTATCCGGCATTTCTCTTACCGGCGATATGGGACGGTGAACCGGTTTGACCGGCTTCTGGGGAGCTGCTGAAAAAATGTTAAAAGGGCATCCGAGCGCGAGAGTAATCACGCCCAGAACCACTAAAAGTATTCTCCTCGAGTGTGGTCTATGGGTTTCCACTATCCGGATTGTTTTCTTTCAATTGGTTTATCATCAATGGCTTGCGTGTGTTGTGAAAGCTCACGCACTGCCGATAAATCAGTTGCAGGTTGGTTTTAGTTTTCAAGACGGAGTCAAAGATACGAAAAAAAGTCGGGAGCAGAGCCAAATTTCTCAGGTCATTGCTGGGCCGAAGTATCTAAGACGGAGTCAAAAATGGTTATCAATCGCTCCAGTTCCTCTTCATTCTTGAAGTTGAAGGTGATTTTTCCACGTCCTTTGGCGTCGCAGTTGAATGCCACCGGTGTGGCGAAACGCTGCGACAGATGGTTGCGCAGAATCTCGAAATCCTCGCTCAGCGAATGCTTTTCTGCTTTTTTTGCAGGCTTTTCGGGCGTACCCTCGCGATACTGCTTGGCGAGTTCCTCGACGCGGCGCACCGACAGTCCTTCCTTTAGTGTCAGTTTGTAGAGCTTGAGTTGGAGCGTGGGATCGTCGATAGACAGCAGGGCGCGTGCGTGGCCCATGTCCACAAGCTTGTCGCGCAGACCCAGCTGCACCTCTGCCGGGAGCCTCAGAAGGCGCAGGAAGTTGGCCACCGTGGCACGTTTCTTGCCTATGCGCTCGCTCAGGCGTTCCTGAGTGAGGGAATACTGGTCAATGAGCTTCTTGAACGTAAGGGCTATTTCTATGGCGTTGAGGTCTTCGCGCTGGATGTTCTCGATGAGTGCCATTTCGGTCAGCTCGGCCTCATTGGCTGTACGGATGTAGGCTGGCACGCTCTGGAGGCCTGCCATTGAGGCGGCACGGTAGCGTCGCTCTCCGGCTATTATCTGATAGGAGTCGGGGCTGATTTTTCGCAGCGAGAGGGGCTGGATCACTCCGAACTCGCGTATGGAGGTGGCCAGTTCCTCAAGTGCCTCGGCGTCGAAAGTGGTGCGCGGCTGCTCAGGGTTGGGTGAAATCTGGTCGAGAGCTATTTCATTTATGGCGATGGACCCCTTGGCAGGCACGTCGTCCATCGGTATCAGCGAGTCGAGTCCGCGCCCCAGGGCGTTGCGTCGTAACGGTTTAGTCATGATTGTTTCTGTAAGGGATTATTGGGCCACGGCCTGTTTCTTCTGAGCTTTACGTTTGTTTTTAGCTATGATTTCGCGAGCGAGAGCCACGTGCGATGTCGCTCCGCGGCTTTCGGCGTCGTATAGCAGGGCCGGAAGACCGTGGGACGGAGCCTCGGAAAGGCGTATGTTGCGCGGAATCACCGTGGTGAACACCATGTCGCCGAAGTGGGTCTTCAGCTCTTCGTAGATCTGATTGGCGAGACGCAGGCGCGCGTCGTACATCGTAAGGAGGAATCCTTCGATTTCAAGTCCGGGATTGAGCTTGGGCTTGATGATACGTATAGTGTTGATAAGTTTCGAGATGCCTTCGAGGGCGAAGTATTCGGCCTGCACTGGGATTATCACCGAATCGGCTGCCGTAAGGGCATTGACGGTGATGAGGCCCAGTGACGGTGAGCAGTCTATGAGAATATAATCATAGCTGTCGGAGATTCCGTGGAGCAGGTTCGCGAGCACTTTCTCGCGGTTGGGACGGGAGATAAGCTCTATCTCGGCGCCGGCAAGGTCTATGCGGGAGCCTATCAGATCGAGCCCTTCCACACAGGTAGACACCTGCGTTCCTGCCAGAGGATAGTCGTCGACCAGACATTCGTAAATCGAGGAACTCATTTCCTCCGGGTTTATACCGTAGCCGGAAGTGGCGTTGGCCTGGGGGTCAGCGTCGATTATAAGCACTTTCTTACCCTCGGAAGCAAGGGAGGCCCCGAGGTTGATGGTGGTGGTGGTTTTGCCCACACCGCCTTTCTGGTTTGCGATAGCTATTATTTTGCCCATTTGCAATGTGTTTTACGTTGCAAATGTAGCCCATTTAGACTCTCTTTAAATAGGTTTCGCGCTGAAATTGAGTTAAATGTTTATAAAACGGCCGGATTGTTAATAACTCGTGGAACATTTGTCGCCGGGTGTTCCACGTCGCGGGGATTTGCAAATCAATTTATAAGTCATATAAGTCTTATAAATACTATTGGCATTATAGCAGGAGCTGGGCGTCGCCGTAGCTCAGGAAGCGGTAGCGCTGTTCGAGGGCCTCACGGTACATCCTTTGCCAGTCGCCTCCGGTAAAGGCCGACACAAGCAGAAGAAGCGTGGATTTCGGCTGATGGAAGTTGGTTACCATTCCGCGGATCACCCGGTAACGGTAGCCGGGGGCTATGATGATGCGGGTGGAGGCCACGAGGCGGTCAAGGCCGTTTTCGCTGAGATATCCGGCAAGGGCGCGGAGAGCGTCCGGAGTCGGGATATCCTGCCCGTGGTCGGTGTAGGGATACCATTGCGGCACTTCACATGGCTTCTCGCCGCGGATTACCATGCATCCCAGATGATACAGGCTCTCGAGCGTGCGCACCGAGGTGGTTCCCACCGCTATCACCTTTCTGTATGTAGCAGCCAGTTCTTCTATCAGAGCACGGTCCACGCATATAAACTCGCTGTGCATGGTGTGGTCGCCGATGGTGTCGGATTTCACGGGTTGGAATGTTCCCGCGCCCACATGCAGGGTGAGTTCCCGGCGGGGGATTCCGAGGGTGTCAATTTCGTCAAGCACTCTGGGTGTAAAGTGAAGTCCGGCGGTAGGAGCCGCCACGGAGCCTTCTATGCGGTTGAACACCGTCTGGTAGTCGGTGGTATCCGACTGCTCGGTTGCGCGGTTAAGGTAGGGAGGAATGGGTATTTCGCCGGCGGCATCTATAATTTTTGAAAAGGTGACGGAATTGTCGTCCCACGAGAATTGCACCACGGAAGCGTTGTCGCGCCGCTCGGCGCGGACAGCACTCAGCCTTACATCCTTTCCGTCAACCTTGAGATTGAGGGTCAGTGGTCCTTCCTTCCACCGCTTGCTGTTGCCCACGAAGCAGAGCCATGAGCAGGAGCCTGTGGCGGCAAACGAGCGTTCATAGTCGCGGGGCTCTTCTGGCTCCAGACAGAAAATCTCTATCAGGGCTCCCGAGGCTCCCGGCTTGTGGAAACGCAGACGGGCGTTGATCACACGGGTATTGTTGCACACCATTATCGAATCGGAGGGGAGGAGTCGGGGCAGGTCGGAGAACAGACGGTGTTGCAGCGTGCCGTCATTCTCCCTCACGAGCAGGCGGCAAGCGTCGCGCTGCGTAAGGGGGTGGCGTGCTATGAGTTCGTCGGGAAGGGGATAGTCGAAATCGTCGATCTTTATGTCGGTAATCTGCATCTTAATATCTGTCCGTAATTAATTCGCCGACAAATTTACCTAAAATTTACTTTAACGGGGAAATGCTTTTTATTATATTTGCAGTAGATGAGCGAAACAGTGAAAACCGGACTCGTGCTCGAGGGGGGCGCCATGCGTGGCCTCTTCACAGCCGGTGTCATCGATGTGATGATGGAGCATGGGCTGGAGTTCGACGGCCTGATAGGTGTGTCGGCCGGGTCTAATTTCGGCTGTAACTACAAGTCATGTCAGCCGGGTCGCGTTCTCCGCTACAACCTGCGATATGCGTCCGACCCGCGTTACATGGGTCTGCGCTCCCTTCTCACCACGGGCAATCTGGTGGGAGCCGAGTTTGCCTATCACACCCTGCCGCTCGAACTGGATGTATTCGATTCGAAGCGTTTCGAGGAGAACCCGATGGCATTTTATCTCGTGGCCACGGATGTTGCCACGGCTCAGCCGGCGTATTACCGGATGGACCGCGTGAACCGCGATTCATTGGAATGGCTCCGGGCCTCGGCCTCGATGCCCGCGGTTACCCGACCTGTGAGGGTTGACGACGGTCGCCTGATGCTCGACGGCGGTATTTCCGATTCAATCCCCCTTGCTTATTTCCGCTCGATAGGCTACGAACGCAACGTGGTGGTGCTGACACAGCCACGCGACTATTTCAAGAAGCCCGCTCCCGCATGGCTGTGGCGCTTGCTGTTGCCCCGCCACAGAGCAATAGCCGACGCTATGGCGCGGCGCCATGAGATGTACAACGCCCAGCTTCGGCTGGTGAGCGACGGGGAGCGTGCGGGCGACACCTTCGTGATTGCTCCTGATGGCGTGTTGCCCATAGGACGCGTGTCGACCGACCGTGCCCGCATGAAGGAAGTATATGAAATAGGGCGCCGCGAAGCCTTCAAGGCCATGCCTGCTCTAAAGAAATTTATAACCAATCAACCATAAACCTTAAAGATAATGAAGCGTAACATTATTCTGTTTCTTGCAACACTGGTTGCATCAGTGGCGTTGGGCTCGACGCCTAAATACATTTTCTATTTCATAGGCGACGGCATGGGCATGACCCCGGTAATGGCCGCGGTGGCCTATAACCGTGCGGTTTACGGGCAGCCCAATCTTCCCCTGATGATGACCTTCCCCGTTGCAGGACAGGTATCGACCTACTCGGCAAGCTCACCTGTTACTGACTCTGCCGCTGCCGGCACCGCTCTGGCCTGCGGAAAGAAAACAGCCAACGGCATGCTTGGCGTAACTCCTGATACCGTGGCTGTGGTTTCCATAGCCAGCGTTCTCAAGGACAATGGCTATGGCGTAGGCCTGGTGACGAATGTGGCTCCCGATGATGCCACTCCAGGCGCTTTCTATGCCCATGTGGCCAATCGCGGCATGCGTCCGGAGGTTGACCGCGATTTTGCTTCAAGCGGTTTTGATTTTCTTGCCGGTTCGGCCCTGAACGGACTGAAAAAGAAAGGCAAGCCCACCGATGTGCTCGACATTTACCGCCAGAAAGGCATACGAGTAATCAATGGATATGATGAATATCTTGCCGACAAACCCAGGGGCGGACGCGTGGTGCTGCTTGACCGTAAACCTTTCCAGGACGGCAATACCGGCTATCTGATTGACTCGATTCCCTGCATGATCACCCTCGAGCAGATGACTGGCGCATGTCTGGATCATCTGAAAAACGTTTCTCCCGACAAGTTCTTCATGATGGTGGAGGGTGGCAATATCGACCATGCCCTTCACGGCAACGACGGTGCCACTGCCATTTCCGAGATATTCAATTTCAACAACGCGCTGCGTATCGCTTACGATTTCATGCTCCAGCATCCCGACGAGACTCTGATTGTAGTTACTGCCGACCATGATACGGGCGGAATGTCAACTGGCAATGAGGCCTCCGGATATAATGCATACTTTGATTTGTATACCAACCAGAAAGTGTCAAAGGAAATGTTCTCCGATATATGCAAGAAGGTGGTTGCAACCGATTCGGCCTATACCTGGAACGACATGAAGGCATATCTTGAGGAAAACCTTGGATTCTGGAAAGGTGTAAAGCTCAGCGATAAAGAGACCGAGCAGCTCCACAATCTGTTTACCGAAGTGTTTGAACGCGGCCACGGTGAGGATAAAAAAGGACTTTACAACAATTTCAATGCCTTTGCCGATAAGGTGTTCAGCGTAATGTCAACCAAGGCGGGAGCCGGATGGACCACTCCCCATCACACCGGCAATCCTGTGCCTGTATATGCCGTAGGCCCCGGCAGTGAAATCTTCGGATGCTTCCAGGACAACACCGAGATTCCCCGCAAGATAGCCCGTCTTGCCGGCTATTCCCTCCCGGAATAATAATCCGTTGAAAAAAACTTTAAGAGCGGTGTGCCAGTCCTCGTTGCTGACACACCGCTCTGTTTTTATGATTATAAATGGTTTTAGCCCAGTTTCAAGTCGAAAAACATAAAGCGTGTTTCCAGCGGCTCATCGGGTTCAAGTTCAAGGAATGTGCGTTCTTCCTTTTCTGATTTATAAAGAGGCTTAAAGCCGTTATTCTAGTAGAAATGAATTGTCTTTATATGAAAATGGCTTGCAAAAAGCAGCTACTTCAGGAGTATAAGGCATTCTTATAGCCTCGGTTGCCAAATTGAAATCAGCGACGTTATTCACTTTTTCCAAAAAGCTTATGGTAAAACTCGCGGCACAAACGGTCATATTCCCTCAATTGCTCCTCTCTCTCCGGGGAAAGACGGGGAGTAGGGAGTTTGCTGTTGCGTTCAGCTTCTTCAAAAAAAAGCTTTGGCAGATTCGCCGGTGAGTACTGGCGAGGAGTTGATAGTCATAGCCATTTAATCTTTGTTTTATAGAATTTTACAAAGTTAAAACAAATCTCCGATAGAACAGATTAATACCCTGATTTTTTGCGTCCCGGCAACAGTCACCGCAGGGACACAAAATTCGCGCATCTGAGTTTCCCGTCTGATTGGAATCTTTCTATTTTAGAGGGTGTTTCATAACAACTGTT
>LUJP01000097.1:0-3129 GCA_001689535.1 Bacteroidales bacterium M5
GCGCACGGTCTTATCTGCGGCTACAAAGTCCTGCATTTTTTGATACGACGGAAGCCGGGTAATTTCAGTTACTCGGCTACCCTCATCGTGCAGCCCAAAAAGATGTATGCGCACTATGTCAAAGGCGTTGCACAGCTTCATACTTGCCGGGTCAGTGTCATGGTGCGAAAATGCAAATTTACTTTCGTATGTGACACAGCCACCGGCGACGCTACCGGCCTTATAGGTATATCGTCCGTCGCTGGCGGTCTTTTCGTACACGTCCGGCAAAAATTTTTCTATCGCTTCCTCGATAGTATAGGCACGGCAAAACGCGCCGATTAGTCCGGGCTTCTCGGTCGGGTCGCCAGCCTTGCGGATTTCGTGCGCCAGTACGTCACCCTCACGGCTCGACATGGGCCACTCGCTAACGTCCTGTGGGTTGCGGTAGGTCGCCAGCACAGCGTCAACGTCAAAGGCCGGGCCATCTTGGTAGTCGAAAAAATACTCACCGTCGCGGCTGGTGCTGGGCCAATAGAATAGGCGCGGCAGCTGGTAGGTCGTATGGTCGAAAAGTTCGATACCTATACGCGAAGTCCAGTACCGGCAAACCGGCTCATACTCGGCTGGCGTTATCTGTCTGTTAGCCGGAAGCACCAAACGCAAACGTGGCTTTTCGGGCGTATGCTTGTGCGTGCTGTATATCATAGCCGCGCAGTCGAAATTTAGGGTAAAGTCGTTCCATACGTCTGCGGTGCCAAAGTCAATGTCGAGCGTAACCAGCGTGCGGTACAGCACGTTTGCAGTCTTTCGTGTGCCGTTGGATAGATAGCCACCGACAAAACCGCCCACGTCCTTAATGCCGCTTTGTTCCTCACGGCTCATGCGCAGATATTCGCGCATTGTTTCGCTGGTGCGCTTGGTATCGGCGCACTTGGCTAAAATGTCGCTCCACTTCCACAGTTTGTTACGCCATTTTTTCGATAGTCGGCTGTGGGCTGTGGCTATGTCTAAATCAAAGTCAAATTTTAATTTATCCATTAGTCACGCCCCCCCCCAGTGCGGTACGGAAATAACCGGCGTTTGCTTCGTCGGTTATTATCTCGATTTCGCGCACGCCGACATTAGGTTTTTTAATGCGCAGCTCACACGTCGGGGTGTCTTCGGCTTCCATGAGCGCAAACACGCCGGGTATCTCGGTGCGCGGTATTCTAAAACGTAATGTGGTTGTCGCCATAGTTATTACTGTTTAAAGCGGTCGGGCAAAAATGAAAATATATGTTTGATAACCTCAACAGTCCAGCCGTTACCCAGCATCTTGTATTGCTGTGTTTCCGACACTACCCATTTGTACCAATCCGGCACAGTTTGTAAGCGTGCGCACTCGGTAGGGGTTAACCGTCGTATGCGAGTATGTCCCCCCCCAGCCTCGGTTAATACTTTCAGTGTTCGGCCTCCTGTACCCTGCATAAGTGCCGGGGTTTTTCCGTCGGGATGGTAAACCCGGTTTTGTTGGTATGGCTGGGTGTTGTGGCTCTCTTTACTGGGGTTCAGTTGGATTATTAAATTTTCATTCTCCACGACTAAATTATTTTGCTCCCACGCTGTTTGTGTCAACGTAGGTGCCTTATCGGTAAAAATGCCGCCGGGATTTTTGCCCCTTGGTCGTTGTAATATTAAATTGTCTTTTGCCACGGTTGTTAAACAGTTTGTTTTACCGATTTCGGGGCATGGTTCTAAATGCTGCTCTAAAATTCCGTCGGGTCTGCGTCGTCCTCTTGAAGCTATGCAAATATTATCTATTTCCGTCATACTCTAATATGTATGGTCGGGTGCCAAATCCGTCATACCCTTTGTAATATGTAGATATGATACATGGTACTTTATTATTACCTATGTGGATAAGACCACCACCGTTTATATTAAATGGTTTAACTACTGTTTTACTACTACTAAATCGCGGACACCGTGGCCCCCTACAATTATGGTGCTGCACTTCTCCCCCCCCCATGAAATTTAGCACGGAAGCCATTGCCAGCCGCCGCGTTTCTTTCATTGTAGGCTAATAGTGTCTGCACAGTTTCATCTTTGAGGTAGTATTTTTCGGGTACGTTATCCTCGGTAATATCTTTTAAATACAGCTCCCTATCTTCGGGCCGAGGTATTGCACTATATGCGCCGTATTCGCCGATACGTCTAAGGCGTATGTTAGTCCAGTAAATACGCTTTCGGGTCTGAGCGGAAACCAACGCGCTATTTATGTGTACGCCGGTAACTCCGATAGCATCCGATAGCACCTTTTCCCATTTCTTACCCATTTCGACATTTTCAAGTAAAAACAGGATGTCGGGGTTAGTTTCGCGCAGCTCTGTGAGTATGCGCATATATTCCCAAAACAGGTAGCTTTGCCCCACAAACTGTACCCCGGCGGCTTTCAGTTCTAAATATTTCGACAGGGTATATATTTCCACTTTTTCGGCGGTACTCATCCCGGCGCGTTTTCCGGCAAAGCTAAAAGACTGACACGGTGAGCCACCTATTAGCATATCGACATGACCCAATGCGTGACCGTCAATATTACGCACGTCGCCCAGTTGTATAGTGTCCGGGAAATTGGCCATAGTATTTTTAATGGCAAATTTATCCACTTCGCTGGCGTAGTATTTTTCAACTGGTATGCCTAACCCCTGTAGGGCGATACGTCCGCAGCTCATACCGTCAAATAAACTTAATACTATCATTTCAGTACGGTATTAGCGTAGTTAATAATCTTCTCCAGTTTTTCGGCTTTATCCTGCCAATCAAGCATAGCGGTACTTTGTCGGCTGGTACCAAAACCGTCCTCGGTTAAATCCCTATAGTGATTAACCATTTTTTCGGCGTGCCGGTGTTCTCGCTTGATTATTGGAATAATTAGCCTTAATTCATCGGTTGTTAGGCCGTGAAGTGTTTCGTTAAACATTCCTTTGGGCTGGGTTATTGCTTCCATTAGTTATTATTGTTTATTTGGTCGTTACAGGCTTCTTGCAGCGGTTCTACGATATTGTCGGAAATTGTGCAGGTTCCGATGTCGTCACCGTCGGGCTGGTAGAAAATGCACGTTTGGCACGTTTCCGGGGCTTTGTGTTTCATATCTTTATGGGTTTTGCT
>LUJP01000097.1:3151-3364 GCA_001689535.1 Bacteroidales bacterium M5
TAGGAATTTGTGCGCCGGTTTTTGAAACAGCTATAGCGGTTCTGCCTATTAGCGTCTGTTTTTAGTAGCGGTTAAACCACTTTTTCACCAAACGCCATTTAACACGCCGCGATGTCGGGATATGTGCAGGGCGCGATGTCGGGATATGTGCAGGGCGCGTTTGTGGGTTAAACATCTGACTTAGTTTGCGCACTTCTCTTTTGTCCATAGTTA
>LUJP01000022.1 GCA_001689535.1 Bacteroidales bacterium M5
TGCCCACCGGAAAAATCCGCTGACCCATACAATGCTGAGGAAACCAATCAAGTATCTTATAGCATGCTCACTTTGGGTAATGCCTTGCCTCATGGAGGCTCAAAACGACATTACGAATGCCTTTGATGATTTGAAAAGGCAAGGAACCATGAATGAACAGGATTCAGAAATGCGTCGTGCCGCATCTCCCGAGGTAGTTTCGAAGATACTTCAAGAATTTCCGGAGGCCGGCTATTTCTGCTTCACTGAGGACCGAGCCCATGATATCCGCATGACGCATGCTTTACCGGCACGTTGGGCCGAACGCAGCGCTGAATCGCGGACAAAATTTCATGGAGATTGCTTTCCTGGAGAATTTTACAGCTGGCAGATTGGTGTTTTTACACCCTACATTCCTCTATCGGATGTCTCCGTAACTTTTTCTGACTGGAAAAACGAGAAAGGCGATAAAATTCCAGCCTCGGCATTCCGTTGTTTTAATATGGGCGGCATCGATGCCTACGGTAAAGCATTCAGCAAGACTATTAATGTCCCGAAAGGAGAAATACAGGCATTGTGGATCGGTTCTGATGTGCCTGCATCTGCAAGCGGCATTTACAAAGGTACAGTGACCGTCAATGCCTCCAATACAAAACCGGTAACAATAGATTGCAAATTGACCGTGCAGGGAAATGCCATAGCACGACACGGAGATAACGAGGGATGGAGAAAGGCCCGTCTACGCTGGCTCGATTCTACTATCGGAAATTCCGATGAACCTACAGCTCCTTACACGCCCGTCAAATTACAGAACCAGACTATCTCCTGGTTGGGAGGCTCCATGAAGCTGTCGGATGACGGCCTGCCCGAATCGCTTTTCACCTGTTACGACCAGAGCAACCAGTTGGATTGGCAGAAAGAAAATGCGGTGCTGGCAAACGGTATCAGATTTGTGATAGAGACCGACCGAGGGACGGAGATACTTAAAAGCGGCAAGCTCCATATCACAGAAAAGAATAATGCGTCCATCGGCTGGACTACGACTCAACGGAATGGTGACTTTGAGATCGAGTGCTCCGGTAAATTCGGATTCGACGGATTTGTAGACTACCGCATTCAGGTTAAATCACTGAGAAAGGTGCAGGTGAAAGACATTCGCCTGGAAGTGCCCTACACCACCTACGCTGCGAAATATATGATGGGCTTAGGGCACAAAGGAGGATTGCGCCCCGACACCATGATCTGTTGGAAATGGAACGTCGACAAACATCAGGACAAGATATGGATGGGAAACATCAACGCGGGACTGAACTTCTGCTTCAAGGACGAAAACTACGTTCGTCCGTTGGTGAATGTCTACTATTCCCTGGGCAAGCTTAATCTGCCGGCTTCATGGGGGAATGAGAGCAAGGGTGGTATCAGAATCATGCCACACAACGATGATACCGTGCTGATGACAGCTTACAGCGGTGAACGCTCCATGAGCAAAGGAGACGTGCTCCACTATGACTTCAATATGCTGGTTACTCCTGTAAAACCGCTTAACCTTTCCGAATTGGCCGGGAAACGTTTCTATCATTCCAACAGTGACGTAAGCGCCGGATACATCCCTGCGGCACAGAACGCGGGAGCCAATATGATTAATGTGCATCACAAGAAGGATATCTATCCATTTATCAATTATCCGTATTACGACGAAGCTGTTCCCGACCTGCGACGCTTTATCGCCGACGCCCACAGCAAGAATCTGGATGTACGCCTATATTATACCACTCGCGAACTCACCGTCAAGCTTCCAGAGTTGTGGGCACTGCGCAGTCTTGGCAGCGAAGTGATTCATGACGGGCCCGGAAAGGACGCCCGTACCCTGATACACAAGAACGGTCCTCACGAGTGGCTGAACGAAAATCTCACCACTCACTTCATCCCTGCATGGTATAATGCTTTCACCGAAGGCAAGTATGCAGGCGACATGGATCTGTCAGTGATTACCACGCCTGATTCCCGCTGGAACAACTATTACCTGGAAGGACTTGACTGGATGATAGGCAACCTCGGTCTTGACGGTATTTATATCGACGACAGCGCATTGGATCATCAGACGCTTCAGCGCGCACGCCGCATATTGGATGCCGATGGCAAACGGCGTCTTATCGATATCCACTCCTGGAACCACAACAATGAATGGGCCGGATATGCAAATTCACTGCATCTATATCTGGAGCTTCTGCCTTATGTGGACCGCACATGGATCGGAGAGGGTTTCTCGGCCGATAATCCGCTGGATTTCTGGATGGTTGAGATGTCAGGCATTCCTTTCGGGCTGATGAGCGAGACACTTGATGCCCAGAATGTATTCCGTGGAATGATTTACGGAATGTTGCCACGTTTACCCTGGAGTGGAAATCCGGTCCCTTTCTGGCATCTTTGGGACGATTTCGGCATGAAAGATGCCGTTATGAGAGGATATTGGGACGAGCGTTGCCCGGTAAAGACCGACAACGCCAGCATACCCGCTACGGTATATATCAACGGAGACAAAGCACTACTTGTGTTGGCAAACTGGACGGACGTGCCCCAGGCCGCAAACATCACTCTGGATGAAAATCTGCTCGGATTCAAACCGTCTTCTTACGTGCTTCCCGAAATAGCCGACACACAGAGCGGAGAGAAGATATCGTCCTTGACGCGATGCGAAATACCGGGAAGAAGCGGTATGTTTATCCTGATGGAAAAACTTAAGTAATTTAACCCCTAACTCTTCCTCAATAAAAGAGTTTTATTAATTTTGTGATTACTTAAGCTCTTCCCTATGGCCTCACCGACTTTTTCCATCATTACAGTAACCTTTAATGCGTCATCCACAATTGAACGCACGCTAAAAAGCGTGGCCGAACAGACATGCGGCGATTTCGAACATATAGTTATGGACGGCGCATCAAAGGACGATACCGTGGAAAAAGCGCGCAGATCCGGCGTGAACGGAATCAGGATTTTCTCCGAGCCCGACAAAGGTCTTTACGACGCCATGAACAAGGCCATGGACCGGGCAAACGGCACCTATCTGATTTTCCTCAACTCCGGAGACAAATTCCACGCCCCAGACACTCTGGAACGTATAAAAAAGGCCATTGATGACAATGACATCCCCGGTATTGTCTACGGTCAGACCCATCTTGTTGACGCCGATGGCAAATATCTCGGGCCGCGCCATCTTACCGCTCCGAAGAATCTTACATACCGTAGCTTTACAAACGGCATGGTAGTGTGCCACCAGGCATTCATAGCCCTCGCCCGCATTGCCCCCGGGTTCAACCTGAAATACCGGTTTTCGGCCGATTACGAATGGTGTCTACGTTGCCTTCAGCATTCCCGAAAAAACGTGTTTATCGACGACTGTCTTATCGACTATCTGAGCGAAGGACTGAGCACCGCCAACCGCCGCGCTTCTCTTTGGGAAAGATTCAGGATCATGTGCCGTTATTATGGTACGGTTCCGACTATCCTGCGCCATGTACGCTTCGCATTCCGGTTCATGCGTACTCCAACGACTACTTCTAACTAAGACCCGTCATGTATCTTTATAACACCAGTTTCCACACCGAGTCAAGCATCACAGAAACCTTCGTTGCATGGCTTAAAACCATTTTCATTCCGGAGGCAATGTCATCAGGGCTGTTCTCCGAAGCATCTCTTGGAAAAATTCTGCTGGAAATAGAGCCTGGCACCAGTTCATACACCCTCCAGCTCAAAGCCAGCGAACTCGACCGCGCCCGGGAATGGAACGACACGATAGGCAATTCCTTGAGGTCGGTCATCATCAAGAAATTCGGAGGAAAAGTCGTGTTCTTTGTCTCATTTATTGAAATCATAGACCATGAATGAGGCCGTAAAGGAATTCGACAGGGTTATAATTGGAATAGACCCCGGTACCAATCTGATGGGATACGGCATACTGGGAGTACGCAACAAAAAGCCCGTGGCGATAGCCCTCGGAGTAATAGAACTAAGCAAATTCCAGAGCCATTATTACCGCCTCGGCAGAATTTTTGAGCGCGTAACCTCTCTTGTAGAGACATATCTTCCTGACGAAATGGCTATCGAGGCTCCGTTTTTCGGAAAAAACGTCCAGTCAATGCTTAAACTCGGCCGCGCCCAGGGTGTTGCAATGGCTGCTGCCATATCCCGTGATGTCCCCATTGCCGAATACGAGCCCCGTAAAATCAAGCAGGCTATCACCGGTTCGGGAGCCGCTTCGAAAGAGCAGGTGAGAGAAATGCTTCGCCGCATTCTCAATATTCCTGAAGAAAACCTTCCTCCCCAGCTCGACTCGACCGACGCCATGGCCGCCGCCCTCTGCCACTTCTACGAGACCACGCGTCCCCTCCCCACCAAAAGCTCCGGCTCCTGGAAAGACTTCATCGCCAAGAACCCCGACCGCGTCCGCTGACACACAAACAATTCCATACTCTCAAAAGATTGAGTCGCATAGAATTTGGGAAAAAAGAATTTTTTAACAAAATGGAGACAGATATAATCAAAGATAAAATGTTAGGCTGCTTTTACGGACAGGCAGTCGGAGATGCACTTGGTCTTGGGGCGGAATTCATGCTCAAGGATGATGTAAAAAAGAATTATCCGGATGGATTGAAGAACTACAATCAGATAATTCAGGATGCTCATAGACGCAGATGGGCTAAAGGTGCATGGACCGACAACACAGATATGATGCTGTGTATACTCAACGGTTTTGAGAAGGGAAAATTCAACATAAGCCGCATGGCGTCCAATTTCAAAGATTGGTTCAAAGGCGAGCCAAAAGGTATTGGAAGTCATACGTACAAGATATTATGTTTGAGAGACTACGTTGATCAGCCTGAAATGTGCTCAAAAATGTGGTGGGATTTGTCGCGCCAAAAAAGTGCAGCGAATGGAGCCTTAATGAGAACCTCGGTGGTTGGACTTCCTAAGAATAATGTGATATAACAAGCCGAGGCGATATGCCGCCTCACCCATTACGATTCTCGATGTGTCGGTTCATGCGCCATAGCTGTCTATATAATTCACAATTTAGTATGGCATGATAGTATGTTGTCATATCATGAAATTAAAAAAATAGCTCAACGATATGATGAAAGAATACTTGAATGGGTGGATTCCGCCCACAATAGCTCCGATATCTCCACACTAAAATTGGATGACAAAACCACATTGGGATATACTCTACGAACTCTTTCAGCTGCCTTATGGTGTTATTGGCACTCTTCATCATTTGAAGATGGGTTGCTATCTGTAGTAAATGAAAGAGGTGATGCCGATACTAGATGCCGACACTAATGGCGCCGTTTCATGCGCAATATTCGGCGCAAAGTTCGGGGCCAATTCAATACCTAATCACTATATATAGCTTGTCTAAACAACGGCAAAACTTATCAAAACAAAATTATATCATTTATAGAACAAATCATCAATTCTTAATTGATGGCATATTTTCTTTGCTTCTATGCCTATCACTTTTTATTGAAAAAAGGTTTGGGGGTTCGCGCTTTAAGCTTTATCTTTGTAAAAATCTTATCATCGTTTACTTAGCCTGACGACCGCCATGAACAACCGCACTAAGACATTTCACACCATATTCCATCTGCTCATAGGGTTGTTTTTTACTGCAGCTTCGGTACTTCCTGTCAACGCACAAAACCGAACAGAAGAAAAGCTTCTTGTGGAAACTACGGCCGGTAACCGCTTCAATTCCTACCCTACATTCGAAGCCTATAAGAACGCAGGCACAACAGCAAGCGTAATAAACAAGAAACTGCGAACGAAACCGCAACCTCAAGGCAACACCCTATTTATAATCTATGGCGTGGATCTTGAGGCCGACGGCTTCAAAAACGGAGATTTCATCTGGGCCGGCGATCTGGCCATGACTGATATCAGTGATTCTGACTTCGACGGGCTCTCCCTCCCCATCACCGGCGCGGTAATATCATTCCGCAAATCCACTGTCGGGATGCTCGCTCCGGATGCCGACCGCTATATTATCGACGGCAAAGAGGCCTTGCAAACTGAGTTCGAAGCTTTAGCCGACGCTGAAATACAGTGCGTTACTATCCATAGTAAGACTCTTCTGGTGAAGACGCGCTTCATTACAGATAAAAACATCGACAATATTGACGTTAAGAAAGCTTCGGACGATGAAAGTTATCTCATGCGTCTGCGCTTTTCTGCCCCATCTAATAAATAGTCACCAAGAAAAAACTTAAATCTAACATTGATATGTATAAATTTGACAAACGAGTTGTAATCACTCTCGATGCGGGAGGTACAAACTTTGTGTTCGGCGCAATGCAGAGCAACGATTTCATTATCGACCCGATAACAATGCCCTCCAACGCTCACGACCTCGACCTTTGTCTCCAGACCATGGTAAAGGGTTTTGAAGAGGTGATTGCCAAACTCGACCAGAAGCCCGTGGCAATCAGCTTTGCTTTCCCCGGCCCGGCTGACTATCCTCACGGAATCGTCGGCGGATACCTTCCTAATTTCCCCTCGTTCCGCGACGGTGTGGCTCTCGGGCCGTTCCTTGAGGAGAAATTCGGAATTCCGGTATACCTGAACAACGACGGCGACCTCTTTGCCTACGGTGAGGCCATTGGCGGCGTGCTCCCCGAAATCAATGCTAAACTTGCTGAACTCGGAAGCACAAAAGTTTACAAGAATCTCCTCGGCTACACATTCGGAACCGGCTTCGGAATAGGTATGGTGATCGACAATCGTCTGAACCGTGGCAACAACTCTTGCGTAGAAACATTCTGCCTCCGCCACAAGAACCATCCCGAAGTGATGGTTGAGGAAGGCGTTGCCATCCGTGCCATCAAGCGCGTATATGCCGAAAAATCAGGCGATATCAACCATCAGTATGAGCCCAAGGACATCTGCGACATAGCCGAAGGCAAAATCCTCGGCAACCAGGAGGCCGCTATCGCCGCATTCGAGGAATTCGGAGAAATCGCCGGCGATGCAATCGCAACGGCCGTAACGCTTACCGACTCGCTCGTTGTGCTCGGGGGAGGCCTGTGCGGCGCACGCAAATACTTTATGCCTGCGCTCATGAAACAGCTGCGTGGACTCATCCACACCATCAAAGGCGAGGAGCTCAACCGTCTGCAGATGAAAGCCTACGAGCTCGACGATCCCGACCAGTTCGCCAAATTCGCGCGCGGCGCAGCACGTCCCATCAAAGTATATGGCACCGACCGCAACGTGATCTACGATCCGGCAAAAGCAACCGGCGTAGCCATCTCGTTTCTTGGCGCCAGCAAAGCGATTTCAATCGGAGCATACTCTTTCGCTCTCGCATCGCTTGACCAGATCCAGTAACAGAATTATAGCCATATAGCTACACACGGCTGATTAAAAACGAATGGCACCCCAAAAGTCAGACAGAAACTTTTGGGGCGCTTTTTACTTATGTATTTTCGTAAGGTGCTCCTTTTGGCAGCGGCTCTTCATAGCTGTGTCAGCGTCGGTTACCTCTGGTGGTGCGCTCTATCATCACCAGCAGTCCGACTGATATAACAAGGCTTATCGCAACCACAACGTAATCCGAAACCGAACCTCCGCTTCCTATATTATTTATAAGAGCTTCCTCGCTGTCACCGGAAGCCCACATTGCCGAGGCCGCACACATGTTATTAAAAGCATGTGCCATTACAGACAACCATAACGAACCGCTCCAGAAAGCAAGATAACCGAACAACGCTCCAAGCAGCAGCCGCGGAACGAAACCGAAAAACTGCATGTGTACGGCGCTGAATATGAATGCGGTTATCCAGATTGACACGTGGGCATTAAACGGAAGCGTGACAAGCGTGCGCTGAAGCATTCCTCTGAAAAAAATCTCTTCGGCCAGACCGGTAAGTACCCCTACGATAAGAAGAGCCATAATGAGGGCCCCGACCGTATGCGTGCCAATAAGAAGGGATATGAGATGTGAAGCATTTTCCTCTGCCTGGCGGAGCCAATTCTCCACCTCGGCCAATTCCGCAGGAAGCGTAAGCGAGGCATTCCACGCCACAATCACGTTCATTGCCGGAACCATAGCAAGCACGAGGGCAAGCGTAAGAAGCATAGTGACAAGCGAGGGAAACCTGTCAATCATCAGGAACTCGGCAGGCTTACGGGTAACCATCATGGCAAAAAGCAAAGCCGGAGCTATAAACATCAGTATATCCTGAGCCACGGTGGCAAGCCGCATTCTCACTCCCGTCTCCCCTCCGGCCATTATCAGGCCTACCACCACAGCACCGGCAAGCATGAAGAACACCGTTACACATATCAGAAGAAAAATGCGCTGCGAAGCTGCCACGTTGAAACGGATATGATTGTCAGCCATCATTTATCGAGATAAAAATTATTAGTAAGATTATAGTATTCGTACGTATAAGTTCCGGCGCTGTTTTTTACAGTGAGCGCGCCGCAGAGATTCTTACCCTGGCAACCTTTCACAAACTCCCAGAGAGTACGCTTGGGTACCTTCCCTTCAACCGACACCAGGTCGACGCGCCTTTCCAGACTGAGAGAATTGACCGCGGCCAGGAAATCCAGCCGGTCACCCGCTTCGTATGGAAGAATCAGGGCGAGCTTTCCGCCGGTAGAAAGATACTTGCCGGCAAGAGCCATAGCGGAATCCGACCCGAGAGAAGCCTGATGACGGGCCGTAGAGCGGATTTGATCCGGCGACGCAAGCGAATCGCGGAAATAAGGCGGATTGCACACAATCGCATCCGGAAGCGGCAATGTCTCCGCAAGTTCAAAAATATTACCGCTAACACAGTGAAGCCTGTCGGAGAATTGCGATCCGACAAAATTCCCCTCAGCCTCTTTAGCGGCATCGCCGTCTATCTCCACGGCATATACTTCACAGCTTGGGAAACGCTGGGCAATCATCAGCGAAAGAAGCCCAGTGCCCGCTCCCACGTCCCAGACCGTGAATTCAGAGTCGTCATCAAGGCCTTCAAAAGCCCACGCTCCCAGACTCACGCCGTCCATCCCCACTTTCATGGCCGAACAGCGCTGCCTTACGTCGAAACGCTTAAAATGAAAAACATCTGATTTCATAGCAGTTACGCCTACAAGACTCTTTTTTCATTACAAAAATACAAATTCTCTTCCTAATTGATATTGCATAATCACAAATTATTTGTAAATTTGCAGCGCAAAACCACCAAGGAGAGATGGCAGAGTGGTCGATTGCGGCGGTCTTGAAAACCGTTGAGGGT
>LUJP01000069.1:0-7476 GCA_001689535.1 Bacteroidales bacterium M5
GCTTATTTTGCTATGCGTGCTTTGATGTTTTTGAATTGCTGTTTAACCTTATCTTCCATTAGATTGTCTTTTTCGTTGTACATTGCCTTACGGTCATTTTCGGTAATAGCCTCAAATAGCTCAAATGCTCTGTCTTCGTTTGCTTCATTGCGGAAGTTTTGGAACTGTTCTGCAAGATAGCGTTTTGCAATGTCTTTCTTAGCGAAACCCTTGCGTATGCAAAGGTCTATAAACTTGTTTCCCCTTTCTATGTTATGTGAGGGTATTATGTCTTTTTCTACTTTTACCCCTTTTGTTAGTTTTCCCTGACAAAGAAGTGAAAGGTCGGTTTTACTCATAGCTTTTGCGTTTCCGCAGAAGATGAGATTAAGAGTACTGAGAGGGAATCCGTCAGGATTATCTTCACACTTAATCAGAGCCTTGTATCGCATAAGAAGGTCTGTTTGTTGTACGTTAGCTGCGCCCCTAACATAATCAAGTGGTTTCCATTCTGCTTTGGTGACGTTGATTGCAGAGATGTATTCTGCAACTGTTTCTTCGTTTGCCAATTCTACAATGATTGCCGGAACTTGGATTGCGGTTGCATCTTTCTCTCCATTATAGAGAGAAGTTGCGAAGATTCTGTGCTGACCGTCAAGCACAAGGTAGTAGTTATGTGCGCTTTCAGACGTGATTGGATTGTCGTTGATGTCAACGAGGGTTAAGTCTCCTTTTACTATGGCTTTTTCAGCCGGAAGAACTTGTACGAGTTCAGCCTGACGATAACCGTGCGCCTTGATGTCGGCACAGATTTTCTTGGCGTTGGCGAGGTTTACGTCACGGTTGATGCCCTTTGCGAAAGCGGCGTTGCGTACTTCGTTGTTAGCGACTGCGATGATTTCCACGTTGGAGAATGACTTTGTTGCCATGATTTTGTTGGTTGTCAGGGGATAAATCAGCCGCAACGTGCGGTCTGTTTTCCTGATTTCGGTGGCAAAATTATATCAACTCGCAGTGCTGTGTAAGCGTAGAATTTTTGCGTTTTTCTTACTCTAAAACAGTGGCGAAATTATTGGAAGTGGCATATCCTTGTAATCTCTCATAAGTTTATCAAAGGTGGCGTTATTGTCTTTTGTGCAAAAATCAGTGGGATCATCTCCCTTTTTATGGTTAAGTTCCCCCGTAAACCATAAGACGCACAACCCCAAATTTCTTTCGGCTTGGGTAAATGCTCCTTTTTTCTGTTTCTTGTTAGATATAGGTAAATATTGCAGAATGGTACGCACAAGTATGTAATCAATTTCACGTTTTGCAGGGTAAATGATTTCTACTTGATTGCCTGATTCAAGATTGGAGCTGACAAAAGCTGCTATTATAGATTTAATAAACAGTTGATTGGCAAACTTAAAATGCTTACTCCCAACTTTTATATCGAGTTCCATTTTATCATTGGGGCGTTCATCTATTCTATTTTTAAGGCGATTCACTCTATCCTCCAGGCGTTCAATAGTGCCACGATATAGCCATTTAGATAGTTCTCTCCAAATGAAAACTATAAATTCAAATGTTGCAATTGGGGATAGACCTAACTCCTTTATCGCGTCTTGCAATATATCAAATTCGTAAAATTCCTTTTGTGATAGCCCACTTGCATCTATTCTTCTTCCTCTATTGTCATAGTGATTTATTGCGTCTTGTGACGGCCGTCATATTCAGGAAACAATAATGCGTATGAACGAATATATTTCAATCGCTCAATAATCTCTTTATGTTTACTCTCAGGATATTTCTTTATCCAAGCATTGAATAATTGCGATTCTTCCCATTCCGCTGATTCTTTGTAGTCAGGAGGTAAGATAGGAAACGGCTTGCGTGTCTTTATAAATTCTGAAATCTCCATATTAGATGTGCTCTACATCCTGAAATATAATATTATTAAATTGTCTAAAAGCGGTTAGATGGTTCGCTGTAAGGGTGTCAATCTGTTGCATAAGTTTGTGATAACCATCTTCCTCATAATAGACAAATTCAAAACTTTTATTAACGGTTCGCTGATTATAAAAACTACCATCTTGACAACTGTCTCTAAAAAGATTCAGAAAATATGTATGGTCTGTTTCTCCTAAGGAGTGTCCGAAAAAGATTATCCTATTTGCTTTTTCAAATATAGAGCGTAAGTTTAGAGCTTTATAGTGACGAGGGAACGCCTTACGTAGAAAAACATGCTCAGGTTTGATAGATGCACTATCCTCAACACCAAAGATTATATCATTTTTTGCAGCTTCTCCATGCACTTTTATCAAACTACCTTTTATAATTTCATCATCAACATAATTGTTTCGTAACAATATTTCTGTTGATTTGGTGTAGTTGAAATCTAAGATAATGAAACTATTGCAGGACTCAGAGATTGACTCAATTAATCTATATGCAACACTTGTTCGCTTCATCAAAGAATAATCTAATTCTTCAAGATAATTTATTAAAGCGTAAGTAAGCAGCTGGTAATTAAACTTAAAAGATGCGTCACTTTTTTCTAATGAATAAGTTTTAAGTTCATTCTCAATATCTATCCAATTCTGTAATTCAAATTTACTTTTGAGATGTTTTGCCAATTCGTTTCCACGTTTTACCATATCTTCAAAGTGGGAACTTTTTACAAAATCAGTATAGCTCGTTGGTAAACCAAGGTTTATGTCAAAGCCATTACCAATAACTATGCACGTATCTTTGGGTGTAATTTTCTCTTTTTCCATATGCAAATTTACAAAGAAAATCCCGCCAATAGTATAGATTGACGGGATTTTCTGATTTAGAGCGATTGTAGAGCACTGTTTACTTGCTCATTGTCGAAGCTGTCAAGGTAGATTTGGGTAACTCGTTCCGAACTATGCCCCATAATCTCACGGATTACAGCTGTGGAAACTCCGGCACGTTTCATCACTGTCGCCTGACTGTGGCGTGCCACATAGGTTGTCAGAGTGATAGGGATGCCTAACTCCTTGCCGATAATTTTCAGGCGTTTGTTTACCTTTGCCATTACCTTATGTATTCTGAACTTCTTTTGCGCTTCTGTCTTATGAATCGTAGAGAAGATTGGGAACAGATAAGAATTGTCAGGTGTGCGGTACTTCTCTATAAGTTGTTTTGCTTTTTCTTGTAGAGGTATCTTTATCAGTTTACCAGTTTTTTGACGCTTATAAATGAGTTTGTCAGCAATAATGTTGCTTTCGGTCAGATTAGCAATATCGGTCAGATTGATTCCTCCTGAATAGTAGGTGAACGCAAAGAGGTCTATTGCGAACCGCATATAATCATCAATCGGCTTGAAACTGATAATTCTCTCAACATTCTCCTTAGATAAAGCTCGTTTGGCTGTTTCTTCATGGAGTTTGGAAACTTTAAACGACTTGAACGGATAGAGTTCTTCTTTGACTGCCCTTTCCTCAATGGCAAGATTATAAAGGACTCTCAGGGTACGGAAGTGGATTCCTATTGTGTTCTGTGAGACCCCTCTACTTCTTAGCCACGATTCGTAACGCTTCAACCAAGCAACATCTATTTCTGCAAAAGGAATGTTAAGATGCTTGTTGAAATTGATTAACGAGTTATAGACGTAGCGGACTGACAGCATATAGCCACGTCTTTTCTCGTTTTCAAGTCTTTGCAGATGTTCTACAAATAGGTCGTTCACTGTTTTTCTGACAAGAGAATTTCCACCGTCCACTTTATCAACGAGTGATGTAGAGGTGAAATCCTGATTGGTAGCCTTTAACTCTATAATGGTCGAATTGTAGGCTTTCAGCTTTTCAGCAATCATCAGTTCTATAAATTCTCGGTTGGGGCAGTCGGACTTCGGCTGATTTTTAGAGAAGTCCCAGTGTTCAGGATTCACGGATATGCCAAGACTGACATATTTACGCTTCCTGTCTTTTGTCACTCTCAGCATTAGAGGTGATTCGTTGTTACTCAGTACTTTCGACTTGTAACAAACTACGTTTACTGTGGTTGACACGGTTTACACGTTGGTTTACACAGCCTGTGTAAACTGAGGCGTTCAGACATAAAAAAAGTAGTCAGCGATTTGCTAACTACTTAATTTTCAGTGGTCCCACTTGGGCTTGAACCAAGGACTCCCTGATTATGAGTCAGGTGCTCTAACCAACTGAGCTATGGGACCGGCTTTCTGAGGCTGTGGCCTTAAAGCGATGACAAAGGTAGTGGTTCTTTCTGAGATATGCAAATTTTTTTATACATTTCGAAGGTTCTCTTATAGAGAACCTCGGTTTTCTCTTGTTCGGCTCTATAATAGAGTCGAACAATATTTTAGGTTCTAAGTATTTAGATGCTATGCCGTTGAAGCGGTATTGGAAAAGAGAGAGGGCGATGAAAATATTTCATTATCTTTGCTACAAATCATCATTCTTGAACCATTGAATGATTAAACCGGTTTAGAATTATGGCTTGTCCAAATATCAATAAGCCAAATGCCATGACAACGAAGATTATCGATAACGTGGATTTACTTTTGTCTAAACTTGACAGAACGCAACTTGAAGATTTCATTCGGAAGGAATGCACCGCTGACGGAAAATTTCAAGAGAAATTCCTCAAACTTGGAACCAAAATACTGTTTAACCCCAATCCGGAGAACTACGCTGAGCGTGTGGCAGATTTGATTGAAGATTACACCGAAAATCAGATCAAGTTTATGTATGACAACGTATCCAATCACAACTTTCGCAATACACTTCTTCAAAAGGCATGGGATAAATCTGACTACGGCGAGGTGCTTCGACTTGCCAAGGACGGAGTGATCCATGATGCATAATATGCGGGGCTTCTCAAGGATTGGCATAAATGGGAATACAAAGTCCACCGTCAGACGAAAAATCGCCAGAAAGAACTCGAATTAGCCCGCTATTTCTTTTTCAATGGAGGAGGATGGGGTGAAAAAGAATATTATTTTGATGCGATGTATGCCGTTATGAAGTCTCTGATTCCTCAGGATGAATGGATGGAGCATGTCAAGGCATTGAGTGACAAAAGGATACAGTCCGTCTATTATACATATACGCACAAGAAAAAATGTGGAGGTAGTATATAGACTTCCTTCGCAAAGACCCGTCTACTTCCAATATTGACGAAGCACCTGAGGAGCTGAAAAAACTCTTTGCCGACGAGATAGTCAAGCTATATGCATCCGCTATAAACGGACACTTCCAGCAAGCATACGGTCGTGAAGCCTATCGGGAAGGTGTAGCTCTTCTCAGAAAGCTCATCAAATATGGAGGAACGAAAGAGGCGGAGCAAATTGTAGCTGAACAGAAATCACGAAGACCGCCTCGTCCTGCGTTGATTGATGAATTGTCAAAGCTAAATTATTAAAACCCTATGGTTGTACTGTAAAAATAAGGGTCAGCCTTAGAATACTCGGCCGACCCTGAAAAACTAATACGGACTCCATATCATCTCGGAACGCCCCCGCGCAATCAGATTGCAGTCTGGAGTGTGCCGGATTCGGGAATGGAATTGAGTAGATCGGCTTTACCCTCGTTGACCAGCTTCAGAATGAGTTCTCCGAACAGAGTGTTCTGCCAGGCGAACCATTCACGGGTAAAATTGGAGGGGTCATCCACGTGGAACGACTCATGCATGAAACCGGTTCCGGCATCCGTGCGCAGAAGCATAGCTACGCATTCGCGGATTTCATTGTCGTCGGTCGAAGTAAAGGCTTTCATCATTATGCTCATGGGCCATGCCATCTCATAGCCGATGTGCGGTCCGCCTATCCCCTCACCCGCACTGCCGCGGAAAAAGTAAGGATTGTTCTCGCTCCACACGAATCGGCGCGTGTTCCGGTACACCGGATCGTTCACATCCATTTCGTCGAGATAGGGCATCGCCAGGAGACTCGGCACATTGGCATCATCCATCAGCAGATGGTTGCCGAAACCATCAACCTCAAAAGCATAAATCTTGCCGAATTCAGGATGGTCATATACAGCATATTTTTTCAGCGCGCCCTCCACTTCATCGGCAAGCGCGGAGCATTTTGAAGCGAAAGCGCCATTACGGTTCACCGTCGTAAGTATCTCGGCGGCTTTCCTGAGCGAGGCCACGGCGAAGAAGTTGGATGGAACAAGATACTGGAGCGTGGTGGCATCGTCCGACGGCCGGAAACTCGACGCAATAAGTCCGCATGGCTTCACCGGGGCTCCCATACCGTTATTGTTCAGCGTGTCAAGCGCCCGTTCAGTGCGCCGCTGGAATTTGTATGGGCCATGACCTTCCTTGCGCTGCTGCTCGGTAAAAGTATCGTATATCCGCTCCATCGCCGCAAGCCATTCACCATCGAATATGCTTGCATCGCCGGTCACCTTCCAGTATTCGTAGGCCAGTCGCAACGGATAGCAGAGCGAATCTATTTCCCATTTACGTTCATGCACCTCCGGTATCATGTCGGTCATGTCGCTCATCCAGTCTCCACCAGTAGGGCCGTCGTTGAACGCATTGGCATAGGGATCCAGAATTATACATTTGAACTGGCGGCGTATCACCCCCTCAATCATATTCTTCAGGTTCTCGTCGTCATTTGCCAGCTGAACATAAGGCCACACCTGCGCGCCCGAATCGCGAAGCCACATGGCATGAATATCGCCCGTATACACGAAAGTATCATGCTTGCCATCCTCTCCTATCCGATAATGCACCGTGGTATCAAGTGTATTAGGAAAGCAGTTTTCAAACATCCAGGCCAGTTTACGGTTGGTAAGTACGGCTTTCACCCGCGCTATCTGCCGCTCCACTTCTCTTGATTTGAAAAGTCGTGCGTCGGCCGCCGGTCGTTTTGATTTCTTATAATCGGAGTTTACGGTCTCGACGCGCGTATTATCGCATGCACACACATTGACAGTAGATGCACTCGCCTTTACTCCCGGAAGCACTGCCGCCGACAGTGTCAGCGCTAAATATAAAACTCTTGCCATACGAACTTCTTTATTGAATCGGCTTTGAAATGAATGAAATGTAATTATGATTGCAGTAACCCACAAGGTTCACAATACAAAGATAATAAAATATCCTCATCGCCACCAACCCAATGTCAATAAGGCCACCCCAGCCCAATTTTTGCAGCTAATGAAGCTTCACAATACACTACTAATATACTGATTCCATCCATTTTGCCATTGACATCCCTATCGACGGCCCATGAGCATTCCGACTGGGAACGTCGGCCTCTGGCCGTCAAACCTCCAATGCCCAAACGCCGGATTATCCGATTAAAAATAAAATCTCACTCAGATAACCTCTAACAATTACAACCTATTATTTTACATTGCCCCGATATTCCTTCCGGATATTTTTTAACACTTCAACTGGTTTTTCACATCAACCCGATATTGGAGCAATGTAAAATAATGGTTGTTAAAAGGAGTCAACAATACATGTATCAGATCTGCCAACACGGAGCGGCGGAGCCGCGTTTTCTGTAAA
>LUJP01000069.1:7523-7799 GCA_001689535.1 Bacteroidales bacterium M5
CGCAGTGTGCGTAAGCATGGGAACCCAACAGATGGCCCACGCTTACGCAATAACGAGGCGCGCATGCTCCGCAGCTTCCCTCGAAGAAACCAATTGACCTATTTTTCCGGTAGCTGGCGCAATCGGTTGTAAAAAATTCGCGCCTCCGGCGCTTTTCGCCTGTTACAATATATTTTGAATAGTATTTCGCCACACAATTCCGCCGTCGATAAGGATATCGACGGGCCATGGGGCCTGGGAGCGTCGGGGGTCAGTAGAAAATCAGTGGGGAAATAA
>LUJP01000046.1 GCA_001689535.1 Bacteroidales bacterium M5
TAACAAATATTGGGGAACCGGCTCTTATTGTTGACGACGACAAGGTGATACGCATGTCGCTGGGCATGCTCCTGAAGCGCGAGGGATTCGAGACCGTCACCGCAGCCAATGCAGAGGAGGCTCTGGCGGTGGTGAGGCGCGAGCCGCTCCAGCTCATAATAATGGACATGAACTACACCCGCGAGACTTCGGGCGAGGAAGGACTGGAATTGCTCATGAAGGTGAAGATTTTCCAGCCTGCCGTGCCGGTGATTCTCATCACGGCGTGGGGAAGCATACCTCTGGCCGTGGAAGGGATGAAGGCGGGAGCGTTTGACTTCATAACCAAGCCGTGGAACAATTATTTTCTGATGCAGCGCATACGCACGGCAATCTCGCTCAACGCCGAGGAAGCGGCGCCTGAGGAGCCTGCGGAGTTTGACCGCGCGGGAATAGTGGGAAGCAGCCCGGAGCTGCTGGCCGTGCTCGACACCGTGAGGCGCGTGGCCCCCACGGAGGCACCGGTGCTCATCACCGGAGAGAATGGCACCGGCAAGGAGCTGATAGCGCGTGCTCTGCACCTTAACAGTCCCCGCCGCCGCGAGCAGATGGTGACGGTGAACCTCGGAGGCATCTCGCAGTCGCTCTTCGAGAGCGAAATGTTCGGCCACGTGAAAGGCGCATTCACCGGCGCCACCGCCAACCGCAAAGGACGCTTCGAGATGGCCCACAAAGGCACTATATTCCTCGACGAGATAGGCGACCTCGACATAAACTGCCAGGTGAAGCTGCTGCGCGTGCTCCAGCAGCACACGTTCGAGTGTCTGGGCGACAGCACCCCGCGCAAGGTCGACATAAGGGTGGTATGCGCCACCAACGCCGACCTTCCGGCAATGGTAGCCGACCACAGATTCCGCGAAGACCTTCTCTACCGAATCAACCTCATAACACTGCATCTGCCTCCGCTGCGCGAGCGCCGCGACGACATTCCGGCGCTGGTGCGCCACTTCGCGGCGCAGTCAAGCCGGCGCGGTGCGGAATTTTCGTCTGAAGCCATGGCTCTGCTGACACGTCTGCCCTTCTACGGCAACATCCGCGAACTCAAGAACACAGTGGAACGCGCCATACTTATCTCGCCGTCGGATATCATAGGGCCCGAATCGATCGAGCACAACCAGGCATCGGCCCCGCGACCCGAACAGCAAAGCGGCAACACCTTCGCCGGCATGACACTCGAGGACATGGAGCGCCAGGCCATACTGCAGGCTCTTGAAGAGACCTCGGGCAACCTGAGCAAGGTGGCCACACGGCTGGGCATCACGCGCCAGTCGCTGTATCGCAGAATGGAAAAATACGGCATCAACCAATGAAGTTCAAAAAGGTATTCTATGTGCTGGCGCTGATATTACTGGCACTGCTGGTGTTCACTGCCGTGATGCGGCCGCCGCTCTACTGGTGGTATCTGGTACTTGAAGCGATGGCGGCGGCGTTTATCGTGGTGACCTATTTCTCGCTCGTGCGCCCGGTGAGCGCCATACTTCGGGGCATGGATCTGCTCAAGGGGCAGGATTTCAGCAGCCGCCTTGCCAAAGTGGGACAGCTCGACACCGAGAAGCTCGTGGAGCTATTCAACAACATGATGATGCAGATAAAAAACGAGCGCGTGTACCGTCAGGAGCAATATCACTTCATGGAACTGATGATAAACGCATCGCCTTCGGGAATCATAGTGCTTGACCTGGAGGGACGGGTGGCGCTGGTGAATCCGTCGGCGGTAAAGATGCTCGACGCCGATTCGGCCAACGAGCTGCTGCGGACAAATCTCGCCGACCGGAAGTCACAGCCGGCGGCCACGCTCGCCACGCTTTCGCCCGGCGATAGAAGCACGGTGAGGATGGCAGACAGCAGAGTGTACCGCTGCGCATGCCAGACGTTCATAGACTCGGGTGTGATGAGGCGCTTCTATCTGATAGAGAGTCTTGCCGACGAGATGATGAAAGCAGAGAAACAGGCCTACGAGAAGGTGATACGCGTGATAGCCCACGAGGTCAACAACACCTCGGCCGGAATATCGTCGCTGCTCGAGGCCATAGGTGGAATATTCGCCACCGAGGCGGGCGACGCCGACAACGAGATGAGCGATGCCGTGGAAAGCTGCCGTGAGCGCATAGAGGGACTGAACAGCTTCATATCCTCCTATGCCAATCTGGTGAGGATTCCCCCTTTGCACCTCGACGCGATGGATATAAACAGTTTCGTGCGCCACAACCTGCCGTTTCTGGAAAGTATCTGTTCGGGCGCGGGCATCACGCTTACCACCCGTCTGCACACCGAGCCGATAGCGGTGTCGCTTGACCGCGTGCTGATGGAGCAGGTGCTGGTCAATGTGGTGAAGAACGCCAAGGAAAGCATAGGAAACGACGGCAGTATAGAGATAGCCACCGCGCCGGGCAAACTCATAGTAACCGACAACGGTGCGGGCATCTCGCCGGAAGCGGAATCGCACATCTTCGCCCCGTTCTATTCCACCAAACCGAGCGGACAGGGCCTGGGACTGATGGTGACGGCCGAAGTGCTGAGGCGCCACGGCTTCCGCTTCTCGCTGGCAACCGACCGATCTACCGGGCTCACATCCTTCACCATCAAATTCTAAAGGCTCTGGAAAGGCCTATGCTTTAAAGGCCTATGCTGACGCGCTGTGCGGCAGCGCACGCTCCGCGGCTCGCCGCACTGGGCGGTGGAGGCCTTTTTCCCACAGCTCACGCAGTGGGTTGTACAGATATCGCACCTCCGGTGCTCCGTGGCGGGATTTGTTGGCAATCAATGATTTGTATCGTCGGTGTTGTAAAACTTAAATTACCGTTAACATTGTAGGGATGCACGCTCGTGCATCCACTGACAATCAATGATGGTTGGGGAGGCTGTGTCGTAATTAAGTTTTACGGCGCAGCCTCTCTTTTCGTAGCATTGAGGTTTGGATATTTTTTCAGGCAACAGATTTTTGAGGATTATTCCTAAATAATCGGTTCTCAGGCGGTAAAGTCCGTGACATAAGCATATACAGGCCAAAAAGGGGCGTATTTCCCCCGTTTTTGGTCTGTTTCGCTATCTT
>LUJP01000057.1 GCA_001689535.1 Bacteroidales bacterium M5
TAACAAATATTGGGGAACCGGCTCTTATTCTAAGAAATGAGTTCTTATTAGGAACGAGGCTTAAACGAACGCCAACAGCTGGCTCATAATCCGGGAATGGAGCGGGTCGGCAAGGTATGACGCCGGGATAGGCGTACACTTCCCGTTATGGGTGAAAATCATGCCGGATTCCGTAGACGACACGCCGGAAAGCGCAGCCATCGCGCCTGATGACGCGGATGTGATGACGGGCCGGAAAAAGATATCTGCCAGGGGGTCAACCACCGGATTGCCCATGCTTATCATCCCTGAATCAACCACGCCGGGATCTGCGCAGTTCACTCTTATCCCCCTTTCGGCCACGCGCCTTGACAAATCCAACGCATAGTGGGTAAGCACCAGTTTCGAACGGCCATAGGTCTTGAACCGCCGCATAAATCCATGATAGGAGGCTGCATGTTCAATCCAGTCGGGACGCAGCCACACAATCTTGCGGGTAACCGATACAGTCATCACCACACACGAACCTTCATGCATCAGCGGCAGCAGCAATTCGGTGAGCAGCACGGGTGCCACGACGTTCGTCTGCGTGGCGGTCTCTATTCCGTCTTCCGTAATCGTTACATCCCCAGGCATGATTCCCGCATTGTTAATCAGAGCGTCGACCGTATTTCCGGCAAGCGACGCGGCAAATTCCCTCACCGACGCCAGAGAAGCCAGGTCAAGGCATCCGGTAAGTATCTCTGTAGATGAATCGGCAAACTCACTTCTGAGCTCGTCGGCAAGCCGTGATGCCTTAGTGGTATTCCTGCATGCAAGCATAAGGCATTCCACTCCCTCCGACACCAACTTACGACATATCTCGCGGCCAATGCCGCCGGTGGCGCCAGTTACGATCGTTATGTGCTTCCCTGTCATTTCGGTCGGTTCATTTTGTCGAGCAACCGGTGTTTTATCTCGCTTCTGGCCCATTCAGGAAGAGAAGCCACCGCCACTATCGACACACGGTTCAACAGTCCGTTGATATATTGCGCTTTGCCGCTGAGCGTGCGCCTGAGAACTTGCCGCACAAATGCCTCGGGCGTAGCAAGCACGCCAAGCCTCACGCCAAGCCGCTGAAGCTGCGACGGCAGTCCGAAAAGATTTGTGGCGATTCCGCCAGGACACGCCACCGTGACGGACACCCCACGGTCCTTCATCTCTATGCGGTAGGCGCGGGAAAACGCGCGTATATAGGCTTTAGTGGCCGAATACATGGCTATGCCCGGCATAGGCATCCAACATGACATCGACGACATATTGAGTATCCTTCCTCTGCCGTTACCGGCCATAAGCGTGCCAATGGAGCGGGACAGACGGGTCACGGCCCTTATGTGCAGATTGATGTACACGTCGATTCTTTGGGGAGAGAGATCCTCGACGGCCCGGAAGTCGAAAATGCCGGCATTATTCACCAGCAGATACGGCACGATGCCGTTGCTTCGGAGAAACGCAAGGATTTTATCTTCGGCGTCAGTGGCCGTAAGGTCCACTTCAAGAGGAAGCGCCATTATGCCGGAAGCGCTCGCTATCTTCCGCGCTTCTTCTTCAAGTTCTCGGGGCTGATTGGAAATCATCACCAGATTCGAACCCATAGCCGCGAGCTGCCGGGAAAATTCCAGCCCTATGCCGCTCGAAGCTCCGGTGACCACCGACCACTGCGCAGGCGTTATCAGATTGCCGCTCATTTCCGTGCCACCGCCCTCTTTTTTATTGCCTCGATCTCGCGCAAGAGACACGGCGGCACATCGTCAACATTCTTATGGCAGGCCATCTCACGGGAATACATGCGGGCAATGCAATAGTTCACGTGGTCGCATCCGCAGCTTTCCTCGCCCTGGCGCATGCGGTTCACGAAATCGGGCTGACGAAGCAACGCGCGCCCCATCTGCACAAACTCAAATCCTTCGCCCAGAGCGGTGTCGATGCTGCTTCGCGTGGAGCATCCTCCAACATAAATCAGAGGTAGCTTGAGCTCACGGCGGAACTTGCGGGCGTCATCCAGGAAATACAGCTCTTCATACGGAATCTTCGGAATCATGAACCGGCCCACAGCCTTCACTCCATATTTGAGCCACCACAATTTCATATAGTGGGTCATGGATTTTATGGGCATTTCGCCTCGCATCACATACATGGGAGCCTTGCTCACGAAGCCTCCCGAAAGCACAAGGGCATGCGTGCCGAGCCGCTCGAGCTCGCGGGCTATTTCTATACCCTCGTCAATCTCTATGCCGCCACGGAATCCGTCGCGCATGTTGGTCTTCACCACCACGCCGATGTCGCTTCCGGCGGCCTGCATCACCTCTTCCATACACAGCCGCATGAAACGCATGCGGTTGTCGAGGCTGCCACCCCAGCGGTCGCGCCTATGGTTGGTATATGGCGACAGGAACTGGCTTATGAGGTAGCCATGACCGGCATGAATCTCCACGCAATCCATCCCGGCATCGCGTGCCAGACGCACGGCATCGCCAAACGAACGCGCCATAGCCGTGATTTCATCATCGCGCATGCCGCGCACTATCGTAGGCGAATATATGTTGATTCCGCTCGAAGCCGAAATGGGAATCTGTCCGGCCGTGCGCGGATGCGACATATTGCCGCAGTGCCCCAGCTGTATCGAGGCCTTGGCTCCGGCCTTGTGTATATCATCGGTAATATCGCGCAGAGCGGGTATTATTTCAGGCCGCATCCACATCTGGGTGTCGAACGACAGACCGTTTCTCGTCACCGAGGCGTAAGCCAGAGTCGTCATGCCAACTCCTCCCTCGGCCACAGAGCGGTGGTAGGCCCGCAACATTTCCGACGGACGGTTGTCGGAACACATTCCTTCAAAAGCAGCCGAGCGGATGGTGCGGTTGCGGAGCGTCACGGGTCCGATGGACGCCGGTGTGAATAATATGAATGATTGATCTGTCATAATAAGGACTATGGAAAGACAAGGTTAGTACACAAACGGAATCACTCGCTTCAGCCCGAGCGAGGTGAATTTCTCGCCGAACTCAAGGGCATAGCGGCGGTGCGTTTTGGCGGCACGCGGAGCAAGATTGGCGAAAGTCCAGAGAGCGAACACCACTCCGGCCCACGACCATGTGAGAATGGCAAAACCGGTCCATTCAAGTATCTCGCCGAAATAATTGGCGCTTGACACATAGCGGAACATTCCTCCGCGGGGAATATAATGGGCGGTATCGCCGGGTCGGCGCAGCGAACGGATTATCCTGTCGCTGTCTATGTTTATATACATTCCGGCAAAGAACACCACGGTTCCTATGATGAACTGCGGCGACCAAAGCCACGACACTGGATAACGGTCGGGAACCGACACATAGAAAATCCAGCCGCCCTGCATCACGGCGTTTATCAGGTTGAACACTATGCCCATCACCACTATGGCAAGCGGCATTCGGCTCTTTCCTTTTATGAGAAGGGGAAAAACAAACGAACGCTGGAAGTAGTGGAGCTCGAAAAGAAGCGCCATCACCACCGGAGCGATCTCGGTTCTGCGCGGGGAGCACAGCCACAGGGCGAGCATGGCGAAAAACACCGGAGCCTCCATCACCACCCATCCCACACGGTTGTCCACCGCAGGACCCCATTTCGGATTGTAAAGTATGCCGTATCCGGCCTCCACGCGCTGCAGAGCTATAAAAACAACCACGGCAAGCACAGCCATGGATACCAGGAGGATATCAAACGAATGAGGAGTTAAACACATAGCTGAAACTTTTTCGGAGTAAGGTCCACAGGATGCAATCATACCTGTGCCTTGCAAAGATAGCCCCTTTCAGCGACTTCTGCAACCGCCTGAAAGAATCTCGCGCCTGTGGGGCGAATTTCGTATCTTTGCATCTGTTGTCCTCTTGCACAACCCTCCTCATGCAATCTTTTTCCGCGCAAATACGTTGATAAAATAAACACCTAACGGAATAGCAA
>LUJP01000031.1 GCA_001689535.1 Bacteroidales bacterium M5
CCTAACTTCGTTGTTAGACAGCCTCTCTTTTTATTATCAGGGTTGTTATTATCAGAGTTGTGACAGTATGCGTCATCAGATTTCCGTGTTGTCCGCAAGCTTCTCGGCCTTCACGGCTTCGGCAAGAGGGGTGGGAGCGGGTTCGTCGGCCGTAGCGGCCTCAAGCTTTTTCATTATCGAGAAAATAAATATAGCCGAAACCATGCACAAGCCGCCGAGAATGAGCCAGATCACCCACACCGGCATACGCCCCCAAAGCTCCATGGGCACCGACACAAGATAATTGCCTATTGCCGTGGCGGCGAACCATCCGCCCATCATCGCACCCTTGAGGCGCGGGGGAGCTACCTTGCTCACAAAGCTTATACCCATGGGCGAGAGCAGAAGTTCGGCAAACGTAAGAAGAAGATAGGTTGAGATGAGCCAGTTGGGCGACACTGCACCGCTGGTGCCCACAATATGTATAGAGCCGAGCAGCATCACACCGTAGGCAACGGCGGCGAGCACCATGCCGTAGCCAATCTTGCGGGGAGCCGAGGGTTCTTTTTTCCGTCGGGCCATCCATCCGAATATGGCGATTGATACCGGCGTAAGCGCCACCACATAGAAAGGATTGAACTGCTGATATTCTTGAGGCTGGATTCCGGTGAGCGGATCGGGAGTCGACATATAGAAGTAGACGGTAAGCGCCACACACACCGCGAGCACAGAACCGCTTACTATTTTGCCAGTACGCTTGGCCGACTGAAAGAGACCGAACGCAGCATAGACTCCGGCAGCCACGGCCGTAAGTGCCCATACGTTGAACCCTACACGTGTCCATCCGGATGCCTCAGGCGATGTGCAGCTTTTGGCAAACTCCGTGAGCGCCGCTCCGTTCTGATTGAACACCATCCAGAAGAAAATCACCACTGCGAACACAAGGAGCAGAGCCGTCACTCGCTGACGTGTCTGAGCGGGCGTGAGCTCCGGTTCCACGGACGCGGCATCGGCCTTTTTGACCTCGCTTTTCTTATCGAGAATATGGCGGAAGGTTGGACGCCCCACACGGTAAATCACGAAACTGATCACCAATGAAACACACGCGAGAGCAAAAGCATAGGAATATCCGCGTGAAAGCACCGTTATATATTCGGAGGCGAACACGGCAAGGTCGGCACCGGGATTCATCCCGGCCGCTGTGGCTGCCACCACGAGGGCTTCGGCACCGGAGCCGGTGTCAAGAAATCCGTTGCACAACGCGGGAAGCGATGCCGCATAACTCATCCCCGCACCTTCAAGTGCCATATTGCACATCGCCGTCGCTGCCATAGGAGCATACATGGAGCCGATGTTGATGGCCATATAGAAGAGAGAGAAAGCAGCGTCACGCTGTCCGCTGTAGCGGGGTGTATTATAAAGGTCGCCTACCATCACCTGCAGATTGCCCTTGAACAATCCGGTGCCTGCCGCTATCAGAAAAAGCGCGGCATAGAGAAGCATGAGCGAACCGTCGGAACGTATAGCGGTGGGAACTGACATAAGCGCATATCCCGCAAGCATCACCGCCATACCGGACACCACGCACTTGGAGAAACTCCATTTATCGGCCAGCCATCCGCCTATAAGAGGCATGAAATAGACCACGGCCAGAAATATGGCGTAAATCTTTCCCGACGAGGATGAATCGAGACCGAATTTGGCCTGCAGATACAGAAGAAAAATGGAAAGCATGGTATAATAACCGAACCGCTCTCCGGTGTTGGCAAGGGCAAGGAAGTAAAGGCCCTTGGGCTGATTGTTGAACATAATTACTATTTGTTATTTAACAGGTTTGGCGTAAACATAAAGAGCTTCTTTCATAAGAGACTCAAAGCACTATGCTGATTTCATGGCACAAACTTACCCATTATTTCCCGTCATCACAAATGGATTGTATCCAGACCATCTTTTTATGGGATTTCACAAAAATATCGCGTTAAAATTTGGATAATATCCGACACGTGATTACATTTGCGGCATGATGGGCAGAAGCCCCATGCGGCTACACCCCATATCATACAGTTTTATCATATCATTTTCAGCTATGATCCATCTTCATCTCTACAAAAGCAATTTCGGCGGTGACGTTCCTCCCGGAGGCGCGGAGATGAGGCGTGGATAGCTTTTTCCACCAACATTTTCAACCGCAGAAATCCCCCGGCAGCCCGAGGTGCGTCCTTTCGTATCCTCACCCCTGCAGCGGGGTGCTCGGAGTTCATTGACTTGTTGGTAACGGCCCCGGAGGAAGGCCTCCGGATCAGTGATAATTAAAATGATAATTCAACCCGAGGGGATTGCGAAACTCAGTTTTGCAACCCCCTCTACAAAAAACTGTATGATTATGAATAATAGACTATCCCCCATATCAGCATATAACATTCAGGTATATGCATACAACGAAAGCGAAACCTCCGAAAATGATTTCGCACAAAACCTCTGTTACGACGATCGCCGCGACTTCCTCACAGACGAATCTTTCCGCGGCATAGCCATCAAACTCGGTTTGAGAAACCAAGGTTTTTTCAAGGGCGTGCGTAGAATGGTCTCGGTGTCGATTGTCGATCTCTCTGCACGCGTTCCGTTGGCGACGCAGGAAATAAAGGTGAATATCTCCCAGACTGAATATGCCAGGGATATATTTACATATTTTCCTATGGACACGGATAAAGGCGCCCTGTTCCGTACGTATAGAATAATGGTCTGCGATGAAACAGCCCGCAGAATGATATGCGAAACGGTGTTTCATCTGTTCGACGGACGGTCTTTGCGTCATCCCGCCCAGTGGTATAAGGCCTCAACTGGCGGCTTGCGTCTTTCCTGGATGTCAGATCTCTACAAAACCCTCGACACTGACGACGACTGCACTTATTACGTAAAATTCACTCTTTCCCAACATATCACTTCCGTTCCGCCTGCAATTCTGCCTGAACTGGAATTAAGGCTTTACCGTCCCGAGGGACAGGTTGATATCCAGTTTAAGGAACCCGGCTATATTGATCAGGGAAACGGATGTGACAAAGATCTTTGCGTGGAATTTCCGTTTAGCACCTCCGAAGGGAACAATGGGGTACATTACGCCGAACTCCTCTGCATGGAATACGCCATCGCGGGATTCGCATTCGATACCCGGCATCCATCCGTGCCCGGCAGCTGGCCCGACTATCTCCTTGTACCCATGGATGAAGTGAATCTTGATGAAGCCAGGGAAAGACTCGAAGTGTTTCTCCACCCCGAGAAATCCAAAATCTCACCGACGGTTCGGGAGGAAGATAATCTTGACTCGCTTATCGACGACTTCATAAACTCGGAGCGTTACAAGATAAAGGACGATAACTCGTATTCTGCCGATTCGGATAAAGAACCGGGAAAACTGCCGGAAAAGAAATCCGAAGAAGAGAATGATGACGAGCAGTCTTTTTCCTCATCCCTTGACAACCTGACCGGACTGAAAGCCGTGAAAGAGAAGCTTACGATTTATGAACGCGTGGCGCGCTTCAACCGCCTGCGCGCCGACAACGGGCTTCCTGTGGCGCCCGCGCCGCTCCACGCAATGTTCCTCGGTTCGCCCGGCACCGGCAAAACCACTGTTGCCAAAATCATGGGCAAAATGCTTCACAGCCTTGGGGTGCTCTCCAAAGGGCATGTGGTGGTGCGCGAGCGTGCCACTCTCCTGGGCCAGTTCTACAACTCTGAAGCCGAGAAAACCATCGCCGCCCTTGAGGAAGCCAGGGGAGGCATTCTGTTTATAGACGAGGCATACCAGCTTTACCAGCCCGAGGATCCGCGCGACCCCGGTAAGTTCGTGATAGAGACGCTGCTGACAGCGCTCGCCGACGACTCGCAGCGCGACTGGATGCTGATTATGGCAGGCTATACCGACGAGATGCTGAGGCTCTTTAAGATGAATCCGGGCTTCCGTTCACGCATTCCGGATTGCAACATCTATCAGTTTGACGACTTCTCGGAGACTGAACTCATGCAGATAGCCGAGAACTATCTCACCCGAAGCAATTATGTGCTCACGCCCGAAGCTCATGCCGCTCTCAGCGACAGACTGAAATCCGATTTCGACCGGCGGGACAGAAGCTTCGGCAATGCCAGACATGTCATGAACATGATTCAGACCGAGATTCTCCCGGCTATGGCAGTAAGGGTAATGGACCGAGGCCTTTGCGATGAAATTTCGTTGACGGAAATCCTCCCGGCCGATATTCCGGCCCCGGTAGTAAAAAAGGAGAGTGTCCGTATGCGTGTAGGTTTTGCCATATAATTTGTAAATTCTTCTTACATTAGCGTTATGTTTGTTTCAACCATTGATATGATGCTCCGCCGACGCTTTTCGGCCCTGAAGGTTATAGCCATGATTCTTGGGGCTGCCTGTTGCACGGTAGCAAATGCCCAGAGCGGATTGTTTGACGCTACTGATGTAAAATATACCGCCGGAGTGTCAGGCATCTACGGCTCCGGCGACTTCGCGCCTTACTATCTGGCGGCCAATCGCGGAGGACGAGCTACCAGCAGCAAAGGCATCCTCACGGAAGCTACCGTGAGAGTTTCTACCGATTCAACGCGCCGCTTCATCCTTGCCGCCGGGCTTGACTTGGCTGCCTCATGGACCTCGGCCGTCGATTACGACCGATATTCAGCCGCATCTTCGTCGTGGAGCCGACATGCTTTGCGCGCACCGGCCTTCTGGCTCCAGCAAGGCTTCGTTTCCGGACGCTACCGCTCCATCGCTTTCATGGCCGGGGTTCGCGACTATGAATCACCGATGCTCAACGACCGGCTCTCGTCGGGCGATCTCACGCGCAGTCCCAATCCTCGTCCCATTCCGGAGGCGGGAATCGGACTCGCCGGCTTCCGGAAGGTGCCCCTTACTTCGGGATGGCTTGAAGTTGACGGCTGGCTGTCCTACGGGAAATACACCGACAACGGATGGTGGCGCGACCATTTCAACCATTACAATTACCATCTTGCACAAAACCAATGGCTTGTGTACCGGAGGCTTTACCTGCGTTCTGATGCGTCCAAACGATTCTGCATCACAGCCGGAATCCAGGCTGCGACACAGTTCGGAGGCTACACGGAATATTACGAAAACGGAATAAAGACGCGCACCGACCGACGCTCCACGCACCTCAAAGAATTTCTGAAGGTAATAGTGCCGACTTCGGGCGGCAGCGAGGATTTCTATACAGGGAACACCCTCGGCTCCATCGACATAATGGCCCGCTACCGTATCGGCTCGCTTGCCGACCTGCGCGTGTATCTTCAGAATCCATGGGAAGACGGCTCGGGGCTGGGCAAACTGAATGGCTTCGACGGCCTGTGGGGACTGGAATACCGACCGCTGAATGGAGGCATCATATCAGGTGCCGTCATCGAATATCTCGACATGACCAACCAGAGCGGCCCCCTGCATTATGCTCCCGACTATATCCCCGGGAGCGATATAACGGCGGAAGCCACAGGTGCCGACGACTATTATAATAACTATTACTATAATTCCTACGCCAATTTCGGAATGATTGCCGGTAACCCGATGGTGATGTCGCCCGTATATAACACCGACGGCTTTCCGGCTGTGGTGACCAACCGCATGCGTGCCATCCATCTGGGATTGGAAAGCGCTCCTCTCTCCTGCCTGTCGGTACGCATGCTCGCCTCGTGGCGCAAGGCCTGGGGCAACGGGTATCTCCCACTTATCAAGCCCCGGCATTCATTCTCTGCCATGCTGGAGACGATGTTTGCACCGGACGCCATAAAAGGGCTATCAGTAAACCTGCGCCTCGGCATAGACCGCGGCTCCCTCCCCTCCAATGCCGCAGGAGCAGAGTTGGGAATCATTTATTCCGGCAATTTCACCCTCAACCGTCATTGACATGAAACCATTTAGCATATTTGTCATCCTACTTACATCTATACTGGCCGGATGCACCCACAACGACGGCGACATCGGCCCCCTTTTCGGTTCATGGCAACTTGAATCCATAGAAGTGGATGGCACAGTGGATTCCTCATATCCCGGAAATGTATTCTGGGGGTTCCAGTCGTCGATAATCCGCATGGCGGTAGTGAACGAACATCACGAGCACGTGGACTACTGGGGCACGTGGAAACTGACCGACAATATCCTGATGCTCGACTACACCCATTCCAACGCCGAAATGCCCCCCGGCACCGGCGACTACCGCTTCCCTCCGTCAATCCACCTGCCTGAAAACGGAGTGGTATCACTCAGTGTCCTCACCCTTAAAGGCTCTACCCTCACCCTCCAATACAAGACAACAGACGGCACGCCCATCGTCTACCGCCTGCATAAACAGTTTTGAAGTTCCACCATTAACAGAATCCGTCATCATCCTCTCCATCCTCTCTTTCACCTCCCTTCCACTCATAAATAAGATTCCTGTCACCCCACTCGGTTAACTTTACAGGTTCAATGTAAAAATAGGCTGTTAAAATCTAAAGGACAGCGATAAGGCTGCACGGAGCGGATGTTGCAAAACTGTGAAATGTAGGTCTAATCCATGGAGTAGCCAACCATATAAGATATAATATTGAGATCAGCCAGATGCACGAGCGCACATCCCTACACTTTGGGTGATGATTTAAGTTTTGCAACACTCACCCATTTCACCATCGATAGGGATATCGACGGTCCATAAACCTCGAATCTGGGAACGTCGGCCGTCGAGCTTACTGATACACTACTCCGGACCACACACCGAGAATAAAATTTCACTTGGATGATGATCTAACATTTCAACCTATTACATACATTGACTCACTTTACAGACGACAAGCGGATACGAAAAAGCGATATGTCAGAACCAATTTCTGACATATCGCAAAATTGTTATTTGAATACCTTTACGACCGATTATTTCTTTTCCTCTGTTGTGGCGGGTTTCTTGAACTGGCTTATGATGTCGCGGCCGAATAGAATCCAGGCTGAGGCCAGAACGGCTGCAAGGAACACGCAACCCACGAGAATAAGGGGTTTGGACGGTTTGGAGGGCTTGAGTGGCACGGACGAGGGCTGCACAACGGTGTAGACCGGCGTTATCTCCTGCACTTTGGCCTTGGCTGCCTGAAGCTGCTGGGCCGTCTGGTTGTAGAGATTGAAGGCAAGCTGCGCCTCATTCTGAAGCTGCTCCTGCTCTATGCGGGCCGACCGGAGCACGATACCCTGGTTTTTATCCATATAATTGGCATAGCGCTGCTGGGCCGCGAGATAGTCACGCTTGGCCTCATCATTGAGCTTCTCGGCATAATTGAGGTCCTGCCGGGCCTTGTTGGTGCGATAGTCGGTCACATACATCTTCAGTCGCTCAGCCACCGAGTCGGCAAGAAGGGCCGAAACCATGGGATCCTGCATGGTCACGCTCAATGTGATAACAGAAGTCTTGGTATCTACATCTGCCCCTACTCGCGCACGCAGAGCCTCCACTATGGCATTCTCTTCGGTAGTGAGGCGGAATGTATCGAGAGGAGCCGCCAGATCTGTTTCTTCGGAGGAAAACAATGATTTGATTCCGCCTATTGCCTTGAACGGAAGGCCCATCACGGCCGACCACCAGGGCGCCGAAGTGTCCTCCTCAAGAAATTTCCTTACTGTTGTGGTATTTTCGCCATCTTTATCTGTTACCTGGATGTCAAAAAGACCTACAGTGAAAGGTATCGATGCAACGATATCCGGATATAGCTGAGGATACACGGCTTCCGCCGAGTTTCCGCCAGCAGATATTCCAGCAAAGGAGGCCAGGGCTCCGAGACTTCCTCCCGGAGTCTTTCCGGAACTTGCCTCAGGCGCGAGTTTTATGGCGGTGGTGTATTCTTTGGGAATGGAGAATGCCACCACGAGCCCTACGACCACGCCCACTATACAGAACTTCAGAATAAGCCTGCGGGAGTCCCACAGCTTGCGGGCAAGCTCCAGAAGGTCTATCTCCTGTTCTTCGGTATCAGGGGTATTGTCCAATTTATCTTTTTCGTCTTTCATCTTCTGTGGAAAACTTGGGTGAAGGTGGATTACTTGAGCATGTTTGCGACTGCGGCAGCCATAGTGGCAAGAGTACCACCGGCGGTAGCCACCGAAAGTATAGCGTTCCAGTTGACAGAACTTGTGCCCTTCGACGGAACTATTATCTGGCAACCGGGCTCGATAGGCGTATTACCCTTGGCCTTGGCCGCGGTACCGTTAATATATACCACATAGGCATTGCCTTTCTTGGCGCGCGAGCCGTAGCCACCTGCCTGTTGTATATAATATTTGAGATTGGCTCCTTTTTTATATGCCACGGTGATGGGATACATCACGTCGCCCTGGATTTTGACGGTGCTCACCATCTGCGGCACAAACAGGGCATCGTTTTCATGAAGCACGATATCCTCGTCGCTTCCGGGATTGGCGAGTGCCTTATCCAGATGAATACCAACACTGTAGCGGTCGGTAAGCATAAGTTTGCCTATCGACACAGAGTCAGTGTTCTGACCGCCCTGCATGCTCTGAGCCAGGCGTATGGTCTCGTCCCGGGCCCTCATCTCATCCTCAGTCATGAGGCGCGTGAGGCTCGCTCCGCGCACGTAAGCGGCATCCGTCACACCACCGGCACGGCGAACGAGGTCAGACAGACGCTCGTTGCGGCGCGCGAGAGTATAGGTTCCTTCGAATACAACCTCTCCGCCCACGGCCACGCGGCGCTGCTTCATATATGTGGGGCTCTTGCGGACGGTTACGATATCGTATGGTTCAAGTATGAAAGTGGCGCTGCCGCCTCCTTTTTCCTGATATGCCATGGTAAACACCTGCGAGGTCTCATTGAGCGGCTTGAGAGACTGCGGGTCGAGAATTCTGCGCGCAACTTCTATTCGTGCGGTTGAAGCGCCTTCAGCCAGACCTCCGGCCTGAAGTATAATGTCGTTTACTGTAGTTTGCTTAACGTATGGGAAAGCTCCAGGATTGTTCACAAATCCCTGGATGGAGAAGTCGCCCTTAGCGAATATCTCCCTTACACCGGATATCTCTATGCTGTCGTTTTTCTCAAGCACAACGTCGGGAGCGTTTCCGGCCATTATGGCGCCGAGATCCACCGACATCACCTGACGTGTCAGGTCGGGACCCTCGCGGAATATAAGCGCACGGTCGGCATATGCGTCCTCCGACAGGCCGTCGGCCTCACGGATAAGATCGCGGAGAGTTGATATTTTCGAACCCAAGGCAAACGAACCGGGACGCATCACTTTACCTACAACCTGCACGCGGTTAGAGAAACGGTCAAGAATCTTGCCTACGGAGATACTGTCGCCGTTGGCAAGGTTATAGCGGCCATAGTCTCCCGCGGACACATTGTGTACCTCGAATTCCTTTCCGTTGCGGCGAGTGAGGGTTACCATGTCGGAATAGGCATTGTCGCCGAAACCACCGGCATAGCGAATCACGTCGGCGAGGCTCTCGCCGTTTTTCATCTCATAATACATGGGGCGCTTCACCTCTCCGGCCACATTAACCAGAGTGGAGTATGCCGGAACAACAATAACGTCGCCTTCGCGCAGACTGATTCCCGTGGCATCCTTGCCACCGAAAATATAGCTGTAAAGGTCCACATTGCTTATGGTCTTGCCGTTGCGGCGCACCTCAACATTACGGAGCGAACCTATGGGAGAGACACCGCCTGAATGATATATGGCGTTGAATACATTCGAGAACGGCGACAGACGGTAGGTGCCGGGGGTCTTCACCTCGCCGAGCACATTGACCTGAATGGTGCGAACCTGCCCGAGAGTCAGACTGATATCGGTCTCTTCCTCCTCTACTCCGGCATATTTGTAGGCAAACATGCGGCGCAGATGGTTATTGGCCTCTTCGATGGTCATTCCGTTGAGGTAGATGGGCCCGAGCTGATCAATAACGATATTGCCCTCAGGCGAGATGGTGGAGCGTAGTCTGTCCTCGCTCGCACCCCATATATCTATTATCACTTCGTCACCCGGGCCGAGCTGGTAGTCGGTGGGGGTGGCAAGATTCTGGTTCGGCTCAAAAGTAAGGGAACGTGTGGTGAACACTTCCTGGCCGAATACCTTCCGGTTCCTTTCGGGAACCGATATAGAGTCAATGGTGATGGATTCGAACATCAACGAGTCAGGCGTGACAGACCGGGAGCGCATGCGGTTGTCAACCCTTGCGTCAGTGCCCTGCAGCTGTGACTGGGAAGACTCTTCTGTGTAGTTTTTCTTAATTCTTTCAAGCTGCTGACGGCTTACACCACGCTGGAGCAACTCAGCTCCAATGGTCTTATCGGCTTTGCCGGCAGCCTTCTGCTGTTTGACATACTGGACTACCTGCTGGTCGGTCATATCGGCATGCGAAGCCTCCGCAAACGCAAACAAGGCAGCCGAAATCAGTATGAATCTGCCAAAGGTTTTCAATTCCATTTGAAGGTATCTTATGACTGGGTTATTTTAGAAGATATTTCTATGCAAAATTACTAATAAAAACGTAGCCTACAAAGCATTCGGCTGCAATAACCGGTGCTTCTTCCGTTTTTACCGGCCAGAGGCGCGGTGTCAGGCCAGTTCCCGCAAAGCTTTTGCAAGCTGGTCGGGACAGGATGTGGATTTATTGCCACATCTTATTCCCTCCAGACGCTCTATGACCTCTGCCGGTTTCAGGCCACGCGCCATCGCGGCAATCCCCTGCAGATTGCCGTGGCAGCCTCCGGTAAAACGTATGTCGGCGATACGGTCGCCGTCCATCTCTATGTCAATTAATCGCGAGCAAGTGCCCTGAGGTATATACTGGTATTTCATATCTTATGGTTTTTGCCTGCGAATTTAACACTTTTACGTGAGATAGTAGCTTTTGACAACATGAATCTTATCGTCCACTTCAAATACCCACGGGCTACCGGTAGGTATCTCAAGGTCGGCTACCTCGGCGGCCGTAAGATGAAGCAGCATCATGGCGAGTCCTCGCAGACTGTTGCCGTGGGCCACCACCATCACAGCATCACACCGCTGAAGCTCCGGCAGAATACGCTCCTCCCAGCAGCAACGCACACGCGCTATTGTGTCCTGAAGCGATTCTGCCACTGGCAGTTCGTCGTAAGACAACTGGGCATACCTGGGGTCATGGCCCGGAAACCGCGGGTCATCGCGGTCAAGCAGCGGAGGCAGTTCATCGAAACTTCTTCGCCACTCATGCACCATCTCGGTGCCGAACTTTTCGGCCATCTCGCTCTTGTTCAGACCCTGCAGGGCACCGTAATGCCGTTCATTCAGATGCCAGTCCTTGAATACGGGCACCCAGTCCAGCTCCATCTCCGCGGCAGCTATCTGAAGGGTGTGAATGGCACGGCGCAGCACCGAAGTGAACATATAGCCGGGATGTATTCCCGACTTCCTGATAAGCTTTCCGGCCCTGTGCGCTTCCTCGCGGCCTTTGTCGGTGAGCTCCACATCGGTCCAGCCGGTGAATCGGTTCTCCAGATTCCACTCGCTTTCACCATGGCGGAGCATTATGATTTTTTTCATATCGCAGTTTTTGACTATTCTCATATACACAACGCTGCCCGGCACAGCATTGTTTGCTATTGCCGGGCAGCGCGAAATCTGAGTCTGTGACAGCTTCACTCTCTTATCAGCGTGCAGCCATAAGAGCGCCGGAAGCTATGTCACGATATGCCATTACGCCTGCCTGGGAAAGCTCTACCACGGTGGTTCCTCCACCGATTGCGGGCAGTTCCACATGGTTATCGTCAACGAATGTCATAAGTTTGTAGGTATTGCCGTCGGCAGTTACGTTCCAGGTCTTCTCGGACTCCTCGAAGTCAAGACGCACTATCGAACCATCGTTTTCGCTGGTGATGGTATAGCCTTTACTGTCGCAGTCCACAATGTAACGGCCATCCTTGCCGTCAATCACGCTGCGCCCCTTTGCCACGGGATTGCTTCCGCTCCAGAATTCAATGGAGTTGAGCACGAGGATATCGGCCAGTGCGGAAATCTCATATACAGGAAGAACCCAGAATGCGAAAAACACGAGTTCGTTTACGAATTTGTTTCCTACCTGCTGGTTCCAGCTCAGAAGCTTATTGGTAAGAGAGAAGCTTCCGATACAGGATGTGGAAACCAACGAGAGGGAAAGTGTTGCGGCTACGGCAACGGTAAGATACTTTTTTTTCATCGTTTTGTATCAATGGATTGGGTTAATATTATTTGATTATGTTTTCTGGGTGAAACGGCTCGGATTCCCTGCTCATGAAACCCGGATTCGCTATCGCGGAATCTGTTTTTTCGCCTTGTCGTAGCAAAGATAAACAGTTTTTACATATTCCGTGGTCTGACGGCCTCGAAAATATCCGTGGCGTACCACAGGATTATTGTAATACTCCGGATTCGACTTCAAAAGCAGCGTCTGGGCCACGCAGCCATCCCACTTCGTGGAGTCAACTCCAAGCTGTCCCGCAAGCCTTATAGCATCCACCACGTGCGCCAGTCCGGAATTATAGGCGGCGATAACGAATTTCTTCCGCTCCTCACGGTCGGAGACATAGCGCGACAGCGAGCGGTCGAGCGACGCGATAACCTTTACAGCCGTGGCTATATTGGAAGCGTTGTGGGTTATGCTGTCGGCCGGGAGGCCCTGCGCGCGCGCCGTGGCGGGCATAATCTGCATTACGCCGCGCGCCCCGGCCCACGACACACGCGTGGAATCGAAACGGCTCTCGGCATATCCCTGCGATGCAAGCAGGCGCCAGTCCCATCCGATGGAACGCGCGTAGCGGCGGAAAAGAGCGTCGAAAGGCGACATCTTTCCTCTCGCGAAGTTGATGGTGAAAAGCGTTGGCTCGTTTTTGCTGAGCTCGTAATAGCGGCGCAACAACGAGGCTCTCTCGCGCCGCGGCGCTTCCTGCGCGCTCCAGGCATTGATGGAGTCGGCGAGCCAGGGCTTAGAGGGCGAGACTCCCCATGCCGCTCTCTGCGGGAAACTTATTTCCGTGGAAACGTCGATATCGGGATAATACGTCTTGTTTATACGTGCAATGTCACTGTCCACCACCGTAAGAGGAATTTCCCCGTCGCTCACCATGGCAATAAGGTCTTCGGCTATGAGTGTGTCGCGGTCTATGGGCTTTATCACTATGCCTCCGCCAAGCTCGTTGTCGAGATTCATCAGACGCTGATGGTATTTGGAGTTCTCTTCCACATACACCTCTTTACCCACAAGCTGTGTCACATCGGTGATTTTTTCATCGGCCGATTTCTTTGGCTGCACGAGCACCTGATGGGTGATATTCTCCACACCGCACGGCAACACATGGCCGCGATACTGAGCTGTCACCGGCACCTCATAGGCAATAAGGTCGATTTTCCCGGAATCAAGCATCTCTATCACGGCTCCGAGACTCGGCGCGATCTCAAGCTTGAGCACCATTCCTTTGTCGGCGGCAAGACGCGACACAAGATCGTAGTCATACCCCATCTCAGTGTCGCGGAACATAAAGTAGGACGTGGGACTGTAAAGCGTACCCACCCGCAGAGTATCAGGCAATGCCCTCACCTCAAGGGAATCAGACTGCTCCGACGAGCTTCCGCTCCTCCCCCTACAACTCTGCGCCACCGCCATAATGGCGATGACGCAGAGCATGATGAAGTTCAATTTACGCATGAATGAAGCGCAGAGGAGGTGGACAAATCAGTACTCGAACGTACCGAACTCACTCTTTATGGTGAGGCGGTTCGTATCTGCCTCCTCTACCCTGCCGACTATGCGCGCCTCTATACCGAAGCTTTCGGAAATCTCGATTACGCGGGCGGCATGCTCAGGAGCGAGGTAGATTTCCATGCGGTGTCCCATGTTGAACACCTTGTACATCTCAGCCCAGTCTGTTCCGGACTGCTCACGGATGAGGCGGAACAGCGGAGGCACGGGGAACATGTTGTCTTTTATCACATGCTTGTTTTTGACAAAATGCATGATTTTTGTCTGCGCACCTCCCGAACAGTGAATCATACCGTGGATATCGGAACGCATCTCGTCGAGAAGCTTCTTGATAACGGGAGCGTAAGTGCGCGTAGGCGAAAGCACAAGGCGTCCGGCATCAAGCGGAGAATCCTCCACGGCATCGGTGAGATGCATCTTACCGGAATATACCAGCTCTTCAGGAACGGCCGAATCGTAGCTTTCGGGATATTTCTCGGCAAGATACTTGGCAAACACGTCGTGACGCGCCGAGGTGAGGCCGTTGCTGCCCATGCCGCCGTTATATTCGGTTTCGTAAGTGGCTTTGCCGCTCGACGACAGGCCTACAATAACGTCGCCAGCCGAAATATTGGCATTGTCTATCACATCGGAGCGGCGCATGCGGCAGGTAACCGTGCTGTCCACGATTATTGTCCTTACGAGATCGCCCACATCGGCAGTCTCGCCTCCGGTGCTGTAGATACTCACTCCCATGCGGCGCAGATCGGCAAGAAGCTCTTCAGTACCGTTGATTATTGCGGCTATTACCTCGCCGGGCACAAGAAGCTTGTTTCTTCCTATCGTGGAGCTCAGGAGAATATTGTCGGTGGCTCCGACGCACAGCAGGTCGTCGATATTCATGATAAGAGCGTCCTGGGCTATGCCTTTCCACACGCTCAGATCGCCGGTCTCACGCCAATACATATATGCGAGCGACGATTTTGTGCCGGCCCCGTCGGCATGCATTATATTGCAGTAGTCAGGATCACCGCCCAGAATATCGGGAATGATTTTGCAGAATGCACCGGGAAATATTCCTTTATCAACATTTTTTATAGCGTTGTGCACATCCTCCTTCGAGGCCGACACACCGCGCAT
>LUJP01000004.1 GCA_001689535.1 Bacteroidales bacterium M5
ACAGTTGTTATGAAACACCCTCTAAGAGTTTCTAAGAGAACTGTATACATGTAGATAAATGATGTGTGTCGTAAATAAACGTTAAAAGATATGGGTGAAAATTGAAACATTATTGTAATCTCAACCGGTGCGGTCCATGAAATTGCAAATGATAATTACATGTCCTCAATTTCTGACATTTCGAAGAAATAATGAACGTATTTGTTGCATAATGTACGCAAATGCGAGAAAATTTTAAACGTTGCTAATGAATTCTGCGGCATATGAGATAAAAAACAACCTGTTGGACTGTGAGTCAAGTTTTGAATTATGAAAAAAATAGTAAATTTGCATCCGAAAAATAGAAACCTTGCAGAATTTATGAAATTATCAAATGTAGGGCTTGACCTACTGATTGAAACTTCTTGGGAAGTTTGCAACAAAGTAGGAGGTATTTATACCGTTCTCTCGACAAAGGCGAACACGCTTAAGTCGATGTATAAAGACAAATTGATATTCATCGGTCCTGATGTCTGGACTGTGGATAATGAATCACCTTTCTTCACCGAGGTTCCCTCGCTACTGAAGGGTTGGAAAAATAAGGCTGAATTTCCTTACGGAATAAGCGTAAGGGTAGGGCGATGGAATATTCCTGGGCGGCCCATAGCCATCCTTGTAAAATTTGACGGGGTATATGCCGTCAAAGATGAATTATACGGTGAGATGTGGAAAAGATATGGTGTGGATTCCATTCATGCGTACGGCGACTATGATGAGGCTTGTGCATTTTCTCATGCGGCAGGAATCGTGATAGAAAGCCTGTATAATTTCATAGGAGGAGACGCCAAAAAAGTGATTGCTCACTTTGATGAATGGACCACAGGTATGGGGCTTTTGTACACAAAGTGGAAAATGCCATCCATCGCCACGATATTCACTACACATGCCACGAGTATCGGCCGCAGCATCTGCTTCAACAACAAGCCGCTTTATGACTATCTAAAAGGCTACAACGGCGACCAGATGGCGGCAGAACTGAACATGCAGTCGAAACATTCGCTTGAGAAAGCCGCCGCGCATAATGCGGACTGCTTTACAACTGTAAGTGATGTTACTGCCATTGAGTGCGAGCAGCTGCTTGAGAAACGTCCTGATGTGGTTACACCGAATGGTTTCGAAAGCGATTTTGTTCCCGTCAAGTCAAAATTTGACAAGGCACGTTCCTACGCGAGGAAGAAACTCCTTGAGGCCGCGTCTGCTCTTACCGGAATTTACTACAGTGATGAGACATTCCTGGTTTGCACCTCGGGAAGATGTGAGTACCGTAATAAAGGAATCGATGTGTTCCTTGATTCCATCAAGCGTCTTGAAGGATACAACCCATGCAGGAAAGTCCTTGCGTTCGTTATGGTTCCCTCATGGTGTGAAGGCCCGCGTAAAGAACTCAGGCATAACATTAAGGACGGAGTCGTAGCCCGTCTGAATCTTCCGATTGTAACTCATTTCATCCATAATCCTCAGGATGATGTTGTATTCAACAGAATCAAGAGTCTTGGGTTTTACAACGGGGCAGACTCACGTGTAATGGTTATTGATGTCCCCTGTTACCTTAACGGCAACGACGGAATATTCAATATGGGTTATTACGATCTCCTCATCGGTTTCGATGCTACTGTCTTCCCCTCATATTACGAACCGTGGGGCTATACACCTCTGGAAAGTGTGGCTTTCGGAGTTCCTACAGTCACTACATCACTCAGTGGCTTCGGCCAGTGGATAATCCGGAATTTCACAAATGACTTTGAGGAATGTGGCGCGAATGTAATAGGAAGGAACGACGGCAATTATTCTGAAGTCGTGGATCAGACAGCTGAGGCTCTCCGATTCCTGACATGCGCTGACGAACCAACTTTAAAGAAAATACATTCGACCGCCATGGCTACCGCCTCTAAAGCCGAATGGGCCTATTTTATCAAATATTACATTGAAGCTCTCCAGGTAGCTCTTGAAAATGCCGGAAAGCGTAATGATAAATAATTATCAACTATAGAATAATACTTTAACTGTAAAAAAACTATATGAAAATCCAAGTTAGCCAGTCAAATGCTCCTATCTGGCATGATGCAACTGTTATTGCGGAATTGCCCTCGAAGCTCAAGCCCCTTGATATTCTTTCCAAGAATTTATGGTGGGTATGGAACAGTGAAGCAAAGACTTTGTTTCACGATATAGATCCTGATCTTTGGCGTAAGACGGGAGAAAACCCCGTAATGATGCTCCAGCGAATCAAAAGCGAGCGTCTTTCAGAGATAATGAAAGATGAGGCCATGATGGACCGCATCAAAAACGTTTACGACGATTTTAAAGAATACATGAAAGTGCCGATGCGTAAGGATGTACCTTCCGTATCGTATTTTTCAATGGAATATGGTCTCTGCAACTGTCTGAAGATATATTCAGGTGGTCTTGGTGTTCTGGCCGGTGACTATATCAAAGAAGCTTCTGACAGCTGTGTCGATATGACAGCTGTAGGTTTCCTTTACCGCTATGGCTATTTCACTCAGACTCTTTCGGTAGACGGCCAGCAGATTGCAAACTATGAGCCCCAGAACTTCAATCAGCTTCCCATCACTCAGGTGCTTGACGAGGACGGCAAGCCGATGATTCTGGAGGTACCTTTCCCCGGCCGTGTAATCTACAGCCATATATGGAAGGTAAGTGTAGGAAGAATGAATCTGTATCTCATGGACACAGATTTCGACATGAACAGTGAGTTTGACCGTCCCATCACCCACAAACTCTATGGCGGCGACTGGGAAAACCGTATCAAACAGGAATATATGCTTGGCATCGGCGGCGTGTTGATGCTGAAGAAGCTTGGCATCAAGTCGAAGCTCTATCACTGCAACGAAGGTCATGCTGCTCTCCTTAACCTTCAGCGTTTGGTTGATTTCGTTCAGGAAGAGAATCTTGATTTCAATACTGCACTGGAACTGGTACGCGCTTCTTCGCTTTACACTGTTCACACTCCTGTTCCTGCCGGTCACGACTACTTCGACGAGGCTCTCTTCTATAAATACATGAATGAGTATCCCGCCAAACTTGGTATAGAGTGGAGCGATCTTATGAATATGGGCCGCGAGAATCCCAATACCAACGAACGCTTCTCGATGAGCGTATTCGCGCTCAACACCTGCCAGGAAGCCAATGGCGTAAGCTGGCTCCACGGTGAGGTTTCAAAGAAGATGTTTGCGGGAATCTGGAAAGGCTACTCATGGGAAGAAAGCCACGTAGGATATGTGACAAATGGTGTACACATGCCTACCTGGGCCGCTTCGGAATGGAAAGCTTTCTATACAGAGCATCTCGGCCGTCAGGTATTTGACAACCAGAGCAATCCTGAAGCCTGGAAGGGCATATTCGATGTGGATGATTCCGCAATCTGGGATATGCGAATGACTCTTAAGAACAAGTTCATCAACTTTGTAAAACGCGATTTCAAAGAAAAATGGCTTGCCAACCAGGGCGATCCCTCAGCAGTAATGGAGATTGTGGAGAAAATCAATCCCAATGCTCTGATTATTGGTTTTGCACGTCGTTTCGCTACTTATAAGCGTGCTCATCTTCTCTTCACTGATCTTGAGCGTCTGTCAAAAATCGTAAATAACGAGAAATTCCCAGTACAGTTTGTCTTCTCCGGCAAGGCACATCCCGCCGACGGTGCTGGTCAGGGCCTGATCAAGCGCATTATGGAGATCTCACGTATGCCTCAGTTCCTCGGAAAGATTATTTTCCTCGAAGACTACAACATGATTGTAGCCAAGCGCCTTGTTACCGGTGTTGACATCTGGCTGAACACCCCGACCCGTCCTCTTGAGGCCTCCGGAACATCGGGTGAAAAAGCTGAGATGAACGGTGTGCTTAACTTCTCTGTACTCGACGGATGGTGGTATGAAGGCTATCGTTTTGACGAAAAAGCCGGATGGGCTCTTACCGACAAGCGTACCTTTACCGATCAGTCGCAGCAGGACAAACTTGATGCCGCTACCATCTACAGCATGCTCGAAAACGAAATTATACCTCTGTATTTTGCTAAGAATTCAAAGGGCTATTCTCCTGAATGGATCCAGTATATAAAGGGTTCGATAGGTCATATCGCTCCTCACTTCACCATGAAGCGAATGATTGATGACTACATCGAGCGTTTCTACGATCCGGAAGCACGCAGATTCCATGCTCTCTCAACAGATAATAATAAGCTCGCCAAAGAGATTGTGGCCTGGAAAGAAAGTGTGGTTGAGAAATGGGACGGCGTCAAAGTGCTTGATTATACAAACACCACTCCTGCCTCTTCCGCTACCGGCGAAAACTATGAAATTGAGTTCAAGATTGATACCAATGGCATAGGTCGCGACCTTGGTCTTGAATATGTTTCCTATAAGATTGAGAATGGAAATGAAAGCCTCTATCAGGTAATTCCATTCAAGATAACCAAGGAAGATGGCAACGTAATCACCTTCAAGCTGGATGACAAGATAAAGGATGCCGGCGTATACCGCTATGGATTCCGTCTCTATCCTTTCAATCCAAATCTTGCTCACCGTCAGGACTTCGCTTATGTCCGCTGGATTTAATCCATACATAGCATGACTTATTAAAATGAGGCTGTCTAACAACGAAGTTAG
>LUJP01000108.1 GCA_001689535.1 Bacteroidales bacterium M5
CCGTACTTCTCAAAGATTTCTACTTTTTCGTCAGAATTCAAATGCATTCTTGGAAAATTTTAATTAGTGAATAAAATTTGCGCCATCACGTGGCGCTTTCGGGGTACAAAGGTATGAAAAAAGAGCGAACTACAAAAGCAAAACAGAATCTTTCAATATAAAGACTAAGAAATCTTTATTCCGGAAACCATAATACAGTTAAAGCACGCTGCATTTATCAGTCGAGGTTGAGCTTTTCCTTGCTCGGGTTGCGATAGTGGATTTTGTGCTCCACATACTCCTGGGCTGCAATCAGAGTAGGTTTGGGGAGTTTCTCGTAGTAACGTGAAATCTCAATCTGCTCACGATTTTCGGAGATTTCCTCCATGTTATCGCTGAGCGAAGCAAATTCCTGAAGTTTCTTTTCGAGATCGTGTTTCATTTCGCCGGCAATCTGATTGGCACGTTTGGCGATGATGCACACGGTTTCGTAGATATTACCGGTATCCGAAGACAGTTCGATCATATCTCGGGTCACGGTGTTGGAAGGTGCGTTTGTTTTCTTGTAATCCATTAGTCGGTAAATTACTTATATGGCTGATTTGAAAATTTGCTGAAGTTTGTTTAGTCTTTGACTTTGCTTGACGCTATTTTGTAAATATTGTCAGCTTCCTTGCGGTTGGGACTATCGGGATAGTTGTTGATGAACCCGTAGTATTCGTCGATAACTGTGCGGAAACGTTCGGGTTTCTTTTCCTCTACGCTCTGGTTGGCTTCCTGAAATCTTGCCTTTAGGACGAGGAGTTCAAGGTCTTCTTTATAACGGGAGTAAGGATAGTCTTTAATTGCGTTTTTAGCGGTAATCACGGCCGACTCATAGTTGTTGCCCATATAGTTACCCAGGTTATAATACAGCTGGGCATTCTGGAGCTCTTTCAGAGTGAGCTTGTCCTGCATTTCAAATATCGCGTTCTGCGCTATGCTCACTTTGTCGCTCTTTGGGAAGTAATCAAGGAATTCCTGAAGCTCTTCAATGGCCTTGATGGTACCCGACTGGTCAAGCTGAGCCTCTGGGGAATCAAGATAGTATCCGTAACCCGAATAGAATCTGGCAAGTTCAGTATATTTTCCTTTCGGGTATCGTGTATAATATGTCTTGAAATAAGAGCTTGCATCAGCATATTCTTTGTTCTCGTAATGGCTCAGGGCAAGAAGATAGAGAGATTCCTCGGCTTTTTCAGTGCCTTTGAAAAGCTGGACAATGTCAGTAAGGATAGTGTATGCCTGAACGTATTTCTGGTTTTCAAACGCACGGCGTGCAAAGTCGAGTTTGTAGTCGTAGTCAGTACTTTTTAGCGCTTTCTGATATTCTCCGCATCCGGTAAACAGAACGGCGGTGAAAGCCAAAGCCAGTATGTTGCGAAACTTCATTCGTGGGAATAGTTAAAAGTAAACCATGCAAAGTTAAGAAAAATATTCCAACGGGTAATAAGAGGGATTGTGAAAAATACCTATTGCCCCATTAATTTGACGTTTTCGTCAAGTAATTATCGGGATGATACCTATTGGCGTCTGTATTAGTAGAGCCGAAAGAAGGGGAGTGGTGGGGCAGGAATTATCCGATTATACCTTGGTGAATCATATCTACCAGCAACGGGCGCAGACCGGTCATGAAGCATTCCACGGCAATAACCATAAGAATAAGGCCCATCAATCGCATCATGACATTGTTGCCTGTCTCACCTATGATAGGCATGATCTTGGTTGAACAGCGCAGTATAAGATATGATATTAAATATACTATGGCGATGGAGCTTACGAGAGTGAGCAAAAGAATCCAGTTATTGGCCTGATCCATCAGCATAATGCCGTTTGCGATAGCTCCGGGACCACACAGCATGGGAATCGCAAGCGGGGTTATGCTTATGTCCTTGGCATAGGCGCTACGTTCCTCATCGCTGATTTTATCGTGGTTGTAGTGTGCCTGGAGCATGTCATAACCAATCTTGAAGATAATAAAACCGGCAGCAATTCGGAATCCGTTAGCCGATATTCCGAAGAATTTAAAAAGGAACTGACCGGCAAATGTAAAAATCAATAGAGTGACAAACGAGATCAGAGTAGCCCTCCATACAATGGAATTTCGTTCCTGATCGGATAGGCCGCGTGTCATGGAGAGAAATACGGGCATCGTGCCTAGAGGGTTGGCAAGAGTGAAAAACGAAGCCAGGCACATGAAGCCGAAAGCTAAAGCTGTTTCCATATATGCAATTTTGTAATAGTTTTAACGGTTGAAGTAGACTGTAAAGAGAATGGCTTATCATTCCCTCTCGTAAAATAATTGCGCAAAGTTATTTTATTTAGATGTATTTGCAAATATTAAAATTGCAGTAATTGGAAATATTATTATTTTTGTGGATGAATTTAAGGCACCTACAGTGAAAAGATTATACGGCTTAATTGGAAATCCCTTAGGGCATTCGTATTCCCACACATATTTCAACGATTTTTTTAAGCGAGAAAACCTTGATTGTGAATATCGCAATTTTGAGCTTGAAGATATCGGGGAAGTGGTGGAATTAGTAGCGGAGGAGCCCGCTTTGATGGGATTTAATGTGACGAGTCCATATAAACAGCAGATATTGCCTTATCTGTCGCACTTGAGCGAGGATGCGGCGAAGGCTTCGGCTGTAAATACTGTCAAGATTTTCAGGAACAGCCACACCGGAGATTTTCAGCTGTATGGTTATAACACCGATATAGGTGGCCTGAAGAGAAGTCTGGAGCCGGTGTTGGCCAATGGAAAAGGACGAGCGCTGATATTTGGCACGGGAGGTGCCTCAAACGCAGCCCAAATAGCGCTCGAGAGTATGGGATACGAGGGCTGGAGAGTTTCAAGGCATCCTGCTGACGGGATGTTTTCGTATGATGAAGTGACAAAAGAGCTTCTTGGCGGAATCTCGGTTCTGGTCAACGCTACGCCTTTGGGAATGCATCCCAATGAGCAAAAATGTGTGCCCATAGATTATTCAGGAATTAATTCTGATTGCCTTTGTCTTGATATGGTTTATAATCCTTCGCTCACCATGTTCATGAAAGAATGTGCGAAAGCCGGGGCGACAGTGAAGAATGGTTTCAGCATGCTTCTGCATCAGGCTGAGCTTTCCTGGGAAATATGGAATGATGATGAACAATAAATCTAACCCAAAAATAAAATTATGTTTTCTGAAAAAAGAGCTTCTAAACTCCATGGAATTCTGCTTATAGCTTTGTTTGCGTGTGCCGCTTTTTATATAGGTCAGGCAAAGCTGTTGATGGAATTTTCCATTTCTCCAATGATTATCGGTATCGTGCTCGGTATGATATACTCGAACTCCCTTAGGATGCATTTGCCCGAAACGTGGGTTCCCGGCATCCAGTTCTGTTCGAAGAAAGTGCTGCGCCTTGGTATTATTCTCTATGGTTTCCGTCTGACATTCGCCGATATAGCCGCTGTGGGAACAGCCGCAATTGTAATAGACACTATAATAGTGGCAGTGACCATACTCGGCGGTGTATGGATTGGCAAACTGCTGAAGATGGATGAGGAACTTGCTTTGCTTACATCTGTAGGTTCAGGTATTTGCGGAGCCGCTGCGGTTCTGGGTGCGGAATCGACAATTCAGACCAAGCCTTATAAAACAGCGGTGGCTGTTGCAACGGTGGTTATATTTGGTACCATCGCTATGTTTATCTACCCCGTATGCTACAGAAGCGGCCTTTTCCCCGGTCTTGACCCTCAGCAGATGGGAATCTTTGCCGGCTCGACCCTTCATGAGGTAGCACATGCTGTGGGTGCAGGAAATGCCATGGGGCCCGAGGTGGCACCGGTGACGGTGATAGTGAAAATGATAAGGGTGATGCTGCTCGTGCCGGTTCTTCTTATCCTCGGATTCTGGATTGCTTCAAAGGCGAAGAAGAAGTCTTCCGGTAAAGAAACCACGGAGACAAAAGGTAAAGTAGCCATACCATGGTTCGCTTTCGGATTCCTTCTGGTAATAGGTTTTAACTCACTCAATTTACTCCCCGCCGGAATTGTGAATTTCATCAATGATTTTGACACATTTCTCCTGACGATGGCCATGGCTGCTCTCGGAGCCGAAACATCAGCCGACAAGTTCAAACAGGCTGGAGCAAAACCATTCATACTCGCCGGAATACTGTTTATCTGGCTTATAGCGGGTGGATACGCGATGGCGCGTTATCTGGCTCCTATCTGGCTCTAAGTAATGCCAAGAATAATTCCTGCCTCAGTACCCTTGCTTCCGGTCACCTTATCGTTTGTGGCCGGTATCTTATGCGGGGTAACGGGGTGGGGATTGTTTTTTTGTATAGCCGCTTCTGTCGGTTGTATTTCGCTTTTCTTGCTCAAACAGAATTATGCCGCTATCATCGATACTGTTTCTTTGAGTGTGTCTGA
>LUJP01000079.1 GCA_001689535.1 Bacteroidales bacterium M5
ACAGTTGTTATGAAACACCCTCTTAGTTTATTCATAGTTCTTACGGTTCTCTATTGGCTCGATGGAGAGACTGGTTATAAAAAGGAAACGTGAGCCAACTATGCCACGTCCCAACTTGATGGCCCTGAGAATGCCTGTGAGCAGATGTAACAATAGCAGTCCACGCTATACGCGTGAGAACCACCATGCTATCCCTGCTCAAAAGAAAATTTCGCAGGTTTTCAAGTTGCAAGATAAGCATAACGCTTCTTATTATTCCAGAATGTCATGGATTGGTCGAAACCATTCCATCGGCGAATATAACCAATAAATCCGAACCAACACCCTAATAGCAGAAAATTTAGCAAAAACTCACCCACGGAGCGCCGCAGGCGCGATTTTTGTACAACCCACTGCGCCAGCTGTGGGACGCAGAGCCCTCCCTCCCCACTCTGCGGCGGAGCCTCGGAGAGCGCGACGCCGCAGATAGGCGCAAGCCTGGGCTTTTCAGAAGATCATTCTCCCAACAGTCCTCGCTCCCGATTGCACATTCATTCTTTTTTTGTTGCTTTATCAACTTTGATGATAAAAGAATTGTTATTTTTGCAAAAGCTTTTTAACAACCCAGCATAATGATTGAACTTGCACAACTCGATTGGAAGAACCTTCCGTTTGGCTTCCAACCTACCGATTTCAACGTTCGCTGTTATTTCCGCGACGGAAAATGGGGCGATATAGAAGTTTCGTCATCCGATAAAATCGAAATGCATATGGCCGCTTCCTCTCTCCACTACGGCCAGGAAATTTTCGAAGGTCTCAAGGCTTTCCGCGGCAAAGACGGAAAAGTACGCATATTCCGAATGAAAGACAATGCAGCCCGCATCCGCTCGTCGGCCGAGGGTCTCTGCATGCCTCCGGTTCCCGAGGAAATCTTCTGCAAAATGGCCGAAATGGTGGTGAAACTCAATGCCCGCTTCATACCTCCCTACGGCACCGGGGCATCGCTCTATCTGCGCCCCATAGAAATAGGAATGTCGGCCACCGTAGGCGTGCGTCCGGCCACTGAATATCTTTTCATGATATTCGTAAGCCCCGTAGGCCCCTATTTCAAATCCGGCTTCAACCCCACCAGGATCTGCATTTCGCGCCAATACGACCGTGTGGCCCCCAAAGGCACCGGACGATTCAAGACCGCAGGCAACTATGCGGCAAGCCTCAAGTCAGGCCAGCTTGCTAAAGAGAAAGGGTATTCCACTATGCTCTATCTCGATCCCCTCGAAAAGAAATATCTCGACGAGTGCGGCCCGGCCAATTTCTTCGCAATAAAAGACGGCAAATATATAACCCCCGCTTCCGACTCCATTCTTCCCTCGGTGACAAACCGCAGCCTCATGCAACTTGCCCGCGACATGGGAATGGAGGTGGAGCAGCGCCATATCACGGTCGACGAACTCGACCATGTGGAGGAAGCCGCCGCTTGCGGAACAGCTGCCGTGGCATCGCCCATAGGCGAGATCGACGACCTTGACACCGGTAAAAAATACGTCATCGCTCCCGACGGCCGTCCCGGCCCCATCGTAACCAAATTATACAAGAAACTCCAGGCCATTCAGTACGGCGAAGAACCCGATATTCATGGATGGACCTCGGTGGTAAACGTTGACGACTGACATGCATTATCAGGAAATAATCTCTGAATATTATCCCGCAGGATCACCCCTGCGGGATATTTATATGCGCCATTGCCGTTCGGTGGCCGATCTGGCTCTGGACATAGCCCGCAGGCACAACCTATCGCTCGACCCCGATGCAATAGAAGAGGCCGCGATGCTCCACGATATCGGCATTTTCCGTACAGATGCCCCGTCCATACACTGCCATGGAACGGAGCCGTATCTTGCCCACGGCGTGATAGGTGCGAGCCTGCTTCGCCAGCTGGGAGTCGACGAGACCGTGGCGCGTGTGGCCGAGCGTCACACCGGCGCCGGAATCACCCGCGAGGATATCCAGGCTCAGAACCTCCCTCTCCCTCCCGGCGATTATCTGCCTGAGACACTGCTCGAAAAGCTGATTTGCTACGCCGACAAATTCTACTCCAAGAGCGGCGACATGCGTCGCAAGCCCCTCGACCGCGTCCGTTCCTCCATAGCCCGCTTCGGCTCCGACTCCCTCGCCCGCTTCGACACCCTCCACGCAATCTTCTCATAACCTCATTCTCCCCGCCTACACGGAGCGTCGATATCCTCCTCGACGCCCCCATCCATCCCATTACACCCATCACTCCCAGAAAGAAAATCGCCCTTCTAAATTACCCCCTTGGAAGCGCCGGAGGCGCGATTTCTGTACAACCCGCTGCGCCAGCTGTGGGAAAGATATCCTTTTACCTCTCTCTGCGGCGGAGCCTCGGAGAGCGCGATGCCGCACAAGGCGTCAGCATAGGCCCACCCCTACTTCCCGAGCCCCGCATACTCCCCGGTAGCGTCAAACGACGGGCACGCCTTGGCCGCGAAATCGCGGTGCGAGCGGATTGAAGCCAGGGGGTATCGGCGCAGCAGAGCCTTCAGCAGCCGCAGCAACGCCCGGCGCTGGGCATCCGTGCGGGTATCGGCCGGGCGCATCTCCCTGTCACATCCGCCCACATAGCACACGCCTATGGAACGTGCGTTATGCCCCAGACAATGCGCACCCACACGTTCCTCGGGCCTTCCCGCCTCTATCGTTCCGTCAAGCCCCACAAGATAATGGTAGCCTATACCGTCAAAACCTCTTTCTCTGTGCCAGCGGTCTACCTCCGCGGCAGTCACTGCTCGCCCAGCCGGAGTGGCCGTGCAATGCACTATTATTTCAGTAATATTTCTCATAACGGCGCAAAATTACCTTCGTGAATCTCCGCTCAGGATACCATTCGCCGCATTTTATGACCTGAAGTTTGAGAATTTTGTGTACTTTTACCCCAAAATCGTATACACTATGGCAGAAAAAATCTCACGCATAACCCTCACCGAAGCCATTCGCCGCACGGTCGAGGAATATATCGAGTCAGAACAGCAGTACGACGATGATGTGCAGCTCCAGATTGACCGCACCGACTTCGACGTAGCCATTGCCGATCCCGAGCAGGATCTTCCCGAGTGCGACTACTATCCGATGATGGACCTCGTCCAGATGTCGGCCGACGATGATGGGCGCTGGCTTCCTGATGACGATGCTATCGCATCAGTGGTCGATGAATATGTCATCACCGATTGAACGCCCCTGCCGCGTCCGTCACTTCATAATCTCCGGGAAGCCTTCTGTCGACACGAACCGGTAGCCTCCCTTGCCATTATCCGCTATCAGCAAAGCCTCCGCACCCTCCATGCTTTCAACCATGGCGAGCGCGGCTTTCGGTTCCATGACCATACATGCCGTGGCGAGAGCGTCGGCCTCCATTGCCGTGGGGGCAATCACCGTAGCGCTAAGCACCGTGGTTATTGCCGGACGGCCAGTGACGGGCGATATGCTGTGCCACACGCGTCCCGACGGCGTGAGTTTGTAGTTACGGTAATTCCCCGAAGTGGCTACTCCGCAGTCTGTGATGCCTATAAGCGCTATGCGTCCAGAGGGGACGGAGGGAGCGTCCTTGGGAGCGTCGATCATCACATGCCAGTCCTCGCCGTGAGGATTGCGTCCGCGCAAAGCCATCTCTCCCCCTATTTCCACCATATAGTCGGTCACACCGTTGCGGACAAGCATTTCGCCCACCATATCGCAACCCATGCCTTTGGTAATGCTGCTGAAATCGAATTCCATTCCCTCCTTGCCACGAACAAGCCGTGAGCCTTCTATACGGCACGACGCAATGTCAACCAGGCTGCGGCAACTGTCCACCGCACTGCTGTCGGGTTCGATACCTGTTTTCTTATAACCGAACCCCCAGAGGTTCACCAGCGGAGCCACCGTGGGATCATACAGTCCCCCGCTTGCCCGGCACACCTGCTGCGACACGGTGAAAACCCGAATGAACATGGCGTCAACCGAATCCGTCTCCCCGCGGTTCAGCCTGCTTATGGCCGAGGCCTCGTTGAAAGGCGAAAGTGACATCTCCACATCCTTCATCACGGCGATTATGGAATCATGCAGCTCTTTCGACCCGTGATAGGTTATGTGATAAGAGGTTGCCCATACGGCTCCTTCGGCTGAACGCCACTTATTGCTGTCACATCCGGTCAGCGCCGTCAGCATTGCGGCCGCCACCGGTATCGTTAAGAATATTCTCTTGATTATTCCGTTAAGATTCATGTTTTTTTGAACTATTATACTGCAAATGTAGTTAATTTCTTGTGACTTTTGCCTATATTTGCTCAAGTCATAGCCATACCCGAATCATAACAAATTACAATTCCGACAATGAAGCACTCCTACCTTTTTCTCGCCGACGGCTTCGAAGAAATTGAAGCTCTGGCCACAGCCGACATCCTGCGCCGCGCAGGAATCAAAACCATTCTCGTTTCCATAAAAGACACCCCTGAAGTCACGGGTGCCAACTCCATAAAAGTAATAGCCGACACTGTGATAGCCGATGTGGAGCTCACACCCGATACCGAATGGCTCATCATGCCCGGCGGAATGCCCGGCGCAACCAATCTTGCCGCATGCAGCAAGCTCACGGCAATGATCAAGGAACAGTTCAGCCGCGGGGGCCGCATAGCCTCTATCTGCGCTTCACCCGGCGTGGTTCTCGGCCCGCTCGGAGTGCTCGACGGACGCACCGCCACCTGCTATCCCGGATTTGAATCATACGCTCCGAATGCCCACTTCACCGGAAACCCCGTGGAGGTGCTCGACACCCTTGTGACAGCCAACGGACCCGGCGCCACCTTCAAATTCGGCTATGCCATAGTGGCCCTCACCAAGGGTCAGGAAGAGGCATCCGACCTCAAGGCCGCCATGATGTACCGCTCCTGATTACCTCTTGCCTAAAGATATTTATCTTTAGAGCAGTACCCGTATTTACCGCCATGACTCCATTTTATTAAGGAGTTATGGCGGAATCAATATCTTTTTCTAATTTTGTCGCCGAAATTCATGTTTTTGATAAAATGACTAAGAATCTTGTAATAGTGGAATCGCCGGCCAAGGCCAAGACAATCGAGAAATTTCTCGGCAAAGACTATAAGGTCATGTCGAGCTACGGCCATATACGCGATCTCAGCAAGAAAGATTTCTCCATAGGTCCCGACCACGACTTCAGTCCCGTCTACGAAATTCCGGCCGAGAAAAAAGAACTGGTGGAGTCGCTACGCAAGGCTGCCTCGCAGGCATCCATGGTGTGGCTGGCTTCCGATGAGGACCGCGAGGGAGAAGCCATTGCCTGGCACCTTTACGAAGTTCTCGGACTCAAACCTGAAAATACACGCCGAATAGTATTTCACGAGATTACAAAAGACGCCATACTCCACGCCATTGCCAATCCCCGCGGAATCGACCTCAATCTGGTCGACGCCCAGCAGGCGCGCCGTGTGCTCGACCGCATTGTGGGTTTCGAGCTCTCGCCCGTGCTCTGGCGCAAGATAAAGCCCGCGCTGTCCGCGGGCCGCGTGCAGTCGGTAGCAGTGCGTCTCACAGTGGAGCGCGAAAACGAAATCAAGGCATTCAAAAGCGAGCCGTATTTCCGCGTCACAGGCCTGTTCACCACCCCCGACGGCCGACAGCTGCGCGCAGAGCTTTCCAAGCGCCTCTCCTCCCAGAAAGAGGCCGAGGCTTTTCTCAATGACTGCGCCCGCGCGCGGTTTGAGGTGACTGACGTAAACGTGCGTCCCCTCCGCAAATCCCCCGCCCCTCCATTCACCACCTCCACCCTGCAGCAGGAAGCAGCCCGTAAACTCGGGTTCACCGTATCGCAGACCATGATGGTGGCCCAGCGTCTCTACGAGTCCGGTTTCATAACCTATATGCGTACCGACTCGCTCAACCTGTCCTCGCTTGCCATTGCCACAATTTCCGACGAAATACGCAACGAGCTCGGCGAGCGTTATCTTAAGGTGCGCAAATACCACACCCAGTCAAAGGGAGCGCAGGAGGCACACGAAGCCATACGTCCCACCTACATATCCCACCACGATATCGAAGGAACTCCGCAGGAGCGTCGCCTCTACAATCTCATCTGGAAGCGCACCATAGCCTCCCAGATGGCCGACGCCGAAATAGAGAAGACCACCGTGGACATCACTCCCTCCGACCGTCAGGAACATTTCACCGGCTCAGGCGAAGTAATCCGCTTCGACGGCTTCCTGAAAGTATATCTCGAGGGCAACGACGACAAGACTCCCGACACCGACGGCGAGACATCTTCCACCCTTCCGCCAGTAAACAAAGGCGAAGAGCTCAAGGCTGCCGAAATCACCGCATCCGAACGCTTCACCCAGCATCCTCCGCGCTACACCGAGGCTTCCCTGGTAAAGAAAATGGAAGAACTGGGTATCGGACGCCCGTCAACCTATGCTCCCACCATCTCCACCATCCAGCAGCGCGAATACGTGGTGAAAGGCGACCGCCCCGGCGAGAAACGCCGGGCCGCTACCCTCACGCTCAAGGACGGAACCGTGACCACCGCCACCGATACCGTGGTGATCAACTCCGATAAAAGCAAACTCATACCCACCGATACCGGAATAATAGTCAATGACTTCCTCACCGACTATTTCCCCAACGTGCTCGACTTCAATTTCACCGCCAACCTCGAGCAGCGCTTCGATCTCATTGCCGAAGGCGATGCTCGCTGGAAAGGCGAAATCGGCCGGTTCTACGACGTGTTCCACCCCGAGGTAACCCGCGCCAGCCAGATGCGCCTGGAGCACAAGGTTGGCGAACGCGTGCTCGGCACCGACCCGGCCACAGGCAAGACCGTTTCGGTTAAGATAGGCCGCTTCGGTCCCGTGATACAGATAGGCGAGAGCACCGATGAGGAAAAGCCCCGCTTCGCGTCGCTGCGTCCCGATCAGTCTGTGTTCGACATCACCCTGCAGGACGCCCTCAAGCTCTTCGAGATGCCGCGCCACCTCGGCTCGTTCGAGGACGCGGAAGTGAGCGTTGGCGTAGGCCGTTTCGGCCCGTATGTGAAGCATTCCGGAAAATATGTTTCAATTCCGAAGACCCTCTCCCCCACCGCGATAACCCTCGAAGAGGCCATCGACCTCATACGTGCCAAGCGAGAGGCGGAGGCAAAAAAAGAAGTGAAACTCTTCCCCGACGACCCCGACATGCAGATTCTCAACGGCCGCTACGGAGTCTACATCGCCTACAAAGGCTCCAACTACAAGATTCCGAAGACCGTCTCCGACCCCGCCGCGCTCACCCTCGAGGAGTGCCGCGCCATCGTGGAGAATCAGGAAAACAAACCCAAACGGACCGTGCGCCGCACCGCCAGCCGTAAAAAATAACCATTTCACCCTTCCGCCATGCCTTCCAACAAGAGTCGTCAGGCCGCATCGTTCAAGCCCGATGTCATAAAGAACTTCTCCATACAGACTCCCGCCGAACTCCTGCCATTCGTCACCGAAAATCTTCCGGAGATCAAGCGCACGCGCCTCAAGCAGATGCTTGCCCACAACCAGATTGCAGTCAACGGCAATCCCGTGAGCCAGTTCAACCATCCGCTGCAGCCGGGCGATACCGTAAGCGTGAATTTCACCCGCGAATTCCAGGTGTTCTACAACCGCCGTCTCAAAATCGTCTATGAGGACGACGACATACTGGTGGTGAACAAGGGCTACGGCCTTCTCTCCATGGGCAACGACAAGGTGAAGGACGGCACAGCCTACTCCATCCTCAAGGACTATCTCAAGCGCAAGGATCCGCGCAATAAGATTTTCATCATCCACCGACTCGACCGCGACACTTCCGGCCTCATGATGTTTGCTAAAAACGAAAAAGCCAAGGAAGCCATGCAGCACAACTGGAACAACATGGTGCTCAACCGCAAATACGTAACCGTGGTGGAAGGCGACGTTGAAGAACCGCATGGCGTGGTGCGCAGCTATCTCGGTGAGACCTCTCAGTTCGAGGTGTTCTCCACCGACGATCCCTCGCAGGGAAAACTCGCCGTAACCCGCTGGACGCGCCTCAAGGAAGGCTCGGAATACTCTCTGCTGGAGGTGGAGCTTGACACCGGACGTAAAAACCAGATACGCGTTCACATGAAGGACATAGGTCATCCCATTTCAGGCGACCGCAAGTATGGTGCCGAGGCCTCACCCATCCACCGTCTGGCCCTCCACGCGCGCACTCTCCGCTTCATCCACCCCGTCACACGCCGCGAGATGCTTTTCGAGACCCCCGTGCCCTCCTCGTTCATTCGCCTCGCCCGCTGAACTCTTCCACGTGCCGGCACGTTAGATTATAACAGATTACTAATTCCAATATCAAACTGTTATGACCTACCGTGTAATTGACATTGAAGGCGTAGGCGAGCTATATGCCGCCAAGCTTGGCGCTGCCGGAGTAGACACCGTTGAACAACTCCTCGAGCGCTGCAAGACACTCCAGGGCCGCGAGGCACTGGCTCTCGAAACGGGAATCTCACCCAAACTAATCCTGCGCTGGACCAACCACGCCGATCTCTTCCGCATCAAAGGCGTAGGTCCTCAGTTCTCCGAGCTCCTCGAGGCTTCAGGAGTGGACACCGTTAAGGAATTCCGCCACCGCCGCCCCGACAATCTCCACGAGCGTCTGGTGGAAGTAAACACTCGCCGCAACCTCTGCGGCCGCGTTCCTTCAGAGAAAGAACTGGCTGCCATGATTGAACAGGCCGGCACCCTCGAACCCATGGTCACCTATTGACCACCCTACTCTCCACCATCCCTCCACGTAATGCAACGTACACAATATGCGAGGCATGTCTCTATGCTTGCCCCGCATATTTTTTTTACGCCGCGACGGCAGATGTTGCCTCAGTAAACGCCCAAAAAATTGGGCGTTTCCACAAGTAGTGTTATCTTTGCAGCGAAAACCAGTCATTCCAAAGAATTTCCTTGAGGTTATCCCGACTATATATTATTCTCACTGTGGCCGTTATGGCCATGTCACTGGCTGCATCAGCAGGACGTTCCGCACAGTCAGCCGCAGAGCCCCCTATCAAGCTCCCGGCCGATTCCGCGCGCGCCGACGCGTACCTTGACTCCCTCCTGTCTGCTCCATCAGCCGACTCTCTGCCACATCTCACCAACGCGCAGAAGCGCCGTGAGCGTCTCAGCGACCACACGGCGCCAGCCGATTCAACCGACTCTTCGGCCACCGCAAAAGGCCCGCGCATTATCCGCTATAAAGTCGACCTCGACAACAAGGTTGACATTGCCGCCAAAGACTCCATGGTGCTCATAGGCCAGAACAACGCCAACCTTTATGGCGATTGCAAGGTGACCTACGGCGACATATCGCTCGACGCCGCCAACATTGAGATGAACCTCGACAACAACATGGTCTACGCCGTAGGTATTCCCGACAGCACAGGAACCGTCCAGGGTTCGCCGGTATTCACCGACAACGGCACAAGCTACAAGTCGAAGACCATGCGTTACAACTTCAAGACCGAGAAAGGTTTCATCACCGACGTTATAACCGAACAGGGCGAAGGCTACCTCACCGGAGGAACCTCCAAGAAAATCGACAAAAACACCTTCTACCTCGAAAACGGTCGCTACACCACCTGCGACAACCACGACGACCCCCACTTCTACCTCCAGCTAACCAAAGCGAAGGTGCGCCCGAAAAAAGACATTGTGACCGGTCCGGCCTACATGGTGCTCGCCGGTCTCCCTCTCCCCCTTGCCGTTCCCTTCGGATATTTCCCCTTCTCCGAGAAATATTCCAGCGGCATTATCTTCCCCACCTTCGGCGACGACTACAACCGCGGATTCTATCTCAGCAACGGAGGCTACTATTTCGCCATTAACGACAATATTGACCTTGCCCTCACCGGCGAGCTTTACACCAAAGGCTCCTGGGGACTGCAGGCACGGTCGGCCTACGTGAAGCGCTACCGCTATTCCGGAAGCTTCAACATCAGCTATCTCCGCACGGTGCTTGGCGACAAAGGACTGCCCGACTACTCACGGCAGACCAACTTCCAGGTGCTGTGGAACCACACTCAGGACACTAAGAGCAATCCTATATTCAACTTCTCGGCCTCGGTAAACTTCACCACATCGGGCTATTCACGCAACGACCTCAACAGCTACTACAGCAACTCCTTCACCGAGAACACCAAAAGCTCTACCGTAAACTTCACATACCGTCCGCCGGGTTCGAAATGGAGCTTCTCAGGAACCGCCAACATCGCCCAGCGCTCCAACGACTCCACTCTGGCCGTGTCGTTCCCCAACTTCACCATCACCATGTCGCAGACCAACCCGTTCAAGCGCAAGCGTGCAGTGGGCAACGAGCGGTGGTATGAGAAAATCAAACTGTCATATTCCGGACAGTTCAACAACTCGCTGACCGCCAAGCAGAACGAATTCTTCAAGAAGAGCCTTATAAAGGACTGGCGTAACGGCATGCGTCATTCAGTGCCCGTTTCCGCCACGTTCAATGCCTTCAATGTACTGAACATCACTCCCAGCGTCACAATCAACGACCGCATGTATTCCTCGAAAGTGCGCCGTCAGTGGGACCCCAACGCAGCACGTGAGATCTGCGACACAAGCTATAACTTCTACAACGTATGGGACTTCAACGCCGCCGTGTCGATGTCCACCAAACTATACGGTTTCTGGAAACCGATGAAATTCCTCGGCGACCGCATCAAGATGATCCGCCACGTGATGACGCCTACAGTCAGCTTCACGGCCGCCCCAGATTTCAGTTCACCTTTCTTCGGGTATTACGGCACCTACGACTATCTCGACACCGAAGGCAAGATGCAGCAGCGCAAATACTCGCTGTTCCCCAACTCTCTGTTCGGTGTGCCCGGATCCGGAAAGACCGGTACCGTTAGCTTCTCACTGGCCAACAACCTTGAGATGAAGGTAAAATCAGACAACGACAGTATCGACGAGAAAAAAGTGTCGCTCATAGAGAACTTCTCCATATCCCAGAGCTACAACTTCGCCGCCGACTCTCTCAACTGGAGCAACATCAACACCTCGCTGATGCTCCGTCTGGTAAAGAACTTCAACCTCAACCTCTCGGCCGTGTGGGATGTCTACACCTACCAGCTCAACTCCGCCGGAAACCCCGTGCGCGTGAACATCCCGCGCTGGAAAGCCGGCAAAGGCATCGGCCGCCTCTCAAGCACAGGCACATCATTCTCCTACACTTTCAACAACGATACCTTCAAGAACCTCTTCGGCCGTAACAAAGACAAGGACAAAAACGACAACAAATCCTCCAACGCTACTCCCAAGGACAGCGGCTCCCTGCGGGGACGCATGCCAGGCGACGACGACGAGACCGAAGAGAATTCCAACGAGACCGAAATCGGCCCCAACGGCTACATGGTATGGGAAGTGCCTTGGAGTCTCTCGCTCAACTATTCCGTGAGCTACGGTTACGGCGAGTTCAACAAACGCAAGATGGAATATGACGGCCGAATCACCCAGAACCTCAGCCTGTCGGGCAACATCCGCCCCACACGCCACTGGAATTTCGGATTCACCGCCAGCTACAACTTCGACACCCACAAGCTCGCCTATATGAACTGCAACATATCGCGCGACCTCCACTGCTTCACCATGACGGCAAGCTTCGTGCCCGTGGGCCCATACAAAAGCTACAATTTCCATATTTCCGTCAACTCCTCACTCCTGCAGGACCTCAAGTACGACAAGCGCTCCTCTCTTTCCAACGGCGTGAACTGGTATTGATTTCCACTAAACTATCAGCGCCGCTGAGGCGTTGTAAGATTACGTGAAAACTATTGATTTGTGAGGAAATTTCTACATATCATCAAAAAAACGGTGCTGTGGGCTATCGCCATAGTCCTGGCTATTGTTGTGATAATACCGGTGGCGCTTTATATCCCGGCCGTACAGAACCTGGCTAAAGACATTGCCGTCAAGGAAGTAAAAAAATCATCGGGGCTCGACATCTCCATCGACTATCTGCGCCTGCGATTCCCCCTCACCCTCGTGGTCGACGGCGCTACTGTGCGCGAGGCATCGGGCGACACCATGGTCCATGCCTCTAAAGTGAACCTCGACCTGGCCTTTCTTCCGCTGCTGCGCGGACGCCTCGACGTGAAAGAAGCTTCGCTTTCCGATGTAATGTACCGCATGGGTAATCCCGACTCCGCCATGCAGCTCACGGCGAGAATCAACAGTTTCACCACCCGTTCCACATCGTCCAATCTCTCGTTCAGCGACATTGCGGTAGGAACGACAGTGCTCGACGGAGCCGACGTGGTGCTTCTGATGAAAGATACCGTTACCGAATCCCGCTCCGACACCGCTGCCTCCAAGCCCATGCGGATTTCCGCCCCCGATATAGAACTGCGCAACATACGCTTCCGCATGGCCATGCTCCCCGTCATCGACTCCATGGACGTAACCGTGCCGCTGGCGCGTCTGGCCGACGGAATGATCGACATGGGACTCAAAAAAATCACAGCCTCATCCCTTACCGTCGATTCAGTGACGGCTACATATCTCACCCCCTCCGCGGAATTTCTCAAAACCTACCGCCCACGCACCGACTCCACCCGCGTTGACAGCAGCGCAACAACGCCTGCCGATGCATGGACCATTACAGCCGGTCATCTCGGCCTCACGGGGCGCCATGCGCTCTACGCCATGCGCGGAGCCCAACCCGTTCCAGGTTTCGACGTAAACTATATCGAGGCCACGGGAATCGACCTCAGTGTCGACTCGTTCTATAACCGCGGCGTGGAAATCACCGTGCCACTGCGCCATCTCGCTGCCCGCGAACGCTCCGGCCTTTCCATACAGGGCAGCGGAACATTCGCCATGGACTCCTCGGCAATGGAGGCGCGCGATTTCAAACTCTCCACCGTTTTCTCTCACCTCGACTTCAACGGCAGGATGGGCATGGGCGATCTCGTCCGCGACCCCTCTCTGCCTCTCCGGCTCGATGCCGACGGGACAATAGGCCTGGCCGACGTGGAGATGTTCATGCCATCACTCTCGCCCATGCTGCGAAGCGTGCCGCGCACCTCCGACATCAACCTGCGCGCCCGCGTTCACGGCACCTCGGGCAGCCTCGACATCGACACCGTCAGCGCCTCGATGCACCGCTACCTCTCGGTGCTCGCCTCCGGCCATATCGACAATCCCATGGACTTCAACCGCATGAACGGCCGCGTGGATATAGACGGCACCCTGACCGATGTTAATTTCATCAAACCCACCCTGCTTGAAGCGAAAATGGCCCGCGAGATCAACATCCCGCCCACGCGCATCAAAGGCCGCATAAACTATTCGCCCGGACTGGTGGACGGTAAGGTGGCCGTAATCACCGGCCAGGGCAATATGGCTCTCGACGGCCGCTGGCAGCAGAAAGCCAAAGGCTACGACGCCACCATCGACATCAGGAACTTCCCGGTGGCTTCGTTCATGCCATCCCTCGGAGTAGGCAACGTGACCCTCACTGCCCAGGCCAAGGGCCACGGCTACGACGTATTCTCTCCCGCCACCTCCCTCACAGCCGCTGTCAATCTCGGCAGTGCCGTCTACAACGGCGAGGAGCTGCGCAATGTTTCCGTAAACGCGCGCCTCGACAAATCGATGCTCAACGCCGACATTCTCTCGCGCAACCCGGCTCTCGACATGGACGCCACCCTTTCATGCGACCTCGCGCAAGGCGACTACCGCTGGCAGCTCGACGGCGACGTGCAGCACATCGACCTTCAGGCATTCCATCTTGCCGACAACACCATGTTCGGAGCCATGCAGCTGGATTCCGACGGTTCGTTCGACCCGCGCACAGGCTTCATCGACGCCCGCGCCACCCTGAACCGTCTGGACTGGACACTGGGCGACGACCGCATTACGGCGCCGAAAATCACAGCCTCGTTAAAGGCCGACTCGGCCACCACCGCCCAGCTCTCCACCGGCGATCTTACCGCCGATTTCCAGGCCCAGTGCAGCCTCGATTCCCTCACACGCTCATTCGCCATCTCCTCCGATATACTGAATAAGAGCCTCGCCTCATTCCGAATCGACATTGACACACTGCAGTCAACCCTGCCACAGATGCAGCTCAACATGAACATGAGCAGCGACAACTTTGTGGCACGCTACCTCGCATCGAGTAAAATATCGTTGAAATCGGCCCGTCTGACCCTCAGCAACGATTCGCTTATCAGTTTCTCATCGCATGTGCTCGGACTCACTTCCGGTTCAGTGCGCACCGACACCATCACATTCTCCGGCCGTCAGCGCGGACGCTATCTCCTCTACACCCTCGCCATGAACAACCGCAAGGGTACTTTCGACGACTTCGCCCACGTGAACCTCAACGGTTTCATTGGCGGCGACCGCCTTGCTGCCATGATCGACCAGCGCAACATCTCCGACCGTCAGGGCTTCCGCATAGGCCTCACTTCGGTAATGAAGCCCGATTCCTCGCTTGTGGTGAAACTCGTGCCCCGCTCGCCGGTAATCGGCTACAAGAAATGGAGTCTGAACACTGACAATTTCATTTCGTTCAACTTCCCCCACAAGCATCTCGACGCCAATCTGGAGCTGAAATGCGACAGCAGCATGCTGAGCCTGCGCACCGCCCACGCCGAAGCCTCCGACACCCTGGGGCTCCACGACATGAACAGTCAGGACGACGTGAGGATACGCCTGGACAACATCAATCTCGCCGACTGGCTCTCCATCTCACCCTTCGCGCCTCCGATAAAAGGCGTTCTCGGTGCCGACATGCTCGTCCACTGGGATCCGCGCCATATATCCGAATTCACCGGCAACGGCAACATTGATCTCAACGACCTCTATTATGGCCGTGACCGCGTGGGATCATTCACCCTGCGAACCGACGTGCGCACCGGCAACCGCGGACTGCACGCCAACGTTGACCTTCTGGTTGACAGCGTGAAAGTGATCACAGCAAACGGTGTGCTCAACGACAGCACCCTTGCCACTCCTTTCCTTCTGGACTTCTCCATGATACGGTTCCCGCTGCGCACTGTCAATCCCTTCCTGCCCAAGGATGTGGCTCAGCTGAGCGGAGTGCTCAACGGCCAGATGAAAATAACCGGCGACATGGCCTCGCCCGTGTTCAACGGATTCATTGATTTCGATTCCACCGCTGTGAAAGTGGGAATGACAGGCGCAAGCTATCCCTTCTCAGAAGAAAAGGTGCCTGTGGACAGCAACGTGGTCCGTTTCAGCAACTTCACCATAGGCGGTCTCAACGGCCACGACCTGGCTCTCAACGGCACCGTCGACATACGCCGTCTCACCAACGTGATAATCGACCTCACGGCCAAGGCCTCCGACATGCAGATTGTCAACTCCTCGCGTCCGCGCGGTGCCAGCGTCTACGGCAAGGCCTTTGTGGATCTCGACGCATCCGTCAAGGGCAACATGAGTTTCCTCGATATCGATGCTCGCCTCAATATACTCCCCGGCACAAATGTCACCTATGTGATGACCGGCGCCACGGATTCACGCATCGTGTCACGCAATGAGAGCTCGATGGTGCGTTTCGTCCAGTTCTCCGACACCACTCAGGTCCAGGAAGCCGATACCATAGTCAAACCGCAGATGATGATGAATCTCGATGCCGCTCTCACCGTCTCCTCAGGCTCGACCATAAACGTGGACATCTCGCCCGACGGCAAGAACAAGGCGTCGATAGAGGGCGAAGGCACCCTCAATTACACCATGACCCCGATGAGCGACGGACGCATCATCGGCCGCTTCAACATCAACAAGGGTTTCGTGCGCTATTCGCCACCCTTCATGTCAGAGAAAAACTTCACCTTCCAGGAAGGCAGTTATATAGCCTTCAACGGCCCGATGCTCAACCCTGTGCTCAACATCAAGGCCGTGGACCGTCTGAAAGCCAACGTTACCCAGCAGGGCCAGAACTCCCGCCTGGTCAACTTCGACATATCGCTTTCGGTCACCAACACCCTTCAGGATATGAACGTGGCGTTCGACCTCTCCACCAACGACGACCTTACCATCGAGAACGAGCTTTCCTCCATGTCGCCCCAGCAGCGCGCCAACCAGGCCATGAACATGCTCCTTTACAACGTTTACACCGGCCCCGGCACCAAAGGCAACGCCAACCTCTCCGGCAACCAGCTGTTCTCGTTCCTGGAGTCGCAGATCAACTCATGGGCGGCCAACAACATCAAGGGTGTGGACATCTCCTTCGGAATAGACCAGTATGACAAGACCACCGACGGCAGCAGCTCCACCACCACCAGCTATTCCTACCGCGTGAGCAAATCGCTCTTCAATGACCGCATAAAGATTGTGGTCGGCGGCAACTATTCCACCGATGCCGATGCCGACGAGAACTTCTCGCAGAATCTCATCAACGACATCTCGTTTGAGTATATGCTTAACCGCAGCGGCTCGATGTATGTGCGTCTCTTCCGCCATGTGGGCTACGAGAGCATTCTCGAGGGAGAGATCACCCAGACCGGCGTGGGCTTCGTGCTACGCCGCAAAATCAACAGTTTCCGCGACATCTTCCGTCTGCGCCGTCCGCCCAGGCAGCTTCCGCCGCTCGAGAAATCCGTGACCGCCGACTCAACCGGCACATCTGTAGTCTCCAAAAAAATTGACAAGAAATGAAGACCTCACGTATCCTTTCAGCCTCTCTGCGCCTCCTCCTTGTCATGGCGCTGACCGCCATTGCCGCCGCATGCTCCACCACAAAGCGCCTCGGCCCTGACGACATTCTCTATACCGGTGTGAAGAAAATCAACATCATACCCGAAGGGAAGGAGAAGCCCGCGCCCGGCATAGCCTCCGATGTGAAGGATGCCGTGAACGTAAAGCCTAACAATTCCCTCATATCCCCTTATATACGCTATCCCTTCCCCCTGGGGCTCTGGGTCTACAACAACTGGCCGAATCCTCCCAAGGGCTTCCGCCACTGGCTCTACGAGAAGCTCGTGGCCGAGCCGGTGCTCATCTCCGACGTGCGCCCCGAGGTGCGCACAAAGATGATCGACGAGATTCTTGACAACAACGGCTATTTTTCCGGTTCGGCATCCTATCAGCTCATCAAGGGAAAAAACCCCAAAAAGGCACGCATCCTCTACGATGTGAATCTCGGCCCGGAATATCTCATTGACTCCGTTGAACTGCTCCCCGACACCTGCCGCCTCAACCATCTGATAGACTCGGTGGCTGCGAAAAGCAAATATTTCCGTCCCGGCAGCCGCTACTGCACCGATTCGTTAAATGCCGTGCGCGTCAACATCACCAATGCCATACGCAACCGTGGATACTACTTCTTCCGTCCCGAATATCTGGAGTTTCTGGCCGACAGCACCATCACACCCCAGAGAATAGCCATGCGACTGGTCACGGTAAGGAATATGCCCCCCGGCGCCAATAGCCGCTGGACCACCGGCGACATCACCACACGTATTTACCGCAACCAGGGTGGAGGAACCCCCGACACCACCGAGACGCGCCGCGGAACCATTATACGCATGCTCCCCTCGAAATTGCGCGACAACCTGATTCCGGGCTGCATCACTTTCCGCGAGGGCAAGACATTCTCGGTGCGCGACATGAACCGCACCCAGACCTACCTCTCGCGCCTGGGAATATTCAACAGTATAGAAATCAACGCCATTCCCGATTCCACGCGCGCCAACGTGCTCAACGTAGAGATAGAATGTACATTCGATGCTCCTCTTGAAGCCATACTTGAGGTCAACGCCACCTCCAAGAGCAACAGCTATATCGGCCCAGGACTGAATTTCCGCATCACCGACAACAATATTTTCGGCGGCGGAGAAAAGCTTTCAGTAGGAATCAACGGCAGCTACGAATGGCAGACAGGCCACGGCCACTCCTCGATATTCAACTCCTATGAGGTGGGCCTGCAGACCTCCCTGGCATTCCCCCGCCTGCTTGCGCCACGCTTTATTCCGCGCACGCGCCGCGAACTCAACTGGACCCGTATCACCCTCGGCGCTGACCTCCTCAACCGTCCCCACTACTTCAACATGGCACGCTTCGAGGCATCCTTCAACTACGACTGGCGAGCCACCCGCCATGTCAACAACACCCTGACTCTCTTCAAAATCACCTATATCAACCTCATGCACTCCACCGAGGAGTTCGACTCCATAATGAACGCTAACGAGGCGATAGCGCAGAGCTTCCGCAGCCAGTTCATACCCCAGATGGCATTCGGCTACACCTACGACCGCATGATCGACCCCGACAACGGAATCAACTGGCAGTTCACCATCCAGGAGGCAGGCAACATCTTCTGGAGCATTTACCGTATGGCGGGACAGCGCGGAGAGAAGAAACTCTTCGGCATACCGTTCTCTCAGTTCGTCAAGGGCTCCACGCAGTTCATCTACAACCGCCGCCTCGGTTCGGGCGACCACTGGCTCGTGAGCCGTGCCGCCGTGGGTGCGGCGCATGCCTACGGCAACTCCTCACAGGTGCCCTACAGCGAACAGTTCTACGTGGGAGGCGCCAACTCCATCCGAGCCTTTACCGTGCGCTCCATAGGTCCCGGCAGCTACCGTGTTCCAAAGGATCAGGTGAACGGCTACTTCGACCAGACAGGTACCTTCAAGTTTGAGTTCAACGTGGAATACCGCTTCCCCATCTACGGGCCGCTCCACGGAGCCGTGTTCTTCGACTCAGGCAACGTCTGGCTTCTCAAAAAAGACCCCAACCGTCCCGGCGGAGAGCTTCAGGGCAGCCGCTTCTTCCGCGACCTTGCCACCGGTACCGGCGTGGGTCTGCGTGTGGACATAGGCATGCTTGTGGTGCGCGGCGACCTCGGAATAGGCATACACGCCCCGTATGCCACCGGCCGCGGCGGCTACTACAACATGGAATCCTTCCGCAAGTCGCTTGCCTTCCATCTCGCCATCGGCTACCCGTTCTGACACGGCTAGGTGATAGGGAGACTTCCCTGATTCATTTATTTGCGGCGATACTTTATTCCCGAAGGCTCGCTCACGTGTCCGTTGGCGTCAACAGTCAGAGGAATAAACGTCACAATCCAGCTACGCCCCGGAAACACCCTCGGACAGTAGAGCTTTATCTCGTTCCATCCAGCTTTCAGGGGTATTTTGGCGGCATCTCTCATCCAGCACAGCTGCTCGTCGGTATATGGTGCCTCCTCTGGCTCGGGCTGATGCCAGGTATGGTTAAAATACCGGTATTTCCCAGGCTCATTCCATGCCTTAGGCGGGAAAACTTCAGTATCGCCTGAAAACAGACGTCCCTGCGCCTCCCATAGGCCCTGATATCCTATTCCGTCGGACATGCGGTCGGAGCGCGCGGGAGCCTCAAAGCCCACCCACACCTCTATGGTGGTGTCACGCGCGGCATATATCTCCGTTGTCATCCATGCGTCCATGGTCGGCAGCAGTTCCACGCCATTCTTCTCACACAGTTTCTGGATATCCACCACGCCGCCCTGCACGTCGCGCCACTCCATGCGCTCGGGCGCCGTGCCGCGTGCCTGCGGGAGGGTTACACGCCAGGGAATATCCGCGTTGGCCACCCACCGCATATCCCAGTCGTAAAGAAAGCTGTCGCGGTGACATGCCAGACGCGACTCAAACTCCCTTAGCCGCGAATAAGCCTCAGTGTCCGGCATCGGCGTCATGCTTTCATCGGCCAAAATGGAACGTTCGCCTCCGCACCACACGCTTTCCGCAAAAGCCAGAAGGCCGTCAGGCATACCGTTGTGAGGGAAAAGACGGGATTTGTCGGCCACTCTCACATCATTCCACAGGCAGAGAATTCCTCCGAGAGCAAGGCTGTCGCCGGCCTCCTTGCCGCAATGGCGGTGCAGGAAATAGCGGGTGGTATTGCCTATGGGATGGTCAAGGTTGAGATAACCCTGATAGGAGTCGATATAAGGGCCGGAATACGTGCCCGACGCCTCTATCTCCTCTCCTGTTTTTGCCGACCATATCTGGCGCACGGTTGAGTTGGACACCGGAAGGCCAGGATTCCACGACACCGGCGTGCGGCCCGAATCCTTCACTATCTTCTCCACAAATCCCATAAACTCCTCCGGATTCGAAATATGAACCTCGTCGGAGCCGATATGTATATAGGGACATTCATCGCCTATCTCGTCAAAAAACTCTTTCAGACACACTTCCAGCACCTTCATCCCCTCGGGCGACGCCATTCCGAAGCCGAAAGCGGCGTCGAAATAACTGCTGTGGCCGGGCATGTCGATTTCCGGAATAACGGTTATGCCCCGCTCCTTGGCATAAGCTATCACATCGCGTATCTCGTCGTAGGAGTAGAAGCGGCCCGTATCGCGGCCCTTGCGCTGATAAGCCGGGTCGTTAAGACGCGGATATGCCTTGCTCTCGATTCGCCAGGCCGGATAATCGGTGAGATGCCAGTGGAAGGAATTTATCTTGTAGTCCGACATCAGGTCGAGTTCACGTTTCAGAGTGTCCACGCTCCTGAAATTTCGTCCGTTGTCGTGCATGAATCCTCTCAGGGAAAACGCAGGCCAGTCCCTGACGGTGACTTCCGGCACACGGCCGTCCGCGCCGGTGAGCTGCTTCAGAGTGGCTTTGCCCCATATCAGGCCCCGGGCGTCGCGCGCCCGGATCACAGCACCTCCCCCTTTAATCTTAAGAGTATAACCTTCGGGAGCAATATCCATCCGGGGATCTATTCTCGCATCCACACTTTTAAGCTTCATCGACTTGCCGTTCCCCTCCCGGATTTCTTTTGGAGCGGGTATGAGATTGTGGACCATATCGGCACTACCGGCTGCCGCCATAAACGACAGTCCTATGGCCACAACAAAAAACACAAGATATCTTTTCATGTTACAAGAATTTAAGGCGTTTAATACGGGGTTACTGATAACCGTACACAAAAATAGATATTTTTCCTCAATTATTTTTTGAAAAATCCTCCGCATCTTTTTTGATTTTTTCTTGGAAGTTAAAAGAGAAAAATTATAACTTTGCGCCCTGTAAAAAGCGTCGGATTGAATATGTCCAGAAATGGTGATTACGGACAGCAGATGCTGTTCACCAAAATGCATGGGATAGGCAATGATTACATTTATATGCATTGCCCCGACGGAACTCCCCCCTTCATTGAGCAACTTTCGATTGAGATGAGCCGACCCCACACAGGTGTGGGTGCCGACGGTATAATCCTTATCCTACCCTCGGAGATAGCCGATTTCAGAATGCGCATTTTCAATGCCGACGGTTCCGAAGCCCGTATGTGCGGCAACGGAAGCCGGTGCGTGGCCAAATATGTGCATGACTACGGCCTGACCGACAAATCGGTGATAACACTCGAGACTCTTTCCGGCATCAAGACCCTCACACTGCATCCCGAGGCCGACGGCTCCGTAAACAGCGTGACGGTCGACATGGGATTCCCCTCACTCCTCTGCCCCGAAATCCCCGTAAACCATACCGCCGACAGAATGATCGACGCTCCCGTTGCCACCTCGGCCGGGGAGCTTTCGCTCACGGCCGTTTCCATGGGCAATCCCCACGGAGTGGTGTTTCTCGACTCGCTCGAAGGTTTTGACGTGCACGGCATAGGCCGCGAACTGGAGACTCACCCCATGTGGCCCGACCGTGCAAACATAGAATTCGCGGTGGTCACCGCTCCCGGCGAGATAACCATGAGAGTGTGGGAGCGCGGAAGCGGAGAGACGATGGCCTGCGGTACCGGCGCGTGTGCCGTGGCTGTAGCGGCCTTCACCACCGGACGTGCCCCGCGCGGCTGCCGGATAAAGCTCAGAGGCGGCGATCTCGACATAGAGATAACGCCACAGGGAAATGTGCTGATGACAGGGCCAGCCGCCACAGTGTTTGAAGGGCGGTATTTTCTGAAAGACTAACCACATTAACATTCATATCATGATAAGGGTCAACGACAATTTCACGCTTCTTCCGCAGTCCTATCTCTTCTCCGAAATAGCAAGAAAAGTCTCTGACTTCACTGCCTCACACCCTGACGAAAAAATAATCCGCATGGGAATCGGCGACGTTACCCGTCCGCTCTGTCCCGCGGCAATCGAGGCCATGCACCTGGCCGTGGACGACGAATCCTCATCCGACTCCTTCCACGGCTACGGTCCCGAGCAGGGCTACGGATTCCTGCGCGAAGCGATAGCCGAACACGACTACTGCGAACGGGGACTAGACATTTCGCCCGACGATATATTCATAAGCGACGGTGCCAAAAGCGACACCGGCAACATCGGCGACATTCTGGCCCGCGACTGCCGCGTGGCTGTAACCGATCCGGTCTACCCGGTGTATGTGGACACCAACGTGATGGCCGGACGTGCCGGAAAGCCCCTGCCCGACGGCGGCTGGAGCGGAATCGAATTCCTGCCCTGTACCGGCGAGAACGATTTCGTGCCCGCGCTCCCCGTCACCTCGCCCGACATCATCTATCTCTGCTTCCCCAATAACCCCACGGGAACCGTGCTCACACGCGAGCAGCTGAAGAAATGGGTTGATTACGCCCTTTCCCACAACGCCCTGCTGCTGTTTGACTCGGCCTACGAAGCCTACGTCCACACCCCCGGCATACCCCGCAGCATCTACGAGATAGAAGGTGCCGAACGCTGCGCCATCGAATTCCGGAGCTTCAGCAAGACAGCCGGATTCACAGGCGTGCGCTGCGGCTATACCGTGGTGCCATCCGCCCTCAAAGGAATCGACGGCTCGGGACACGAGGTAGAGCTCCGCAAACTCTGGAACCGCCGCCAGTGCACCAAATTCAACGGTGCCTCATATATCTCCCAGCGTGCAGCCGAAGCGCTTTACTCACCGCAGGGACGCTCTCAGGTAACCGCCACTATCGAATATTACCGCCGCAACGCCTCGATGTTGCTCAAAGGCCTGTCTGAAGCTGGACTTAAAGCCTACGGCGGTGTCGATTCGCCCTATATCTGGGTCAAGACTCCTGAAGAAATACCCTCCTCATGGAAATTCTTCGACTATCTTATGGAGCACGCCGGCATTGTCGGCACTCCAGGAGCCGGATTCGGCCGCGCCGGAGAGGGCTACTTCCGGCTCACGGCATTCTCCTCGGCCGATGCCACAGAAGAAGCATGCCTCCGGCTATCCCGCCTCGATTTCAAATGACTTTTCTATACTTCAAAATAAAAAAGTAACAGTCTAAACTTTTTTTATTCAATCTTTAACAAATAACAAGCGTTATGTCACAGTTAAGATTCAAAGTTGTCGACGAAGCCTTCAACCGCAAGGCCGAGCCGGTGGAAATTCCCAAAGAACGTCCCGAAACCTATTACGGGAAGTATGTGTTCAACCGCCAGAAGATGTTCCAGTATCTTCCCGCGAAAACATTCGATGCCCTTATCTACGCCATCGACAATAAGGAACCGCTGCCGCGCGAGGTGGCCGATTCCGTGGCCGAAGGCATGAAACGCTGGGCTATCGACAACGGCGCACGCCACTACTGCCACTGGTTCCAGCCCCTCACCGAGACAACTGCCGAGAAACATGATGCCTTCGTGGAACACGACGGCAAAGGAAGCGTGATCGAGAAATTCAACGGAAAGCTGCTCGTTCAGCAGGAGCCCGACGCATCGAGCTTCCCCAACGGCGGTATCCGCAACACCTTCGAGGCCCGCGGCTACTCCGCCTGGGACATCTCCTCGCCCGCTTTCATTCTCGGAAACACACTGTGCATTCCCACTATCTTCATATCCTACACCGGCGAGAGCCTCGACTACAAGACCCCGTTGCTGCGCGCCCTCAACAGCGTTGACCGCGCCGCCACAGCCGTGGCTCAGTATTTCGACCCCGAGGTGCGCCACGTGAAATCGTATCTGGGATGGGAACAGGAATACTTCCTGGTGGACGAATCGCTCTACAGCGCCCGCCCCGACCTCATGCTTACCGGCCGCACCCTCATGGGTCATGAATCGGCCAAGAACCAACAGCTCGAGGACCACTACTTCGGAGCAATCCCATCGCGCGTGGAAGCCTTCATGCTCGACCTCGAGATCGAATGCCACAAACTTGGCATTCCCGCCAAGACACGCCATAACGAGGTTGCCCCCAACCAGTTCGAGCTCGCGCCCATATTCGAAGAGGTGAATCTGGCCAATGACCACAACCTTCTTCTCATGTCGCTGATGGCCGAAGTGGCCTCGCGCCATCATTTCCGCGTGCTCCTTCACGAGAAGCCTTTCGCAGGCATCAACGGATCGGGTAAGCACAACAACTGGAGCCTCGGAACCGACCGCGGCGTGCTGCTCTTCGCCCCCGGCAAAACCGACACGGAGAATCTCCAGTTCATCACCTTCACGGTGAATGTGATGGCGGCCGTGCACGCCCACAACGCGCTGCTCAAGGCTTCAATCATGTCGGCCACCAACGCCCACCGTCTCGGCGCCAACGAAGCTCCTCCTGCAATCATCTCCATATTCACCGGCACCGCACTTGCTTCCATCCTCGACCATATAGAGCACTCGAGCAACGCCGAGCTCGCTCGTCTGAACAACCGCGAGGGCTTGCGGCTGAACGTGTCGCAGATACCCGAGCTAACCCTTGATAACACAGACCGCAACCGCACGTCGCCTTTCGCCTTCACCGGCAACCGCTTCGAGTTCCGCGCCGTGGGTTCGTCGGCCAACTGCGCCGCGGCCATGATTGCCCTCAACGCCGCCGTGGCCGACCAGCTGATGGACTTCAAGAAAAAAGTGGACAGCCGCATTGCCTCCGGCATGGACCTCAACACCGCCCTCATAGAGGAGATACGCGTGCTCATCAAGCAGTGCAAAGCCATACATTTCGACGGCAACGGTTATTCTGAGGAATGGAAAGCCGAGGCTGCCGCACGCGGACTCGACTGCAACACCAACGCCGCAACCATTTTCGACGCATATCTAAGCCCGAAATCGGTTGAGATGTTCCGCAACACCGGCGTGTTCAGCAAGGTAGAGCTTGCAGCCCGCAACGAGGTGAAATGGGAGATGTATACCAAGAAGATACAGATCGAGGCCCGTGTGCTCGGCGACCTCGCCCTGAACCACGTGCTCCCCGTAGCAATACGCTACCAGTCGATTCTACTCGACAACATAGCTAAGATGAAAGCGCTTTTCCCCGCCGACCAGGCCAACGAGATGTCGCGCGGCGAGATGGAGACAGTGGCTAAGATTGCGCGCCACACAGCCACCATCAAAACCGAGACAGAAAAGATGGTAGACGCACGCCGCCGCGCCAACAAGCTCGATAGCGAGCGCGAAAAAGCCATAGCCTACCACGACACCGTGGTGCCCTGCATGGACACCATCCGTTACCACATCGACAAGCTCGAGCTGATGGTCGACAACCAGATGTGGCCCCTTCCCAAATACCGCGAACTTCTGTTCATCCGCTGATTTTCCAATAGGTTTCCAATATAATACACGTATATGATATACGTAACGCCGCATCGGACGGGATACCCGATGCGGCGTTTTTTATGGCAATTCCGCAGAATGATACACGCGAATCATAAAATATTGCATTCCCGGTTCCCCCGCCGTTTGCTAATTTTGTTACCGTTCATTATTATTGCCATGAAACGAAACATTATCACATTTCTGCTGCTTGCATTCTGTGCGCTTGGCTATGCCTCCGCGGCGCAGAACAAGGATGTGACCAGAGTCTATGCCGTGTTCAAGACCCATCTCGATGTGGGCTTCACCGATCTGAGTTCGGTTGTGGAAAAACGCTATCTTACCGAATTTATTCCTAAAGCACTCGAAGTCGGAGAAAAATTGCGCGCCGACGGCTCCGGCGAAAGATATGTGTGGACCACCGGCTCCTGGCTTATATGGAATTATCTCAATTCAGCTTCCGATGCGGACGTGAAACGCCTCGAGGATGCCATTCGCCGTGGCGACATAGTATGGAACGCTGTGCCCTACACCGTAGAGACCGAGACCATGACCGAGGATCTGCTTGAAACCAACCTCAGAGTAGCGCGCCTGCTCGACAAAAAATATGGCAAAAAGACTATTGCCGCCAAAATGACCGACGTGCCCGGCCACACCCGCAGCATAATAGCGCCTCTGGCCCGCAACGGTGTGAAATTTCTCCACATCGGAGTGAATCCGGCGTGTCCCATTCCCGCTGTGCCCTCCTTCTGCCGTTGGCGCGACCCCGACGGCAATGAGATAATGCTCGTGTATCAGCAGGACTACGGCACCGAGGATATTCTGCCCGATGGCAAGACCGTAATATCGGTCAACTTCACCGGCGACAACCATGGCCCCCATTCCTATGAGGCGGTAAAGAACATATATGCCGGACTTCGGCAGCGCTATCCCAATGCCGAAATCATCGCGGCTTCGTTCAACGAGATTGCCGAGGCTCTCGGAAAGCATAAGGACACCCTCCCGGTCGTGACCTCCGAAATAGGCGACACCTGGATTTACGGCTACGGAAGCTCTCCGATACGCATGGCCAAGTTCAGAGCTCTCTCACGCCTCTACTCAAAATGGCTGCGCGAAGGCAAAATCAAGCGCGAAAGCACCGAGTCGATAGCCTTCGCCCTTGAACTGGGCCTGATTGCCGAACACACCCAGGGCATGGATATAAAGACGCATCTTGCCAACTGGGATAAATATGACACCGACAAATTTCTTGCCGCCCGCTCCTCGGCACCCTTCCGCAAGGTAGAACAGTCATGGAAGGAGATTGACGATTATCTCTACAAAGCCATCGACTGCCTCCCGACCGCACTCAGAGCCGAAGCGGCCGACTCTCTTGCCGCCATCGACCGGATAAAATCGCCCGCAGTGGCCAAAAGCAAGAAAGTAAGTGCCGACAGCGACTGGAATATCTCGCTGCTCACCGACAATCTGCTGAAAGTAGCCGGCGTGCGTTACCGCATGTTCGACAGCAAGGACTACGACAGCTATCTTGACCGCTATCTCCGCGCGCGCTACGGCTGGGCCCTCGACGACCTGGGAAAGACCGGCCTTGACAAATCGGGCGCCGTAAGCGCCAATATCGGCGCCCGCGAAGTGAGTCGCAGCGTGACGAAAGAGAAAAACGGCACACGCACCGTAAGCGAGCTGCGGTTTCCGTCAACCGACAGCGTGGACAGCCGCGTATATCCCGAAAAGATAATTGTAAACACTTTCACTCATAAAAACGGCCGTAAGGCCGATATAGAACTGACGGTAGTCAATAAGCCTGCCGTACGTTTGCCCGAAGCTTACTGGCTGTCGTTCTCAGCCGACGGCATAAACGGCATTGTGGCAGAAAAGACCGGGCGCCGCGTCGATATTCTCGACGTTGTGGAGAAAGGCAACCGCCGCATGCACGGCATAGACCGCTATGTGGACATGATGACTTCGCACGGCACCATCCGCATATGGAGCAAGGATGCCTTCCTTGTAAACATAGGCAGTGCCGACGGTCTGGACTACTCCACCTCTATGCCCGACACGGCGGGAGGCATCCACTTCAACCTCAGCAACAACCTCTGGGACACCAACTTCTCGATGTGGAACGAGGGTTCTCTCACCTATCGCTTCACCGTAGAACTCATTTAAGTCTACTCTTTTATTGCAGTGCCGTCGGCCGTCCGCTATCTAACGGGCGACCGACGGTCTTTTATTATAATGGCCCAATTATTTTTACGCAATTATTGACTGCTGGAAAAGCTTTTACTACCTTTGTAAGGATATTGAACCATTATTCATTATGCGACACATTTTCACTTCTCTGACCCTGTGCGCCGCCATCTCGGTTGCCGCCCAGGTCACAACGTCAGTCGACCGGTTTGACTACTACGGCCCGTTTCCGGTAGCCGCCCCGCTTATGATCGACTCTCTTGATGTCAACTCCAAACCCTACGACGCTTCCGCGCTCCTGAGCCAACCGCTTCAGAACCGCGCCACGCTCCCGTCAGGCAAAAGCGTAAACGGCCCGGCAGCGCCCGGCTATTCCGCCGCGCCCGCGCTCCACGTGCTTGCCTTCACGCTGGAAAACGAGGCTTTCGACACTCCGGCCATAAAAGTCGACGGCCTGAAAAACTACAAGCTTACGGTCGACGGCAAGGACGCTCCAAAAGAACTGCGTCTGGCCCCTGCCTCCCACCGGGTGGTCATAAAATACCTCTCCGAGCCCTCGCGCACCGACTCCGTGAAAGTAACTCTCACCTCACGCACTCCGGTTAAGATCACCGATGGCGCAAAGCGGCTCTACGGCATGAACGAGGTGCTTGACGGCACCCGCATTTCCTCCGTCACCATCTCGCCCGACGGCCGCCATCTCATCACCTGCTACGCCACAACACTTCCCGGCGGAAAGACAGAGAATGAGTGGCGCGTGACCGATGCCGCTACCGGACAGCTCAAGGCTTCGCACCGGCAGCCGGTGGCATGGCTTCCAGTCTCCTCGCGCTATTATCTCACGCGCACCACACCCGACGGCAAGACACTCTATGCCGTAGACCCTGCGACGGGAGCCGAGACCCTGTTTGCTTCGGCTGTGCCCGACGGACGCCTTGTGATTATGCCCGACGAGAAACGCATTCTGGTAATCGGAACCGCCAAGGGGCCGAAAGAAGACAAAGACATATACCGCATTCTCGAGCCGGATGACCGTCAGCCCGGCTGGCGCAACCGTCCCACTCTCTCCATCTACGATATAGCTTCAGGTACCATGCGCCCGCTCACGCATGGCCACCGCGCCACACGCCTCCTCGACGTGGCCGACGACGGCAGCCGCGTGCTCCTTTCAGTGAGCGAGAGCCGTCTGGAAAAACGCCCGACCACGCTCAGCACCATTCTTTCAGTTGACCTCGCAACGCTCAAGGCCGATACCATCGTGGCCCGCGACGGATTCACCGGCGGCGCACGCTTCTCGCCCGACGCCACCGAGATACTGATTACCGGCTCTCCGGAAGCATTGGGAGGCATAGGCAATGTGGTGCCCGAAGGACGCATTCCCAGCATGACGGACAATCAGCTGTTCCTGCGTCGCGCCGACGGCACATTCGAGCCCCTCACACGCGATTTCAACCCCAGCGTAAGCTCAGTGAGCTGGAGCCGCGCCGACGGAATGATTTACTTCACGGCCGAAAACCGCGACTGCGTGAGCCTCTACCGCCTCAACCCCGCCAACGGCAAAATAACCCGGATTGCCGTGCCCGAGGACCTGGTGAAAGGCTTCTCGCTCCCGCGCGCCGGCACCACCATAGCCTGGACCGGACAGAGCGCCTCAAACCCCGACCGCCTCTATACGCTCGACACCCGGCGGATGAAATCCACTCTGCTCGACGAGCCGCTGCGCGATGTGATGGCGCAGGTGCGTCTGGGCAAATGCGAGCCCTGGACATTCGTCAACTCCCGCGGCGACAGCATCTGGGGACGTTTCTATCTGCCACCGGATTTCGACCCCGCGCGCAAATATCCCATGATTGTGAATTACTACGGTGGCTGCAGCCCCGTGGAGCGCACGTTTGAGAGCCGTTATCCCCACCACGCCTACGCCGCACAGGGCTATGTGGTGCTCGTGCTCGAGCCCAGCGGTGCCACAGGCTTCGGCCAGGAATTCTCGTCGCGCCACGTAAAGACTGCAGGCAAAGGAGTGGCCGAGGACATTATTGAAGGAACCAAACTCTTCGGCCGCCAGCACCAGTATGTGGACACCACCCGCATAGGCTGCATAGGCGCATCCTACGGCGGATTCATGACACAGTATCTGCAGACGCTCACCCCCATGTTTGCCGCCGCCATATCCCACGCCGGCATCAGCGACCACACAAGCTACTGGGGCGAAGGCTACTGGGGATATTCTTACAGCGAAGTGTCGATGGGCGACGCCTACCCGTGGTCTGATCCCGACCTATACGTGAAACAGAGCCCTCTGTTCCGCGCCGACCGCATCACCACACCCCTTCTTTTCCTCCATGGCGATTCCGACCATAACGTGCCGCCGGGCGAAAGCATCCAGATGTTCACCGCCCTCAAGCTGCTCGGATGCCCCACGGCTTTTGTAGAGGTAACCGGCCAGGACCACCATATCCTCGACTACGACAAGCGCCGCAAATGGCAGGACACCATCTTTGCCTGGTTTGCGAAGTATCTCAAAGACCAGCCTGAATGGTGGGACGCTCTTTATCCTCCCGTATCTCTATAAATTTATTATATTTGCACATCCAATCATCAGAAACAGATAAAATCAAATACCCTCAATTATGAAAATCAACCGTATTTTCGCTGCTCTTTCAGCCGTAGCCATCATGTGCTCAGCCTGCAGCAACAGTTCAAAAACCACTGCCGAGGCCACCGACACCGCAGCTGTCGAGGCCGCAACCACCGAAGTTGCTCCCGCCGCTTCCGATGAGCCCGTGGAGGTTATCACCCCCCAGGCCACTCTCGCCGCCACTGCCGACATGCCCGTAGTAATAGACTTCTGGGCTACATGGTGCGGTCCCTGCCAGCAGTTCAAACCCGTGTTCCACAAAGTAGCCGCCGACCTTGCAGGAAAGGCCCGCTTCTGCTCTGTGGATGTTGACCAGTGCCCTGAAATCGCCAAGAAATATGAGGTTCAGTCCATCCCCAACATCATAATTCTGAAAACCGACGGCACCGTAGCCTCCAAAGTAGGCGCCATGTCCGAAGAGGAATTCCTGAAATACCTCTCCGAAAACGGCATCTGATCTCCCCTGCTCCCACACAAAAATTAGGCCCCGCGTCACCCACTCTGTGACGCAGGGCCTAATTTTTTGGCTTAACTGCGTTTTCCTATAAAGCAATCTCATGGTGGGGGCTCGACGTCTATTAACCCCAATCCATGGAATCCATTGACGGGAAACCGGCAATAAAATTAGTGGATGTTGAAAAACCGCGAAATGTAGGGCTGCTCCATGGAGCAGCCGACCATAGAGCATTGGGTATCAACGGGTGCACGAGCACGCACCCCTACACTTCGGGTGATAATTTGAGTTTTGCAACACCCACCAATGGGGTGTAGGCTGGAATAACGGCGCGGAATCAGCGGCGGTCGGGGTCGCCTTCGTAGAAGTTTACGTAGGCGCGGTTCACGAGGCGGGTGCCGCCGGGGGTTGGATAGTCGCCGGAGAAGTACCAGTCGCCGGGATTGTCGGGGATGGCCTTGTGCATGTCAGGGAGGGTCTGATAAACGAGCTCCACCTCGGCGTTGCAGTCCTCTGGGGTGAGAAGTTCCGCGATTTTGCGCGAGATATCCTCGTCGGTGAAGGGTTCGTAAATGGCCTTGACGCAGTTGCGCTGCTCGGCAGCCGGTTTCTTAAGCTCGGCCACACAGTCCCGGTACACCTCCTCGAGCACAGACTCGCGGCCGGTCTCACGCAGAAGCGCCACAGCCGCCTTGAATGCTATGAATTCGGCCATACGGCTCATGTCTATGCCGTAACAGTCGGGATACCGCACCTGAGGCGACGATGACACCACCACAATCTTGCGGGGCTCCAGACGGCTGAGGATGCGCAGGATGCTTTGCTTGAGAGTGGTGCCGCGCACCATCGAGTCGTCAATCACCACCAGACGGTCAACGCCCGGACGCACGCAGCCATAGGTCACGTCGTATACGTGGGCGGCAAGGTCGTTGCGGGTGTCGCCCTCGGCTATGAACGTGCGGAGTTTTATATCCTTTATGGCCACCTTCTCCTCACGTATCTTTCGCCGCATTATCTCATGAAGTTTCTCCGAGGTAAGTTCTCCGGCGGCACTCAGACGCGATATTTCCTCGAAGCGCTGGGCGTCGAGGTGCTGCTCAAGACCGCGAATCATACCCATGAAAGCCACTTCGGCCGTATTGGGGATGAAGGAGAACACCGTGTTGTCGGGATCGTTGTCTATTGCCTGAAGAATCCTCGGCACGAGCAGACGGCCCAGCTCCTTGCGCTCGCGATAGATATCGGCATCGCTTCCTCGCGAGAAATAGATGCGCTCAAACGAGCAGCGGCGATTCTCACCCTCGGGCAAAATCCGCTCCACCTTCACCTCGGCATGATTGTTGACCATAATGGCCTCGCCGGGCATCAGCTCCTTCACGCTACCGAAATCCACATCCATCACCGTCTGGATCACGGGACGCTCCGAGGCAACTACCACAATCTCGTCGTCGACATAATAGAACGCCGGACGTATGCCGTGAGGGTCACGGATCACAAACATGTCGCCCGATCCCGTGGCACCGCACATGGCATAGCCGCCGTCCCAGGCGGGAGCGCACTGTCCTATCACGCGGGCCAGGTCTATCTCGTCTTCTATGCGCCGTGTAAGCGCCGGCTCCTGAAGCTCGTCGCGGTAGCGGCGGTATATGCGGTGATTCTCCTTGTCAAGGGCATAGCCCAGCTGCTCGAGTATCACAATGGTGTCGCTGAACAGACGGGGATGCTGACCGCGCTCCACTATGGACTGGAATATCTCGTCGACGTTGGTCATATTGAAATTTCCGCACATCAGCAGATTGCGCGAACGCCAGTTGTTGCGCCGCAAAAAAGGATGAACATAGCTCAGACCCGAGCGGCCCGTGGTGCTGTAGCGGAGATGTCCCATATAGATCTCGCCCACAAACGGTTCCTCACGCTCAACCTGCGAAGGGGTGAGGTTTTCCACATCGTCGGCGGCAAGCCGGGGAAAAATCCGCGAGAATATCTCCTGAATGGCCTGGGCGCCGAGCGCGCGTTCGCGCCACACATATTCGGTGCCCGGCCGTGCGTCGAGTTTCACCACGCCCACACCTGCGCCTTCCTGGCCGCGGTTGTGCTGCTTCTCCATCATCAGATAGAGCTTCTCCAGTCCGTAACGGTAAGTACCGTATTTCTCTTTATAATATTCAAGCGGCTTGCGGAGGCGTATCATCACTATTCCGCATTCATGTTTGAGCTGTTCCATTGAATCCGACGTTTTCAAATTAAGGCGCAAAAATAATCATAAATCGGTTATGACGGCACGATGCGGCCCGGTTTTTTTCGTCATTTTTAGAGTATGGTTTCCCGATTTTTTATTAGCTTTGCCTACACTATGCCGGCCGTCCCGGCAATACTCTAATCGCATCATTATTCTTACCTAAAATAACATTCTTCATCATGAAAAAAGAAATCAAGGAGAAATTCACCGAGCTTTATGGAGGCGACGGCGTGCTGTTCGTGGCTCCAGGACGTTTCAACCTCATCGGCGAGCACACCGACTACAATGGCGGCTTCGTGTTTCCCGGTGCCATCGACAAGATGATCATGGCCGACATCCGTCCCAACGGAACCGACCGCGTAAACGTATACTCAATGGACCTCGGTGAAAAAGCTTCTTTCGGCCTTAACGAAGAGGACGCACCCAAGGAGCAGTGGGCACGCTATATTTTCGGCGTGTGCCGCGAGATTATCAAGCGCGGAGGCCGCGTGAACGGCTTCGACGCCGTATTTGCCGGCAATGTGCCTCTTGGCGCCGGTCTCTCGTCGTCGGCCGCTCTCGAAAGCTGCTTTGCCAACGCGCTCAACGAACTCTTCAACGACAATAAATTCCCACGCATGGAACTCGCCAAAATCGGCCAGTCGACCGAGCACAACTACTGCGGCGTCAACTGCGGCATCATGGACCAGTTTGCCAGCGTCCACGGCAAGAAGGACAACCTGATGCGTCTCGACTGCCGTTCGGGCGAATTTGAATACTTCCCCTTCAAGCTCGACGGCTACAAGCTGGTGCTTGTTGATTCGCGCGTGAAACACGAACTCGTGGATTCGCCCTACAACAAACGCCGCGAAAGTTGCGAGCGTGTGGCAAAGACTCTCGGCGTGGACACTCTGCGCGACGCCAACATGGCCATGCTCGAAGCTGAGAAGGATAAAATAAGCCCCGAAGACCTCCGCCGCGCCAAATACGTGATAGAGGAAAAAGACCGTGTGCTCGAGGTTTGCGACGCCCTTGAGAAAGGCGACCTCCAGACCGTGGGCAAGTGCATGTATGGCACCCACGAAGGCCTCTCGAAACTCTACGAAGTATCCTGCGAGGAACTCGACTTCCTCAACGAAGTGGCCCGCGACTGCGGAGTGACCGGCTCGCGCATCATGGGCGGCGGTTTCGGAGGTTGCACCGTCAACCTCGTAAAGGAAGACCTCTACGACCACTTCATCGAAACGGCTGTAAATAAATTTACCGAACGCTACGGCCACGAGCCCAAAATCTACCCCGTGATAGTAAGCGACGGCGCCCGCCGCTACGAAGAGCAGTAATCGGCACAACCCAATCCATAAACAGAGCCGCGTCACTCCCCCCCGGATGACGCGGCTCTTCCTTTTTTGTACCATTTACGAATTCAGAATAAACGGGTCAATGTAAAAAACAGGCTCAGGTGTAAAAACAGTAAGTTCGACGGCCGGAGGCTGCCACGCCGACAGTGCGACACAAAGCAAAGCGGAGGCTACCACGGAGCTGCCCACCGCGCTCAATGACAGCACGACAAAGACACGCCCGGACTCGGCCCGGTGGTGACGAGCTACTTTGCATCCACCGACACCGTGCTCACACATGTTGACTGAATCACCCCAAAGCACTCCGGCTATACCGCTACAGTATTGCACAAAAGAACTTTTTTTGTAACATAATGTTGCAATATATAAACGGGCGTCTTACATTTGCCTACCGCCAGTTTCCATTAGGTTTCATTTATTTATTTTTTCATTGTCATTCCTAACATCCGGTTAGCGTGTTCAGCATCCGCTGAATTCACGGATATAACTCCATTTCTCTCCACCGCCCTCGGCATGACAATGGCTATATCAAGGGAAAAAAGAAATGATAGAAAATTTTCTTAAACAGACAGATTTCGAGTCGCACGACGACTTTATGCGCAATTTCAAGGTGCAGGTTCCCGATAATTTCAATTTCGGCTACGATGTGGTGGATGCATGGGCAGCAGCCGAACCGGATCGCCCCGCACTTCTCTGGACCGACGCCCACGGACGCGAGAAGCGTTTCACTTTCGCCGACATCAAGCGTGAGAGCGACCGCACCGCGGCCTTCTTCAAAAGCCTCGGCATAGGCAAAGGCGACATGGTGATGCTCATCCTCAAACGCCGCTATCAGTTCTGGTTTTCCATGATAGCTCTCCATAAACTCGGAGCAGTAGCGATCCCGGCCACACACCTGCTCACTCCCCACGACATAATATACCGCTGCACGCGCGCCGGAATCAAAGCCATAGTGTGTGCCGGCGAACAGACCATAATAGACCATGTGGAACAGGCCATGCCGGAATGTCCCACCGTAAAGGCCCTCATATCCACCGGACCGGTAATTCCCGAAGGATGGCACGATTTCGACAAAGGAATTGCCGAAGCACCGGAATTCAAGCCCGAACTCCCGGTGAACAGCAACAGCGACGTCTCGCTGCTCTACTTCACGTCCGGCACCACCGGCGAGCCGAAGATGGTGGCTCACGATTTCACATATCCTCTGGGCCACATAGTCACCGCCACCTGCTGGCATCACCTCGACACCACCTCCCGCCACCTCACCGTGGCCGACACCGGATGGGGCAAAGCCGTGTGGGGCAAGCTCTACGGTCAGTGGATAGCCGGAGCGGAAGTCTTCGTGTATGATTTCGACAAATTCATTCCGGCCGACATACTCCGTGTGCTTTCCGACTACCATATCACATCCTTCTGCGCTCCCCCCACCATATTCCGCTTCCTGATCCACGACAATGTGGGTTCCTACGATCTTTCGGCACTACGCCACTGCACCATTGCCGGCGAGGCGCTGAATCCGAGCGTCTACGAGGAGTGGCTGCGGCTCACGGGCATCAAACTCATGGAAGGATTCGGCCAGACCGAAACCACCCTCACCATAGGTACCTTTCCGTGGATGGAGCCGAAGCCCGGCTCGATGGGACGCCCCGGTCCCCAATACTGTATAGACCTTGTAGATGCCGACGGTCATCCCGTGGCCGACGGCGAGGAAGGTGAGATTGTGATCCATATCGACGGCGAGCGTCCCCTGGGTCTCTTCCGTGAATATCTCCACGACCCTCAGCTCACCGCCGAGGCATGCCATGACGGACTTTACCATACCGGCGACGTAGCCACCCGCGATGCCGACGGCTATTATTGGTTCGTTGGCCGCACCGACGACGTTATAAAATCGTCAGGCTACCGCATCGGCCCGTTTGAGGTGGAAAGCGCCCTTATGTCGCATCCCGCCGTGGTGGAATGTGCCATTACCGGAGTGCCCGACGAAATCCGCGGACAGATCATCAAAGCCACGATAGTGCTCGCGGAGCCTTATCGCGATGCCGACAAAGAGACTCTTACAAAGGAAATCCAGGATCATGTGAAAAAAGCGACCGCTCCCTACAAATATCCACGCGTGGTGGAGTTTGTCGACGAACTTCCCAAGACCATTTCCGGCAAGATACGCCGCGCGGCCATCCGCGCACAATACCGCAGCCGCAACAACCCCGAAACCCTCGCCTGAAACCGCCGAAGCCTATATTTTCAGGAAGACTTCGCGGCGATACATGCAGCGGAGAATCAGAAAGAGAATAAGGAAGTTGCCGAAGGTGAGCCACGCCGGATAGAAGTCGCCCAGAAGCGGCTCAAGGCCGTAGCTCACCGAGCGCACAATGCTCCGGAAGTCAACCACCTCGCCCAGCACATAAGCCGTTATGGGATTCATGCCGTAAATCCTGAGCCATTCCAGACCGCGGCTCCAGCCACGGCAGTCGACAATATAATGGAACACGCCGAGAAGGAGGAAGCACCATCCTGCCGAATAAAGCGTCATGCTCGAGGTCCAGAGTTTCTTGATTATGGGCATTCCGGCTGCGGAAGCGAGCAGCCCCGCGCCTATCAGCCCCACACCCGCAAGAGAAAGCACCGCGGCCGAGCGCGTGCCGCGCGACGAGCGTATCACCTGTCCCGCAAGCGCTCCGAAAAGCACCGTGGCTCCGAATGTGAGACTGCTCCAGATCCAGGTATATTCCAGATCACCGCGGAAACGCCCTATCACTTCGCGGTCTGCGGCGAAGGCGAAGTTGCCTTCCGGTGAATAATCACCGTTTACCGCCATGGGCACCCAGTATACCGCCATGAGCAGAACACAAACCAGAATCTGCACCGGCACCCGGCAGTTGAGAATTACAAGCGCCGCTATCACATATCCCACCGCAATGGCCTGAAGCGTATTATTGTAAATCATGAGCCTCGACGGGTCGAGGGCAAGCAGATTTCCCTGCACTATCATTCCGAAAAGAAACAGCAGCAGGAACCTGCGCAATATCTTTCCGTAGACCTTGCCTCCGGGCACTCCCGGCTTACGATACTTCGCGAACGAAAACGGCATGGACGTACCTACCATAAACAGGAAAAGCGGCATCACGAGGTCCCACAGACGGAAACCCACCCAGCGCTCATGGTCAAAATGATACATTATAGCCCGCGCCCAGGGCTGGTCAACGGCCTGAAGCACGCTCACGAGAACCGGCTGGAGAAACAGGAGAAAAAACAGGTCGAGACCACGCAGAATGTCCAGCGAGCCCAGCCGCGAGACGGCAAGAGAGGGTTGTTTCATGGTAGAAAAGAATGGTATTGGATTAGAGGAGATATTTAGTGCTGAAGGGATTATTGCTGACGCTCGAAGATACGGCGCAGGGTAATCTTCATATCGTTGACCATCGCCGTAACGGGCGTGATGATAGGCTTGAACGGCTTGTCAAGCGCAGGAGTCAATATCCTTATTCCACCTCTGCGGCAATCCACTTCTATCCGGGCCGACATCTCGGCTGGTTCGCCGTCAAAGTGCACAGGGCCGCCCGATGCGCGCGTGATGGTTGCCGAAGGCGCACGGAAGGTGTGGATGAGGAAATTCTTGTCAATCAGTCCCGTCATAAGGTCTAGGCCAACGAAAGCCGTGGTGAGCAGATTGCCGTAATGCACCACTATTATATCCAGCAGTCCGTCGGTCATCGATGCTTTGGGGGCTATATATGCATTGTTGCCATACTGCGAGGCATTGCACACCGCCACCAGGAAAGCCCGCTCCGTAAGTACCTCTCCATTGGCCGCTATGGTATAGACATCAGGCTGATAGTTCACATATTCCTTCACCGTATTGCTCAGATAGGTAAGCGGACCGCGTTTTTTCGACTGCGCGAACTTCTCGCTTACGGCGGCATCGAACCCCACGCCGAAAGTGCAGAAAAAGGGTTGCCCGTTGGCTGTGCCGAAATCGCAATCGGTTATCACCCCCTCGGCTATCGTCTCAACGGCCGCAGGCACATCTATACCGATGCCCAGATGGCGCGCCAGACCGTTGCCTGACCCGCATGGAATTATTCCCAGAGGGGTACGCGAGCCCCGCAGCGCGCGGGCGGTCTCGTTGACGGTGCCGTCGCCTCCGCAGGCTATCACCATGTCATAGCCCTGCGCCGAAGCATCCGATGCCATCTCTGTGGCATCACCACGCGCCGAGGTTAATCCGGTCGTCACTTCAAAGCCTTTGGCTCCGAGTCTCTGTTCCACAAGCTCACGGATGCCCGACTTGTCGCCGGTACCCGAGATAGGATTGATTATGAGGAATGCTTTTCGGGGAGTCATCGCTGTATCATACTGAATTCGCCTGCAAAGATAGCAAATTAGAGGCTGTTTTCGGGGAACGGCTTAAAAAAACAAAGGGGGCTCTCGCGAGCGCCCTTTGTCATTTACACATAGTACTTAACGTCAGTGGATTTATTTGATGTCTAATTGGCACTTATGAAAAAGCGTTTTTTATTTGATGTTGGTAATGCAAATTTAATCATAACATTCCATTTTCAAAATGTCAGACGCCCTGTCAGAGAAATAGGCACTCCGACATATTGACACTTTCAAAATGACACGTCGCCATATCCTTGTCACAAAATTGCCACATTCCTCTAACTTTTTGATTGAAAACACACCCATTTTCATTCATTTTGCTATTATTATAAATTATGTTAATGTTCATTCTGCATATTTGTCGCCATTCGATACACATGTTATACAACATGATTATACATACATCTATTGCATATTTAAAACAACCATACTATCTTTGACTTATCATTATTATATCAAAATAATATCATCAACAAATTTACTCTTTCTTACCATGACTACTTCTAATTCCACCATCGCTACCAACCAGTATCCATTCCACGGAAAGGTTGTATCAGGCTTCGCGATGCTCGGCCTTCTCTGCGTGTTTCTTCTTGCAGCGTGGATAGCGCCTCTCGCCCTCTGGGCCGGTTCCGATCCCGGGGTGGCCGCCGCCATCATCGCGCCGTGCACCCTCATATTTACTATAATGTGTATAGGATTCTTCACCCAGCAGCCCAACCAGGCGCGAGTGATGATATGGTTCGGTTCCTATCGGGGCACATTTGACAAGACGGGTTTCTTCTGGGTGAACCCCTTCATGAGCCGCCGCAAAATGTCGCTTCGCATCCGCAACATGGACATAGCCCCTATCAAGGTGAACGACAAGATTGGCAACCCCGTGATGATAGGCATGGTGCTGGTGTGGAAAGTGCGCGACACTTACCGCGCCGTGTTCGATATCGATGCTCCTGCTGACGAAGTGGTGGGCAAAGACAATCTGAAGGTTATCGACGGCAAGGACCGCGCGCTTAACTCCTTCGTGAGAATACAGAGCGATGCCGCGCTGCGCGAAGTCACGGGCCATTATGCCTACGACAACGAGACTGCCGACAGCGCTTCGGAAGAAATCACCCTGCGCTCCGGCGGTCACGAAATCAATGAGCGCCTGGAAGAGAAAATCAACGAACGTCTGGCAATGGCCGGAATTGAGGTGGTGGAAGCCCGCATAAACTATCTGGCATACGCGCCTGAAATCGCCGCCGTGATGCTGCGCCGCCAGCAGGCATCGGCCGTCATTGCCGCCCGCGAAAAGATAGTGGAAGGCGCCGTATCAATGGTGAAGATGGCGCTTGACGACCTCGAAAAGCAGGGTGTTGTGCGACTCGACGGAGAGCGTCGTGCCGCCATGGTGAGCAATCTGCTTGTGGTGCTTTGCGCCGACGAACCCGCCCAGCCCGTGGTCAACACCGGGACTCTCTATAATTGATTATTACTGTCCGCTAAACCATAAAATAGTGAGTCCAACTTCTTGAACGGCAGAAGTTGGGCTTACTTTTTGT
>LUJP01000114.1 GCA_001689535.1 Bacteroidales bacterium M5
GTGCCCACCGGAAAAATCCGCTGACCCCGAAAACGTACTTGTCTTTATTCATAACAGTCTGATTCAGACTGCAAAAGCAATTTCAAATCGTTGCGCACCAAAATAGGTTATAACAAATTGAATTTCAATAATTTCAAAGTGCTCGTATGATTTTTTAGTGGACACTAATGATCTCACATCTATAATTTCCCGACGTAAAATTAGCTTGATTATATCAACTGTGCATTGCACATATCACCCCAATAATTTCAAATTTCCACGAAATTACATCTGAGTATCAACAGACAGCGCCTATCCGATTCAAACACTCTCCTTCTTATCGGTGCGTTTTCAATCATGTTTCTCAGTATGTAGGATTGTCATATTAAAAAAATATGTTACTTTGCAGTAAGACATGGTTAGAAGAAATCCAACTTTTGCAAAATGTTCTTATGCCTTGGAAAGAAATTCAATCAAAAACCGAGTAATCCTCGGCCATTACTAACACCAAAGTAGTATGTCAGACGAAAACAGATATAAAGAGTTTGAGCACAAAGGCATACTCACCCGAGAAGGTGCCAAAAATAACGCGACCGGGATAATAAATTCTCTAAAGAAGTAATAAATCGAAATGAAAGCATTGACATATACCACACCTGAACAATTTGAACTGGTTGAGAAACCGATTCCGGGAATTATTGACCCGAAGGACGCCATTGTGAGGGTCACTCTTTCGAGTATCTGCTCCTCGGATCTCCATATTTTGCATGGGGCTGTGCCTCAGGCACAGGTGGGAATCACCGTGGGTCATGAACTGGTTGGCGTTGTCGAGACCATCGGCTCGGCAGTCTCCAAAGTCAAACCGGGCGATAGAGTTGCCGTAAATGTTGAGACGTTTTGCGGCGAGTGCTTCTACTGCAAACGTGGTTACGTGAACAATTGCACCTCCGGCGGCTGGATGTTAGGCTGCCGCATCGACGGCGGTCAGGCAGAGTATGTCCGCGTGCCATACGCCGACAATGGGCTGACACCGATTCCCGATAACGTCAACGATGAAGGGGCCTTGTTTGTCGGCGACATCCTCGCCACCGGTTACTGGGCTGCCAAGATTTCTGAAATTTCCGAGGATGATACAGTGCTGATTATCGCCGCCGGCCCGACAGGCTTATGCACACTGGAATGTGTGCAGCTGTATAATCCTCAACGGATTGTAGTTTGTGAGGTTGACAAAAGCCGCCGCGAATTCGTGCGACGGCATTATCCCAATGTCGATGTAGTCGAGCCGACAAAATGCCACGAAGTCCTTAACTCACTGACCGAAGGCCGTGGCGCTGACCGCGTAATTGAAGTTGCCGGAGGAGAAGATACATTTGAGCTCGCATGGCATTGCGCACGTCCCAATGCCATTGTCACGATTGTCGCGCTTTACGAGAAAGAACAGATATTGCCGCTACCGTGGATGTATGGCAAGAATCTTACGTTCAAGACCGGTGGAGTCGATGCCTGCGACTGCCATAAAATCATGCAACTAATTTCCGAAGGCAAAATCGACACAACCCATCTGATAACCCATCGCTTCCCTCTCAGCCGCATCCAGGAAGCCTACGACCTCTTCGCAAACCGCGCCGACGGCGTCATCAAAACCGCCATCTATCCGGATTAAGACCATTTCCGCCTCTAGAAATAAAAAAGTATCCTACAGTTATGGATATGGATTTACATGAGTTTATCGAAATAGTGGTGAAGTTCTATATTTTATTAATTCGTTATTTTACCGACCGGCAGACCTCCGCTTATCCACGACTTCATACTATAGTGTTTCGGTGGAATTCCATCCTTTCGACGATTGTATAGAATAGCCGTATCGCGAATTAAGTCACCAACTACAACCTGTACAAGAGAATAGAAAAAGCGCCCTCCGAATCCGGAAAACTACTCATCATTTTCCATTGCATCCCAGTAATCAGTATCCATTTTCATGATTTTAAGCACTTTCTCTGTCTGCAATCCTAAGCCATAATCATAAATGTAATCCGTCAGTTGCTGACCGTTTATCAAGATAATAGTAGGAGAGCCATTAAGGCTTTCCACATATTCAATTGCACCTTTCGTAAAATCGGACGTTGTTATGAATACTCCTTTCTTTGAAGGTGTTCCGGCTACAGCGCCCACAAAACTCTGAACTTCATTCCGCTTTACGTTATTGTTCAGCGCATATCGTTTTGCCTGAATTGATATGTGGTTAAAGCCCAGGATATCCTCCTTAATAATGCCGTCTATACCGCCATCGTTTGAAAGCCGTGTAACTATACCTGAATTTTTGATTTCACCACCATACCCCATAGTTTGAAGCAACTTCACGACCAATCGTTCAAATTCCTGCGGTCGTTTACTTAATATTGTCGTGAGTATTTGCGACTGGATATTCTGCTTAATTCTATCATACGAATCCCCTAAGTCCTCTTCAGGAGTGCGTTCATTGTCTGTTGCAGTAGGATGGGAGACATTTTTTTCATCCTTGCTCTTTGACTTTTCCCGTGTTCTTGCATTTACGGTTGCTCTGACATACTCATTTATTTGCTTCTCAGTGCATGTTGAAAGCATCGACAGGCCCTTCTCACTGATTTTATAGTCGCCACGTTGCGGTTTCTCCACAAGTCCTGCTATAAAAAGATAAGACAGCGCCCAGGAAATACGGTCATAGAATATCTCGCCGTTACCCGACGGATACCAAGCGTTCATCTCTTCTTGTGTCAAATGGAAATGTTTGGCCAGAAGCAGTTTGAGATCTCTCATCCTCATAACCTTTCCACTTTTCAACTCTTTGAGTACTTCTATGCGTATTTCTTCAAATTGCGGTATCATAAATAAGGAATAATGTCATATCTGCAAATATAATAAAATGCAGTTAAAACTGCAGCCCCGCTTTATCAGAACGGGAAGAAAACAGGAATAACAAATATCATCAATATTCCAAGCAGAATCTGGAGTGGTGCGCCCACCTTCACATAGTCCATAAACGTGTATTGGCCGGCCGGCATCACCAAGGCATTTGGCGGCGTGGAGAATGGCGACATGAAGCACAACGATGCCCCGAAAGTCACCGCGAAAAGCATCGGAAGCGGACTCACTCCATAAGCCACAGCACTCTGAACCGCTATCGGAGCCATAAGCACGCTGGTGGCCGTATTGGATATAAAAAGCGTCAGCAGCGAAGTGGTAAAATATATTCCTGCCATAAGCCAGTGCGGACCGATCTGCCCCAGAGCCTCCACCAGCGAAACACTCACAATCTCGCTCACACCCGTCTTCTCCAGGGCGAAACTCATCGGCATCATCGCTGCAATCAGCACGATACTTTCCCAATTGATAGTGCGGTAAGCATCGGCCACGCTTCGGAAACAACCCGTAAGCATCATCAGCACTCCAGCGGTAAGTACCACGAACACTGCAGGAACGCTACTGAACACCAGCGCCACAATCATCGCCAGCATTATCACTGCCGCCATTGGCGCCTTATAATCGATAGTCACCTTCGAGGCCTGACCTTCCGGCTCGCCAAGCACCACCCAGTCGCGCGTATCGCGGCTTATTTTCTCGATGGCATCCCAGGTGCCCTGCACCAGAAGCACATCACCCTTGGCCACCTTCCGGTCGCCGAGATTGTCGGTGATATACTCCCCTCCTCTTCTCACTCCGAGGATATTAACATTATAACGGTTGCGGAAATCCAGTCCGGCTATCGTCTCCTTAAGAATTCCGGAATTGGGAAGAATCACTATTTCGGCCAGACCGATGTCGTAGAAATCCAGATGTCGGCGCGACTCATCGTTATCGTCTGCCACCCGCAGTCCGTAATCCGACACGAACCGATCCACTTTATCGCGCGGCCCGCGTATGAAGAGTATATCGCCCACCTCTATTACCGATGAAGCCGTCGGCGCTTCCTGCGACACATTTTTCAGCAGTCCTTTTCCTTCCTCCATCCTTAGCTCCAGCACCTCCAGACCATAGTTTGCCCTGAGCGAAAGGGCTCCGAGCGAAAGCCCCGAGATTGGAGATGACGAGGGCACATCCACGCGCCACAGGTCGTGATTGAGATTATATTCCTCAACGATGTCAGCAAGCGTACGGTTCCTTTTCGATGACCCGTCATTTTTCTTCTTGTTTCCCGAAAGAATCTTACTCAGCGGTATAAGCAGCAGAGTTCCGGCTGCCAGACATATCATGCCCGTAGGCAGAAAAGAAAACATCGTCAGAGGCGTGCCGCTGAATTCCTCCCACGCCTCAGCTATTACAAGGTTCGGAGGCGTACCTATCAGCGTTAGCATTCCGCCGATGCTCGAGGCAAATGCCAGCGGCATGAGAAAGCGAGAAGCCGACGCCCCTGTGCTTGCGGCCATAGATACCACGATGGGAAGCATCAGCGCCACAGTGCCCGTATTGCTCACGAAACCGCCAATAAGTCCCGTGGCCAGAACCACCACCAGAAACAGCCGCGTAGGGCTGCCGTTGCCCAGGCGCGACAACCGCGCACCGATCATCTTGGCCAGACCCGTATTGAAAATGGCGCCTCCAACCACAAACAGCCCCACCATCATTATCACGATCGGATTCGAAAATCCCGACAGAGCCTCCTGAGTGGTAAGAATGCCCGAAAGCGTCAGCACGAGCAACGCTATGAGAGCCACTATATCTGCACGAATTTTTCCCCACACAAAACCAGCCGCAGCCAGCACCAGAGTAACTATAGTAATGAGCATACCTTTTTTTCAACTTATTATCACATACAAATATAAGCATAATTCCCCCACTTTTCAAACCCAACCCCCACCTTCCCCCTCCAATCCCTCCAATAATTCCAATTCCTCCAATCCTTCCAATCCCCCAAAAGCCTTCCCTTAAAAAACCTTACTCCCATATTTCCCGTTGTTGCAATAGAATTATTAAACACTATTATATATGGAAGCAAAAGATCGCAAACTTCCCATTCCCTATTTCGTCGGCGGGATGCCCATGAATGAAGTAATCGCAAAACGTCAAAGCATACGTCAGTTCAATCCCTCGCGTCCCGTCACCGACTTCGAACTGGGACAAGCCCTCTGGATGGCGCTTGGCATCAACCGGCCTCAGGCCGTTGAACTCAAATTCGGTCATCCCGCCAACCGCAGCAACCCCACCGCCGTCAACTGGCAGGAAATCCATGCCTACGTCTTCTGTACCGACGGTGTCTGGGAATATCTTCCCGAAAGCCATTCCCTGAGCCTCGTCGTGGAAGGTGATCACCGTTCGTTATTATGCGGAACTCCCGATTTCACGCAGGACTTCGTGCTCGACGCCCCTTGTTCAGTACTGTTCGTGGCCGACCTCACAGCTCTGCCCGAAGGCGACCCGGCAAGAACAATGGCCATGGTCGACATAGGCATAGCCTGTGAGAATCTCGACCTCGCCTGCACCTCGCTCGGACTTGCCACGGTGCCGCGCGCAACGATGGATCACGTCGGAATCTCAAGACTTCTTGGCTTCTCTCCGCTCCATCTTCCCGTGTTAAACAATCCCATCGGCCACGCAAAATAGCGCCTTCCCCACATCAAAATCAGATTTCATCTTTCCAAGAAAAAAATATTTGCATAAATTTGTAGTGCGCTGCATGCTTTCCATAGTTTGCAGCGCACTACAATTAACTATCCATTCCAAACCACCATGAAACACAGTCTACTCACTCTTGCGTTAGCGATTATCGCATTTCTTTCGCCCGCATTCTCTTCAGCAAAGAATGCCGCGGCCAATCCCAAACCGTTTACCGCCCCTGAACTGCGCCAATGGAAAGGCGGAGTAGGAGTCCTCACATTGCCCCAATCGCCGGTTATAGTATATTCCGACACAGCTCTCGCACCAATTGCCGAGACCTTCGCCACACAATACAAAGCTCTCACAGGATCCACCCCTGACACCCGCCTCGGGAAAGCCTCGCAGGGCGATATCTACCTCTCGCTTAAAGCCGACAAACATCTCGGTGCCGAAGGCTACCGCCTACAGATCGGCAAGAAAGTGGAGATTTCAGCACCACAGAAAGAAGGCGTGATCTGGGCCACGCAGACCCTCCTGCAGCTTCTGCGGCAATCCTCGCAACTGCCGGTAGGCACTGCAATCGACATGCCCGATTACCCGGTGCGCGGCTTCATGATCGATGCCGGACGCAAGTACATCCCGCTCGACTATCTCTACAAGCTCGTTGACGACATGGCCTATTACAAAATGAACCGTCTCCACGTGCATCTCAACGACAACGGCTTCAAATATTACTTCGATGACAACTGGGACAAAACCCAGGCGGCCTTCCGTATGGAATGCGAAAGATTCCCGGGACTCACGGCCCGCGACGGCTCATACGGCAAAGACGAATACCGTGCGTTCCAGAAATACGCTGCATCCCGTGGCGTCGACATTGTGAGTGAAATCGATGTCCCGGCCCATTGTCTGGCACTTACACGCTATATGCCCCAGACCGCCAGCGCCGACGGACGCAACGACCGCGACCATCTCGACCTTGACAGTCCCGCAACCTACCGGATGCTCGACACCCTGCTTGACGAATATCTCGGAGGCGCCAATCCTGTCTTCACAAGCCCCCGGTTCCATATAGGCACCGACGAATACCAGGGCGACAGCCTTACCATGGAAAAGTTCCGCGCGTTCACCGACCGCTATATCAAATCCGTGAAAAAATACGGCAAAAAGCCTCTTATCTGGGGATCGCTCACTCATGCAAAAGGTCACACCCCGGTCGAATCCGAAGGCGTGGAAATGTACCTCTGGAGCAACGACTATGCCAAGCCGCTCGACATGATTGGCTTAGGATACGAAGTGGTATAAATCCCCGACGGATGGGTCTACATCGTGCCAAAAGCGGGTTATTACTACGACTATCTCAACAACCGCAAGCTCTACGACGAGTGGACACCGGCCAACATCAACGGAGTAAAGGTCGAAGAGCGCCATCCGCAGCTCAAAGGAGGCATGTTTGCCGTGTGGAACGACCATCCGGGCAACGGCATAACCGTGCGCGACATTCACCACCGCGTCATGCACTCCCTTCCGGTCTTGGCCACCAAGACATGGAATGGCGCGGATGTAAGCCTCTCCTACGACGACTTTGAAAAAGCCGCGCCCTCACTCGGCGAGGCTCCGGGCGTCAATTATCTTGCCCGGTTCGGCAATACTCCCGCCACCGTGCTGGAACTCGCCGAAGTAGCTTCTGGATCCACATTGCCTCTGGAAGAAATCGGTTACGACTACACTGTGGAATTTGACATTGAGGGAGCTGCCGAAAACAAAGGCACCGTGCTCTTCCAGACTCCCGAGGCCACCCTGTGGCTCAGCGATCCAATCACCGGCAATATGGGCTACAGCCGCGAGGTCTACCTCAACAGCTTCCGCTTCAACATTCTGCCTAATGAACGTCACCATGTGAGAATCCAGGGCACCAACCGCACCGTATCGCTGTATGTCGACGGGCGCCTCGTCGACGACATGAACGAACGTTGGGTAAGCTACAACGGTGGCAAAAACAAAATGGCGCAGGTACGCACTCTTGTATTCCCGCTCCGCAACGCCGGCCACTTCCGCAGCAAAGTCAGCAACCTCAAAGTCAGCAACCACATCACCGACCGCTGACCCTCACATCGAATCTCCGTTGCCACCGCTCATGTTAAAATTTATTTAGCGGGCAGTCCGGCTATTCGGAAAAAAGGTGTAAATTTGCACCTTCAAAGAATAGCCAATATTATTTAATTTATTTCTGTAAAGCAATGGACTTTTCATGGTTAACGAATCTGCTCGGTCCCGGCAATGAATCGCTGGCGAGCACGCTCGTACTCTATTCGTTTGTCATTGCGGCCGGTGTGTTCCTCGGTAAGCTCAAGATTGGCGGCGTCTCCCTTGGCGTCACTTTCGTGCTGTTCGTGGGTATCCTCATGGGTCACTTCGGCTACATTGTCAACCCCGAAGTATTGAAGTTCGTCAGGGAATTCGGTCTGATTCTCTTCATCTTCTCAATCGGTATCCAGGTCGGCCCCGGCTTCTTCTCGTCATTCAAGGAAGGCGGCATCCGTCTCAACATGCTGGCCGTCCTCGGCATTCTGCTCAATGTGGCGATAGTGCTCATAATTTACTATGTGCAGGGTGGCTCAACCTCCATCGAAGCCCTTGTGGGCGTAATGTCAGGTGCTGTCACCAATACCCCCGGTCTTGCTGCAGCCCAGCAGGCCGCCGGCACCACCGAGGCAATCAACACCATGGCCATGGGCTACGCCGCAGCCTATCCTCTCGGCGTGTGCGGCATCATCGGCGCCATGTTCCTTATCAAAGCGCTGTTCCGCATCAACACCGCCGATGAAGTCAAGGCCATAGAAACCGACGCCGAGAACTCCATGAAGAAACCCTATATGGTTTCTATCGAAGTCACCAACCCCCTCCTCGACGGCAAGACTCTGCGTCAGATTCTCGACATTGTGCAGTTCGACTTCGTGATTTCCCGACTCATGGACAAGGATGGCAAAATCGTGATTCCCGTCTCCAAGACAGTGGTTCATACCGGCGACAAACTCTATGTAGTAATCTCCGCTAAGGACACCGAGCGCTTCGAGATGCTCATCGGTCCGGAATGCGAGGTCGACTGGGACGAATGCACCCCCAGCCAGGTGGTGTCGCGCCGAATTGTCATCACCAAGAGCGAATACAACGGTGTGGCGCTCGGTTCCCTCCGTCTCCATGCCGGTTATCAGCTCAACGCCACACGCGTAAACCGTGCCGGCGTTGACCTGCTTGCTTCCCCTAACCTTCGCCTCCAGATGGGCGACCGCATCACTGTGGTAGGCGACATCAACGACATCGACCGCCTCGCCAACAAGCTCGGCAACTCCATGCGCCGTCTCAATGAGCCTAACCTCATCACCATCTTTATCGGCATCATGTTCGGTATCATCGTGGGCTCAATCAACGTGGGCTTCGGTATGAAACTCGGTCTGGCCGGAGGTCCTCTCGTTGTGGCAATCCTTCTGAGCCGCTTCGGCTACAAGTTCAAGCTCGTCACCTACACCTCCTCGTCCGCGTCCCTGCTCATGCGTGAACTCGGTATCACTCTGTTCCTCGCCTCCGTGGGCATCTCCTCCGGAGCCGGATTCGCCGAGACTGTGTTCAACTACACCGGTATGTGGTGGGTTATCTGGGGCTTCATCATCACCTTCGTTCCGCTCATAATCGTAGGTTGCATAGCCCGTGGAGTCTACCATATCAACTTCCTCACCATCATGGGTCTCTTCTCGGGTGGCTACACCGATCCCCCGGCCCTTGCCTATGCCAACGGAAGCTCCGGCAGCGACGCTCCCGCAGTAGCCTACTCAACCGTCTATCCTCTCACCATGTTCATGCGAGTGGTTGCGGCCCAGGGTCTGATACTCTGCTTCCTGTAACCGCCGCCCAGTACTGAAACGACTACAATAAAAGGCTGCCTGCTTTGCCGCATGATGTTGCGGCGGCAGGCAGCCTCACTTTTGCTATAGCTGTATTTTATTGTTCGTCACTCTTCGTGGCTATATGCTTGCGTATCTCGTCTACCAGGTCAGCCTTCTGATGCAGACCAGGCGCGCGCCACACAGCCTCGCCACTGCGGAAAATAATAAGCGTGGGCACTGACTGTATGCGATACTGGGCTGCCAGTTCAGGATTGCGGTCAACATCGATCTTGAGCACATTGGCCTCGTCGCCTACTGCTGCCTTCACTTCTTCGATAATAGGGCCCTGCATCTTGCACGGTCCGCACCATGTTGCATAGAAATCCACCAGCGTGGGTTTCTTTTCATTGATAATATCTGTAAACTGGCTCATAATAAAATTATGTTTTGTGATTTAGGCTTAGACTTGACAGCGGAGGCGAAAATACTTCCGTCTCCACGCTTTCGCAAAAATAACAATCTCCCCTCCCTAATAGTTTTATTTTTTACTACATTTGCCCTATAATCTTAAACATCCCCGACCGGAAACATACTAAATTATCATATCCCCATGTCCGACTTCCATTCGCTGGCCCTTCGCCGCCACAGCATCCGCAAGTATACCGACCAGACCATCGACGCATCCGATGTGAAACTCATACTCGAGGCCGCCCTCCTGGCCCCGACATCCAAGAACAGCCGCCCCTGGCAGTTTGTATGCGTCGACGAGAAATCCATGCTACAGCGTCTCGCCCAGTGCAAACCCGCCGGGGCAATGCCCGTTGAGCGCTGCCGCCTCGCTGTTGTGGTCTGCGCCGATTCCACCCTCTCCGATCCCTGGGTGGAGGACGCATCCATAGCGGCGGCCTTCATGCAGCTGCAGGCCGAGGACCTCGGTCTCGGCTCCTGCTGGGTGCAGGTGCGCGGCCGTTTCACCGCCGACGGCATACCGTCCGAAGAATACGTGCAGCAGCTTCTCGGCATCCCCGACACAATCTCCGTGCTCTGCATCGTCACCTTCGGCCATAAGGATGAGGAGCGCAAGCCCGTCGACCCATCTAAACTCCTCTGGGAGAAGGTACACATCGGAAGCTGGAACAACTCTGAAATCTGATGCGTCCGCTCCGAATCTGCATCATAGGCTCGGGCAACGTGGCCTGGGCACTCGCTCCGGCTTTCACCTCTGAGCCGGATATCGAACTGACGGCCATCTGCAGTCCCACCCCGGGCCATGCCGCGGCTCTGGCCGACTCGCTCTCCCCCCGCCCTCAGGCCGTAACTGAGATAGCCTCTCTCCCGCGCGATGCCGACGTGTATCTGATAGCCGTAAAGGACGACCGTGTGGCCTCGGTGGCTCTCGAAGCCACCGGCCTCTTCCCCGCCACAGCCCTATGGCTTCATACCTCCGGGAGCGTACCTGCTTCCGCGCTCGCTCCGGCCGGAGGTGGATACGGGGTTCTCTATCCGCTCCAGACTTTCTCAAAGGGCGTCCAGGTAAATCTGCGGGAACTTCCCGTGTTCATCGAGGCAGATTCTGCCGACGGACTCGCGACGGCGCGCCGCCTTGCTCTCGCCATATCCCCCATTATCCATGAAGCCGACAGCGACCTCCGGCGTAAAATGCATGTGGCCGCCGTATTCGCTTGCAATTTCACCAATTATTTCTGGACTGTCGCCGACAATATACTGCGCGAGCACCCCGGCTTCGACCTCTCCGTGCTTCATCCCCTTCTGAAGGAAACACTGCGCAAAGCCATAGAAGAAGGCCCGGAGGAAAACCAGACCGGCCCCGCCCGGCGAGGCGACCGCGGCGTGATCGAGACCCACAGGAAGCTTTTGGGCGACACGCCAGAGTCAAAGCTCTACGGCGAAGTATCAGAAGCTATTATCAATCATTACAATAAGAAATGAGCAGCATCAACTACGATCTCAAAAAAATAAAAGGAGTGGTGTTTGACGTGGACGGTGTCCTCTCACCATCCACCATCCCCACATCCCCCGAGGGCGAGCCTCTCCGCATGGTCAACATCAAGGATGGCTATGCCCTGCAGCTTGCCGTGAAATGCGGACTGGAGATAGCTATAATCACCGGCGCCACCAGCCGCGGCGTAGCGGCCCGCTACAGCGCACTCGGCATCAAGGAGATTCATCAGGGCGCGTCGCGCAAAGTGGAAGTGCTCACCGACTGGATGGCACGCCACGGCCTCACCCCCGACGAGGTTGCCTTCGTGGGCGACGACGTGCCTGATTTCGAGCCCATGCAGTGCGTGGGCCTGAGCGTGGCTCCCGCCGACAGCGCCATCGACATTCTTCAGCATTGCCGTTACGTATCACCCTGCAACGGAGGCTATGGCGTGGCCCGCGACCTTCTTGAGCAGATACTGCGTGCCCAGGATCATTGGATGACCACTGAAAAAGCTTTCGGATGGTAACAGACCTTGTCCCCTCGCTCACCGGCTACCGGCTCATTCTTGCAAGCGGCTCTCCTCGGCGGCGTGAGCTGCTTGGCATGCTCGGTGTGGAATTTGACGTGGAAGTGCCCCGCGACGTGGAGGAAACATATCCTGACTCTCTTTCTCCCCACCAGGTACCCGCATACCTCTCACAGCTGAAAAGCCGCGCCTATGCCCACTCTTACGGCATGTCAGGCAAAGTTGTAGTCTCATCGGATACCATCGTGATATGCCGTGGCAAAATTCTCGGCAAGCCCACCGGACCTGACGACGCGCGCCGCATGCTCCACGAGCTGTCTGGACGTTCCCACACGGTAGTTACAGGCGTCACTGTAGCATGGGCAGGCGGTTCCGTCACCGAATCAGCCTCTACGGAAGTGGATTTCGCTCATCTCACCGACTTCGAGATTGACGCATACGTTGACCGTTTCCGCCCCTTCGACAAGTCCGGAGCCTACGGTATTCAGGAATGGATAGGCTGTATAGGCGTAAAGGGAATCCGCGGCAGTTTCTACAACGTCATGGGTCTGCCCCTGCATCTGCTCTACACCATGTTCAGGCAGGTACCTCCCCGTCACTGACCACAATAGAGAATCTTGCGCCGGGTATCGGCGAGAGGTTTAGTTCACCTGCGGAAGGCTCCGACGGCTTTACCCTCAGCACGCCACGGAGGCCGCGGCGCGCGAGAAGCATGGCAGCCACACCCATGGTCATGCGCAGATTCAGCTCCACACACGGGTCGAGCATCAGCCGCCCTCCCTTCCGGTAAGCGAGCATATCTATCCCCATATACCCCCTGTAATGCGGGGCTACCGCCTCCGTAAGATATTCCTCGGCTCCTTTTATTGCTGCGGAGATATCCACTGGAATCCGCTCCATGAGCCGGTCGCCGCTGTCAACTATGTTTCCTGCATAAGCGCCTGAAGGCAATGTGGCAAACACACTCGCGCCCTCAAACCTCACTCTACGGCCGTCGCTCACGAACAGAGCGGCGAAATCGGCCTCTCGCTCAAGCCTCCGTTCCACCATTATGCTACCCTGCCGACGTATGGTGCCCGCTATTGCGCAGCGCAAAGCGTCCGCACGCATGGACCGCGTGGCCATGACTCCGCGGCCGCTGCTCGACCAGGGTTGCTTTATAATCGCGTCGCCTCCGGCCGCCGCAATAGCCGCCTCTGCCTCCGCCTCGCTGAAACACTCGCGCGCCACGATGCTCTCCTCAGCACCCATCGCGCGGGCAAGCGGTATCGAGGTTCGCCGGTGCGAGAGCATACGCAGCCGTTCTATTTCATCCGGAGTCGGCACCATGGCAGCGCCGCCCTCCCGCATCAGTCTTGCCGACAGAGGACTCCAGCCCCAGGGCGCCGCATGGTTGGACGCCTCGCTTTTTCTCACTGCAGTTCCACTGATACCAAAAGTCGATTTCAGACTATCCGCGACTTCGACCGCTTCATCAGTCTCCACAAGCACCTCGTCGCCCTCATCGCACCACCATAATGGCAACAGAGCTCCCGCGCGCCGTAAATCCAGTGCGGCCGCTGGAGGAGTATAGCGTTCACCGTTACCCGCGGCGAGTGCCAGATCGTTGTCGGGGTTGAAAAAATACAGTTTGCCCATATCGGATACAAAATTACGGAAACACTGTCAAACCATGCACCCCGCGTTAACGTTTTTATTGAAAAGCCGTTTCCACACTAATGTCAGTCAACAAAAAATACTGGACTCCCGACCGCATAATGCACCTGCTGATCGGCCTGGCGATAGCCGCTGTGCTCTGGTTTCTTATCTCTGAGCTCAGCGATGTGCTGTTGCCCTTCTTCGTGGCATGTTTCATAGCCTATCTTCTTGAGCCTATGGTTGCGTTCAACATGCGTTGGACCCACACAAAAGGACGCGTCGTGGCCTCACTCCTTACCATACTGGAATTCTCTATAGTAATAGTAATATTTTTCTATGCCTTCACTCCCACGGTAGTCAAGGACCTCGGGGTTCTGAGTTCAATTATTCAGGACATAGAGAGCGGTAAAAGCCAGCTGCCCCCATACTATGCGACCATTATCAATTTCGTGAAGGAGCATTGCAGTCCCGAGCAACTCCGCTCTACCATAGAAAGTCTGCATTTCGAAACGCTTATCAACAAAGGCACATCACTTCTGGAAGGCTCGATAGGTGTCCTTCTCCAGACTCTTGAGTGGCTCCTCACCCTCATCTACATTATCTTCATCCTCATAGACTACCCTCAGATAGTAAGCGGATTCAAGCAGATTTTCCCATACAAGTACCGTGCGCGCGGCATCGAGATTGTCAATGATGTGAAGGTAAGTATGAATCATTATTTCCGCGGACAGGGCGTGGTGGCACTATGCGCAATGGTGCTCTACTGCGTGGGCTTCTCCATCGCCGGACTGCCTCTTGCCATCCCTATGGGCGTGATCGTAGGTATCCTTTATATGATTCCTTATTTCCAGTATGTAACGCTTATCCCTGTGGCCATAATTGTCTTTATCTACTCCCTGGGAGGCGCGGTGGAGTTCTTGCCTGAGATGGGAAAATGCATACTTGTGTATGTATTCACCCAGTGCATCTGCGATTACCTTATCACACCCCACGTAATGGGTAAGGAAATGGGGCTTAATCCGGCCATAATCCTCCTTGCGCTGTCAATCTGGGGGAGCCTGCTCGGCATTATAGGTATGATTATAGCTCTTCCTCTTACATCGCTGATAATGGCCTATTACCAGCGCTATATATCCGACCCGCCGGCCTCCGCTACAGATTCCGGATGCAAAACGGCATCTGATAATACGCTTGACGCCGACTCTGCCTCCTGAACTCATCAGGCTCCATACTGGCCGAAACTTCCCCGGCTCCATTCACATGGGGCCGGAGAAGCATTTGGTAGAATAGTTACATTATTTCTTTTTTTCGGGATCGGGAGCCAGTTTGAACGTAATCGGCAGAGTGTAATATACACTCACAGGCTTGCCATCTATAGTTCCGGGATTGAAATCCGAAAGGGTCTGGAGGACACGGATTGCCTCGGCATCAAGTTCGGGACTTACGCTTTTTATCACCTCCGGAGAAGCGATTTTGCCTTTCTCTGTCACCACGAACCTCACCACTACACGACCCTGGATGTTTGTTGCCATTGCCTCTGCCGGATAGCGCAGATTCATCCCAAGCGTCTTGAGCAATTCGTTTATTCCGCCAGGATACTCGGGCTCAACCTGTACTATTTCATAAACTTTCTGAGGACTCTGTTCGCCGAATGCAGCCGCAGTTGTTTCAGAAGCATTGGTTACGGAAATTCCGTCATTTTTTGTAACTTTACCGCCGTCAAGGGCATGTGAGGCCGATGTAAGTGCTGAAGCCACTGCCGGAATGTTGACTACTGCCACCGCTACTAATGCGGCCGGCGCGAGGGCAAGGACGCGCAAGCGTCGGCCCACCGGTGATTTTGATTTGTACATCATAGTGATACGTTTTTTAAGATTACTGTGATTCAGGCTGTTGGCAAGCGACTGGAATCTACCGCCGACAGCCTTTTTTATTAATAACATCTGATATTGTTTCATATCTGTACCGGAGAGAATCACGGCCTCATCGGCCTGATACTCATGCACCGTCTTGAGTTCCTCGCGCATAAGCCACGCTGCGGGATTATACCATTGGAACGCCGCCACGGCCTGCGCCACCATCAGGTCAACCCAATGCCGGGCATTCACATGCTTGGTTTCATGCGCCAGAATCAAATCGCCAGATTCGGCAAAATCCTTACGGTTCATGACAATGTAGTTTCTCCAGCTGAAAGGAGCCAGACCATTGTCATCGTGAACCACCAGAGTAAACCCATCGCGATCGTAGCGCTCTCCTTTCCTGATTATATTGTTGAGCCGCAGCGCGCTATAGCATGTGGCCACAACCACCGCAAACACTCCCGAGAAATAAACTACCGTGAGCACGGTCGCAAGGACCGATGGAGCAGCGGAATCTACCGTGCCGAATTCCACCGTCGGCATCCCCACAGCAACCGTTCCGTGCTCTTCCGGACCTCTGTCCAGCATGTACGACAATGTCGGAATAAACGGGGGCGCTGCAAACGATATGGAGTAAATGCCGAGCAATACCGCGCGGTTATAGCCATGCTGGTTTTCCCCGGAAAGAATCCATTTATAAACCAGATACATCAGCGTCAGTACGAGCGCCGACATCAGCGAATATGCGAAAATCTGTCCCATGGCTATTTCTTTTTTGCGTTATTCTTCCTCTCGACCAATTCTATGATTTCACGCAGTTCATCTACTGAAATCTTCTCCTCTTCCGCAAGCGCCGACACCACGTTTTTATAGGAGTTATCGAAATAATCGCGAATCACCCCCGCAAGCGAACGGTTACGGAAATCCTCTTTGCGTGCAATGGCATAGAATCTGTGGGATATACCCACCACTTCGTGGCCCACATACCCCTTCTCTTCGAGAATACGCACCTGCGTGGACACCGTATTGAAATGCGGACGAGGCTCATCATATAGCTCCACCATCTCACGAACAAACATAGGCCCGTGCTCCCACAGCATCTGCATTATCGGAGCCTCCTTTTCGGTCAATACCTGGCGTTTTCTTCCGGCTTTCATCTTCACTAAAAAATTAGTTACGCCGCAAATCTAAAACTAAAAATTTAATTACGCAACTATTTGTTTAGTTTTCTCAAAATTTTTCAAAAAAATTTCACTTCACCAATTTCATTTCAACAAAACCGCAAAACATAGGGCTGCTCCATGGAGCAGCCGCCAAACCATTAATAATAAGCGGATGTACGAGTGTACATCCCTACAATTAAGGCGAGAACTCCCCACGAAGCGCCCAGCATAGGAATCCCCGCGGAGCACCGGAGGTGCGATATTTGTACAACCCACCGCGCAAGGTGTGGGACATTACCCGCGATAAATAGGAGCCACCAAGCAATAAACCCGTGAAGGTTTCCGTTAATTATAGGTGAGAGATGTTAAACTATGTGAGATGAGACCGTTCCACATTTCATTGATGGTTGTTTTCATTGCGGCTTTGCTGGCGCCACACTCGTTGCGGGGCCGCACGCTCAACGACTATAATCTCAACCGTCCCTATGCCGACGAGCGTCCTTGGCATCTCGGATTCTCCGTGGGAATGAACCTGATGGATCTGCGTTTCACCCACAACGGTCTGACGGCCGACGACGGCAGCCAGTGGTTCATGTCGCAGCCCGACTACTCTCCGGGATTCAACGTGGGCGCTCTGGCATCTCTGCGTCTAAGCCGCTATTTCAGCCTGCGCCTTACGCCGGGCCTTTATTTCGGAAGCCGCGACATCCGTTTCCGCGAAGCGCTCACTGGCCGCACCGAACGCCAGAATATAAAGACCACGCTTGTGGTTCTCCCCATTGACGTGAAATTCTCCTCCCAGCGCTACCGCAACTCTCGGCCCTATCTCTCGGCAGGTGTGATGCCTGCTTTCGACGTATCACGCAAAGGAAGCGATTTCCTGAAAATGCGTTCTGCCGACGCCTATCTCACATTCGGCCTGGGATGTGACTTCTATCTCCCTTATTTCAAACTCATTCCTGAGGTAAAATTCTGTCTTGGCCTCGCCGATGTGCTCCAGCACCGCCGTCCCGAGCTTGACGAACAGCCCGGCGTGGCGATAATGACCCAATCGCTCGCCAAAGCTACCTCCCGCATGGTTGTCCTCACCTTTTATTTCGAATAGCCATGGAGAGTTTCCGTATCCTTATCACGTCAGCATGCCTGGTGTTCGCTTCCTTGCTTCCAGCAGGCGCCCAGGAGTCATTCTCACATTATTTTCTGATGCCATCACTCTACAATCCGGCCGCCGCCGGAGCTTCAGGAATGCTATCGGTAAACGGCATAGCGGGCATCCATAGCCTCAGAGGCGACGACCCCGACGCCAATGCATACGCTCTGACAGCTGCCGCCCCGATAGGCCCCGTAGGCCTCGGCATCACCGCCTCTTTCGACAAAACTCTGCTCACCTCCACAAACATCGCCGGCATCCAGGCAAACTACGCCTTCAAACTGGCAGGAGGCAGCCTCTCGGCAGGCCTCGGAGCCGCCTATCTCGGCATGAAATACGATTGCCCGATACCCTCCGATACTCCGGAAGACCCCGAAAATCCAATTACTCCAATAAATCCAATCTCTCCCAAAACAAAGCTGAGAGGCCATGGAATAGACATGTCATTAGGCCTATATTACACACATCCGCGATTCTGGGGCGGCATCTCACTCCTCCACGCTCTCGCGCCCGAAATCAACTTCGGACGACTCCCTTCATCGATCAAGCCCGAAGACGGTGACGAGACTTCAGATATGCCATCGGCTAATGAAACCTCCAATGAGGAAATAAAGCAAAAAGTGCCCCGCACCTTCGTGGCCATGGGAGGCACAACAATCCCTCTTTCCCGGAAAATCGAGCTTATGCCTTCGGCCATGCTCCGTTCGGGAGGTGGCCTCACCCGCGTTGAACTCACGGGGCGCGTGCGCTTCCTCCGACTGCTCTCGCTCGGAGCGGCATGGCGCAACGCCGAAGCCGCCACCCTCCTTGCGGGGGTGGAATACCGCGGATTCCATGCCGGATACTCCTACTCCCATCCTCTTTCAAGGGCGTGGAGAGACGCCGGAGGACACGGGCGCCACGAAATCACAGCCGGTTACTCCGTGAGGCTGTCAGCTTCAAAGAAGCCTACGACGCGCCACAAAAGTATACGCATAATGTAACCACAGTCCTCCCCCAATCAATATCAAGCATTATCACGCCAACACATATCATGAACAGAACCATCATAAAAATAACACTCGGAGCGCTCGGCGCCTCAGCCATGGCCGGATGTGCGGTAGGCCCGCGCAACGCCACGGGCGGTGAGGTGACCGGTGTGGGCGGAGTCTACTGGAGCGAACCGGCTCCACGCGGCATGGTGCTGATTGACCGCGGAAGCATCAAGGCTGGCCCACAGGAAGACGATTCGTTATGGAACGTCCGCGCCGATGCCCGCGGTGTGTCGGTCGACGCCTTCTGGATGGACGAAACCGAGGTGACAAACTCCGAATACAAGCAGTTTGTCTACTGGGTACGCGATTCCATTATCCGCGAGCGCCTCGCCGACCCTGCCTACGGCGGCAACGACGAATTCCGCATAGAGGAAGACCGCGACGGCAATCCCATCACGCCGCGACTGAACTGGTCGAAGCCCATTCCATGGCGTAATGCCGACGAGGACGAGCAGCGGGCCATCAACAGCCTTTACCGCACCAACCCCGTCACCGGAGTCACCGAACTCGACCCCGAGCAGCTCAACTACCGCTACGAGACCTACAACCACGGCGAGGCTGTGCGCCGCCGCAACCGTCTGAATCCCGCGCGCCGCAACTACAATACCGACCTCCCTGTGTCAGACGAAGTCCCGCAGATAACCAAAGACACCGCCTATGTTGACGACGACGGCACGATAGTGCGCCGCACCATCACGCGCGGCCTCACCGGCGACTACGATTTCATCAACACCTACATAGTCAACGTCTATCCCGACACCACAGTATGGGTAAACGACTTCGACAACGGCATGAACGACACCTACGTGAGGATGTACTTCAGCAACGCGGGCTACAACGACTATCCGGTGGTGGGTGTGAGCTGGGAACAGGCAAACGCTTTCGCCAACTGGCGCACCGATTTCCTGCGCCGCGCTCTGGGCCGCGAGGGTGTCCACATAGAGCCGTTCCGTCTGCCCACCGAGGCCGAATGGGAATACGCCGCGCGCGCCGGCATCAGCTCAAACAAATATCCCTGGGACGGCGACCTTCCCTTCACCGAGGATAAAGGCTGCTTCTATGCCAACTTCAAGCCTCAGGACGGCAACTATACCCAGGACGGGCAGCTGATAACTTCGCAGGTGGCCACATACGCGCCAAACGCCTTCGGCCTCTACGACATGGCCGGCAACGTGAGCGAATGGACTTCCACGGCCTATACCGAAAGTGTGAGCCGCCTCCAGGGAGATATGAACCCCGAATACCGCTACGACGCCGCCCAGACCGACCCCTACCGGCTCAAGCGCAAGATTGTGCGTGGCGGCTCGTGGAAGGACGTGGCCCACAACATCCGCTCCGACCTGCGCCTGTGGGAATACCAGAACGAGCAGCGTTCTTACATCGGGTTCCGCTGCGTGCGCACATACATAGGGTTTGACAAGGCCCGCAAATCTAAACGCAAGAAATAATGGGTAAAATCAAGAGATACCGCAACGCCGTGGAGCGTTATCTGGCCGCCGAACGCGGACAGCGTTTCTTCAACTTCGCCTACAGTGTGGGAGCGGCCATAGTGATCTGTGGCGCCCTGTTCAAGATTATCCACCTGCCGGGCGACGACATCCTGCTGTGCGTAGGTATGGGTACGGAAGTGCTCATCTTCATTCTCAATGCTCTCGACCGCCCCGCACGCGACTACAACTGGGAAAAAGTATTTCCTCAGCTCGACGGCATTACACCGGAAAATACCGTCGCGCTCCCCCGCCCCGCCGCCTCCGTCGTAAGTAAGTCGGCTGCAGGCGCATCCACACGTCTGCCTGAGGAATGTATGGAAGGCGCGGAATCGGTGGCGGCCAGCCTCGCGCAGCTTCAGGAAGCCGCCTCACGGCTCGCCAAGGTGAGCGCCGCCCTTACCGACAGCGTTTCCGCCATCAGCGCCCGCGCCTCCGGTCTGGGTGAGGATGCCGAGGGCTACGCCCGCCAGATGCAGGACCTCAACCGCAACATAAGCGGTCTGAACACCATCTACGAGATTCAGCTGCGCAGCGTTGCCGGACAGCTCGAGGCAATAGAGAATGTGAACCGCGGCATGAAGGAAATCGGCGCTATGTATGAGGACGCCGTGAAACGTTCGCGCCGCTACAACGAGGAGAGCGAGAAACTCACCCGCAACATGGAACAGCTCAACAGCGTCTACGCCAACATGCTCTCGGCAATGACCGTCAACATGCCGCGCGGCGCCGCCTCCAAAGAATCATAACCCAAAGCCATGTCACAAGCCAACCGTCCCGGATCACCGCGCCAGAAGATGATAAACCTCATGTATATCGTCCTTCTGGCTCTTCTCGCGCTTAATGTGTCGAGCGACGTGCTCGACAGCTTCACGCAGGTCGACGAAGGTCTGGAGCGCTCCGGAAAAGGTTATGAAAGCCGCAATGCAGCCCTGTATGCGGCCCTTGAGCAGCAGGCTGCCGTCAATCCGGCTAAAGCTGCCGACGCGGCGCAAAAAGCCGCCGATGTGCGCCGACGGAGCGCGAAGCTGATAACCGCGATAGACTCTCTGAAACTCGCCATAGCCCGCGAGGCCGACGGCCCCGAAGGCAATCCCCGCGCGCTCACCGACCGCGAGGACACTGATGCCGCGGCGTCGGTCATGCTCAGTCCGCTCACCGGGCGCGGCAAAGCCCTCCGCCAGGATGTGGAGCGTTTCCGCGGTATGGTGGAGGAAACCGTTGCTGATACCGCCAAGCGCCGCGGCATAGCACAAGCGCTTTCCACAGCGCCAATGCGCACCAAGGGAGCGGCTGCTCCCACGGAATGGGAGCAGGCATGCTTCGACGGACAGCCGGCCGTGGCTGCAATCACCCTGCTCACCAAGCTGCAGAACGATGTGCGCTACGCCGAAGGCGAGGCTCTTGCCGCGCTCCGCGACCGCGTGGGAGCCGGAGATGTGGCCGTCAACAGCCTGGCGGCATTCGTCATACCGCAGTCACAGAATGTGATGAGCGGTTCGCTCTACAGCGCCGAAATAGTGCTTGCGGCTGTCGATACCACCGCGCGCCCCACCGTGGTGATCGGCGGCACAAAACTTCCGGAGGGAACATCCCATTACGAAACCACGGCATCCACTCCAGGCCGTCACACCATAGCCGGCTACCTGGAAGTGCCGCGGCCAGACGGAACCGTGAGCCGGCACCCGTTCTCAACATCCTATGCCGTCACCGAACCGGCCGCAACGGTTTCGGCCACGATGATGAATGTGCTGTATGCAGGGATAGACAATCCGCTGAGCATTTCTGTGCCCGGAGTCGCCGCATCCGACATCACAGCCACCATGAGAGGAGGCACGCTCACCCGTAAAGGCAGCGGATGGACCGCGCACCCCTCCGCCCCGGGAACACCAGCGGTGATAACCGTAAATGCTGCGACACCGGAGGGCGCGACGCGCACCGTGGGGCGCACCGAATTCAGAGTGCGCCGACTCCCCGATCCCACTCCATACATTCCGCTGGGAGGCGACCGGCGCTACAAAGGCTCCGGTGCCATACCGCGTCAGGCATTGCTTGAAGCCGGAGGCCTTGAGGCGGCAATCGACGACGATATTCTCGATATTCCCTTCCGTGTGGTCGGCTTCGAGACCGTGACATTCGATTCCATGGGCAACGCCATAGCCGAAAAATCAGACGGCAGCCGCTTCTCGCGCCGGCAACTCGATACTTTCAGGCGCATGAACCGCGGCAAACGTTTTTTCATCTCCCGCATCCGCGCCATGGGCCCCGACGGAACCGAACGCTCACTCAGCCCCATCGAAGTAACCATAAACTGACCATCCGGCATAACTATATTACCGATAAAATCTGCATCCAGATGAAAAATATAGCCATCATATTCTCACTCATCCTCGCCGGCTCGCTTGCCGCGCACGCGCAGCAACAATCCACAAGCCAGTTGAGCCGCGTCTCGCAGGGCGCTGCTACTTCCGGAAACGTTTCCGCTGCCACCAGCTCGGCACAGCCATCGGGACGCGACGATTCCGACCTGCAGTGGATGCGCACCATCTACCGCTCCCTGGAGCTCCAGGACGACGCCAACGCCCCCCTGGCCTTTCCGGAAGAGACGGCCGACGGCGGTGACAACCTTTTCCGCACCGTAATGAAACTGGTAGCATCGAGGAAAGTCCCCGCCTATGAATTCGTGGACGGCCGCGAGTCATTTACACCCAGCCGCCGTGTGGATCCGGCAGAGAGCATGCGACGTTTCGACATCCCGTTCAGAGAAGCCAAAGGAAGCACGCTGAAAGCCCCCGTGTATGAAGTGGAGAGCGCCGACATTCCGTCGGACGACGTCAAAAGCTACTATCTGATAGAGCGCTGGGAATTCAACCGCCATACCAACCGGATGGAGACGCGCGTGGAAGCCATCTGCCCGGTGCTTCACCGCACTGCCGACATAGGATTAGAGCCTCTGCGCTATCCGGCATTCTGGGTGAGGATGGACGATATGCGCCCCTATCTCACCGCCACACTTATTGCCACTTCCGATGACAACAATCTTGCCACCCACACTCTTGCCGACTTCTTCAACCTGCGTCTCTACAAAGGCGAAATTTACAAGACGGGCGACCGCCGCAACCGTCCTCTCGCGCAGATTTTCCAAACGCCAGAGTCGCTCCAGCACGCGCGCGACAGCATCGAGCAGCGTCTCGCGGCCTTTGAAAAAGGCCTTTGGGTTCCCTCGCTCGAGGAGGTCAACAACGATTCCACCGCGACAGGACGTAACATCACCAAGAAATCGGCAACTCCGACCAAACGCACCGACATCCCGTCAGTAACCAAACGCAAACCGGCAAAAGAGACAAAAGCGCGCCGCCAGTCCACCGGCCGCAGCAACGTTACCCGCTCCGTTCGCAACCGTAAGCCCTGAAAATCCTTCTCTCCAATCCGCATAGTGGATCATAAAAAATCGGCCGCCATTTTTTAACGGCGGCCGATGCGAATCTATGTATTCTGATTGTGCCTGTAGGAACTACGGATTCCAATCCTTTGCCTCAGTCAATCAAATCCAGAGCATTACATGGCATAATACAGTACATTAACTTCACTTGTATTTATTTTGCCCAGAATTTATTCTGTACCAGGTTTGGATTGAGCGTGATATCGTCTACAGCCACGGGCGAGTAATAATATTTCGGCTCCTCAAACGTGAACTTATTGTGCTGGTTAACAAGATACACATACCCGTGGTCACCTTCGGTCAGAGCCATTGTATTGCCCGAGAGAGTATAGACGGTCAGTTTATAGCGCTCACGGTCTTCATCCGAAACCATTCCGGAATAAGAATCATCAGGTATCACGGCGATATCAGGCTCACCGTCGCCGGTAACGTCATACATTCCGGGACCGGGGATATATATACCGTCGAGATTCTTGGCAAAAAGCTGTCCGAGACACCAGCGCATCAGGTCGTCGTAACGGAAGCCTTCGCATGCAAGCTCGATGCGGCGCTCACGACGTATCTCAAGCACAGCGCCTTTCTGCTGAGAATCCACATTATTGTAGCGGTTGGCCTGAACGGGATCTATGTTGCTGAGCCATTCCGACAGCGATGCATCGGGCATTCCGGCACGCTTGCGGATAAGGTTGATTGTATTGTCAACATCCTCCTGAGTAAGAGTTCCGAGCTCTGCCTTGGCCTCAGCGTAGATAAGAAGAATCTCAGGATAGCGGAATATAGGCACATCGGTGTAGCAAAGTCCCCAGCCGAACTGATCATACTTCTGCGGGTCAAACTTAATCTGCTGGTAACCGCAGTTGTTCAGCGAAATACGGTAAGGGGTATTTCCATTGGCACGTACCCATCCCGGAGTGGCAAAAGTCTGGACAAGACGCGGATCGCGGTTCTCGAAAAAGTTTTCGAAAGTCTTTGTCTGATATCCGGGTACGCTCTGGAAAGTCTTGGTTTTCCCGTTCTCAATCACGAGATAGTCCTCCATGAGGTCGCGGGTCAGGCCGTGGTAGGCGCTGGCTGAAGCCGCATAGTTAGTATGTCCGAGTTCTTTATCGCAGTCCTCAACAAGAATCATCTCGGGATTGGATGTAAGATTGTCGTTGCAGAATATCGACTGATAGGCTCCGAGGCCGTTATATGATTCGTAGGAGAGTTCATAGCGACCGAGCGCCATAAGCTCGCCGGCTGCGTTGGCTGCAATAGTCAGGAATTTGTCACCGTCATTAAGACCGAGTTCCTTATGGTATTTACGGAAAGTACCCTCGTGAAGTGCGATTCGGGCCTGAAGCGCGAGAGCGGTGGGGCGCAGATAGCGAGTCTTGCTCGTGCCATCCTTCATATTCTTCACCGCAAAGTCAAGATCGGCCATGATGGAGTCAACCACCAGCGAACGGGGGTCCTGTGGCTTATACAGTTCCTCGGTGTCGGTTGTCTGAAGATCCTTGCTGTACCAGGGTACATCGGAATATGTCTTCACCTTGTCATAATAGAGCTTGGCACGGATCATACGGGCCAGACCCACATAATGGGCTATCTCTGCGGCGTCACCGCTGACGCGTCCGGTGCGGTTGAGGAGGAAGTTGACCGATCGGATGCTGCCCCAGCCCCATGTGCCCTGGGTTTCGGGAAATACTTCGCCACGCATGAGGCGGTGCATGCCTTCGTCGTTAAGACCCATATAGTTGTCCGACACACCGTCGTTCATTCCATAGCCCAATGTGCCATACATGCCGTTGGTGTAGGATTCAAGGTCACCTACATTTGAGAAGAACACCTGCTCGGTAATTGAGGTTTCGGGGAAACGCTCCAGATAGGAATCGTTGCAGGCCGTGAGCCCCATGACTACGGGAAGCGCAGCCAGTATATATTTTGAAATAGACTTCATTTTGAGTATTTAGAATGTTACGTTAAGACCGAAAGAGTATGAACGCTGCAGAGGGTATGACTGTCCGCCAAGCGATTCGGGGTCGACATTATAATGCTTGTACAAGCCGGTGATTGTGCACAGGTTGTCACCCGACAGATATAATCTTACCTGATCAATACCTGCGCGACGTGTTATGCTGGATGGTATGGTGTAACCGAAGGTAAGGTTTTTCAGACGCGCATACCATGCGTTCTGCAGATAACGGGTCTGAGGAAGTGCGACTTCTGCTCCGCCCTCAGCCACATACGATTTGAAGCGGGGGAAGTATCCGTCGGGGTTTTCCTCTGTCCATCGGTCATAATAGTTACCGATAGTGATATTGGTCCATGGCTGCGAATAGATACCCCAGAAATAGAGGTCGCTTCCGCCAGGATAATAATCACGTTTGCCTACACCCTGAATGAATATGCTGAAATCAAAATTGTTCCATTCTGCCGATGCGTTGAAGCCAAAACGATAGCGCGTAGCGCTGTTACCTATTATCTTGAGGTCACCGTGGTCGTCGAGAGTATTCTTGCCGCGATAAATTTCACCGTCGCCATTGAGGTCGGCAAACTTTATGTCGCCCGGTTCAATAGGACGGCTGCCAAGATACGAGGCTACCTTCGACTGGTCGGCGTGATTCTTGATTTCATCTTCAGTCTTGAAGAAGCCAAGCGAGGTGTAACCCCAGATTTCACCTATCTGATGGCCCACATAATATGAGTCGAGCGAGCCGGTGGGGTTGTCAAACTTGGTAATTTTGGCGTAGGCATCAGAAATGTTGAAGCTTACGTTGTAGTTGAACGGTTTGCCGGCAAGCTGGAACTTGTCATGCCAGCCGAGAGTGATTTCCCAGCCCTTTGTCTTGAGGTCGGCAGCGTTTTCCTGAGGCACGGATGTTCCGAGCACGTTAGGCAGGGGCTGTCCGCTTGTAAGCATGTCCTTGGTCCAGCGGGTGTAGATATCACCGCTGAATGTGAGTCGGTTGTTGAAGAAATTGAGGTCAAGACCGATATTGGATGTGGTGACTTTTTCCCATGTCAGGGCGCCTGAAACGAGTCCAGGAGTCCATACATAAACGGGCTGCTTGCCATCGATTATCTGACCCATTTTACCCGAGCCCATGGTGGTGATGTAGGCGTAGGTGCTTACATCCTGATTACCCAGTGTGCCGTAAGAATAGCGCACTTTGGCAAAGCTGAGCACAGGCTGGAGGGCCTGCATGAATTTTTCGTGGGAGAGTACCCATGCCACTGATCCGGAAGGATTGAATGTGTAGCGGTCACTCTTGCGGAAACGTGAGGTTCCGTCGTAACGTCCGTCAAACTCAAGAATATATTTCTCGTCGAAGATATAGTTGACACGTCCGTAGCCGCTTCGGGTAGCCCATGTACTGATTGACTCTCCTACGCTCATATCACCAGTGGCAAGTCCGGGTGTGGGCAGTGACGACGATATAAGCTCTTTGCGCGACAGACTGCTATATTCATATCGATAGTTCTCCTGATTGAAACCGGCCACAACTGTAATGTCATGCTTCGAATCAAATGTCTTATGGAATGTGGCGTAAGCGTCATAGCTCAGACGTTTGCTTTCATCAGTTGTTGTAGTGGCGCTTGTCACGTCGTTTTTGTAATATGGTTCGCGGTCAGGACCGTCGTAATATGCCACAGGCAGATAGTGCCAGCGGTTGCGGTTCTTGGAGTAATTGTAGGCGAATATTCCGTTGACCCACAACATATCTTTTACAATGTCAATCTTTGTAGTAAACTGGTCGGAAAACGAAAGTCCCTGTTCAGAGCTGCGTCCTCCCTCTTCCAGTCGTCCGAACACATGAGCGCCGTCGTCGGTCCATGTTCCGTCAGGATTCTTTATAACGCTCATCGGATTACAGCGCATCACCGACCAGTAATAGTCCGATCCAAGCGATGTTGGTGCATCGTAATCCTTTATAATCATAGACATATTGCTGCCGAGAGTCCACCAGTCTGTAAGCTTAAAGTTAAGTTTGGCGCGGGTATTATAGCGGTTGAATTTATCGGTACCGTATCTGATAATACCGTCTGTGAAGTTATAGCCTGCAGAGAGCATATAGTTAACACGGTCGGTCTTACCGGAGATAGAAAGACTGTGAGTGGTTGCAAATCCGAAATCGCGATAAGCTTCTTTCACCCAGTCGGTCTCTCCGAAATATGTATATCTACCGTCAGGATTCACAAAGAAGGGATCTGCCTGACCTTCCGATACTTTCTTTGCATACGCCTGCTGCTCCTCATTGTAGAGGTTATACCAGGGATATGCCATTACATTTCTAACCTGTGTTACAGTATATGGATCTGTGATAAACTTAGGCTTATGCACATTCTGGCGGGCCTGGAAGTTGCCTGAATAGCTAATTGTCAGTTTCTCCGATTTTCCCTCCTTGGTGGTGACAAGAATCACACCGAAAGCAGCGCGCGAACCGTAGATGGCCGACGAAGCTGCATCCTTGAGCACCGAGATGTTTTCGATATCGTTAGGATTCATGTGGTTGAGGGTCCATGAATCGGAAATCACACCATCTATAACCACAAGAGGCGAACCACCGTTGAGCGAGGTGGTACCGCGGATATTGAACGAGGGCGAAGCGTCAGCTCTACCGTCGCCAATACTAATGTTAAGGTTGGCTACCGTTCCCTGAAGTGCCTGACCTACATTAAGCACCGGACGGTTCTCAATCTGCTTGGTGTCCACTGTAGCCACAGCTCCGGAAAGGTTAACCTTCTTCTGAACGCCGTAACCAACGACAACCACTTCGTCAAGGCTCTGCATGTCGTCGGCGAGAATCACATCGAGAGACGCTCCGTCCCACGTCATCTCTACAGGCTTGTAGCCCACACCTGTAATTCTGATAATACTGCCTTTTTTTACATTTGCAAGGGAGAACTGGCCATCAATGTTGGTGGTGGTTCCCTTTGCGGCGCCTTTAACAATAACGGAAGCGCCGATTACCGGGTCGCCCTGCGAGTCGACTACCGTTCCTTTACACGAACTGGGCGCCTGCTTAGTTTGCTCTACTATGCCAACCGCCTGAGCATCAATAAAATACCCCCCCCCACAAAGAAGGAAGGTACAAGCCAAAAGTCTTGGTAACAATAGTTTTTGCATTAGATTTTGGTTAAAAAGATGAATTAATTGGTTAGTTTGGTTTTGCTTTGCAGCATCACAAAAATAAGCATCTGTTAACTATTCTTAATTGGACTATTCTACGAATGCCTTGTATAATCCAACTATTTGACCACATCAATATCAAATATGCATTCACACACATTTTAATATCACTTTATACTCACCCCTCCTTCAGCGCCTCAACTAATAGAATTTTAATTATTCAGATACAACATATACCATTGGAGTACAGAAGAAAAATATTAGATTTGTATATGGAAACGTAGAACCTGAAACATCCCAGATATGGCGAATATTAATGATTTTATGACGAGGATTGACTTGTCGGAGCTGATGGATTATGTCGCAGTCAGGGGCAAGAGCGTTGTTTATGCCAAGGGTGAGAGGATTGTTCAGCAGGGGCAGTTGTGCCGATATGTGGGTGTGGTAAAGTCGGGATACTTCAAATATGTGGCCCTCAATTCAAAGGGGCAGGAAGTGGTAACCGGTTTCTCATTTGAGGGCGAGGTGGTCACCGACTATGTGCGGGGATTCCTGTTCGACCAGCCTTCGCTCACTTCACTTGTCGCCGGATGCGATGCCGAGGTTCAGCGGGTGACGGTGGAGGATGCGCGTCGGTTTATCGTAGAGCGTAATCCCGGCTTTGTGGCCGAGGTTTCTTCCAATCTGTTGCAGGAGGCTTATTGCCGTTATCTTAATATGCTTGTAAAAACGCCCTCAGAACGGTTCCATGAACTCGTCTCCCGCTATCCCGGCGTGACACACAATCTGCCTATTCAGGAGATTGCCTCCTATTTAGGCATCTCACGCCGTCAGTTGCACCGCATCCGTGAGGCCGAAAGCAGCGCCAACGCCTCCGAAAGTGAAAATATTTAAGGAAAAACATCGCGCCTCACTGAATTTCATAGCCCGATGGGACAAATATCCCATCGAATGTCGATTATTCGTTGTAGCTTTGTGTATGGCAACACTATATAAGATACTGATTCTGTATGCTTGTTTTGCTCTCTCCTGTAATCTGTGGGCGCAAAGTCGGGCGAACGCGTTCCATCGGAAAGGAGGCATGCGATGAGAAGTATTCTTGTCTTGGCTTTGGGTTTATTGTTTTTGACTTGTGGATGTTCACGGATAAAATCGAAATATGATGAAGTCAAGGAGAGTGTCAAGGAAGAAATCAATGCCGCGCTTCGTACTGACTTTTATTCTGATTACGGTGCATGGGATTTCTACCGTGTTCCGTTAATTGCACCTTATGAGCTTACTGCAATAGACGACAGAAATATATGGAGATGTGAAAAGCGACGCGATATTGACAAATTCGATTATTACCCCAATGGATTATTATCCGCACGGCTTTCGGTTGAATATGCGGGCATATCGAATTCTATTATTTATCTATCTTATACCGACGAGTTGACACCATTGAATAAATTGCCCGGACATACCTACGGTAACAGGGAAATGCGACGATATGCCATAATTGATGTGCCGACAGATTCTATTGAGTGGCATGCGACAGAAGATGAATGGCTCGAAGCTCTCAACAGGCGCAACATTACCACTCCACAGCTGCATAATGTGGATAGCCTGTATGATGATTTTGCCAATAATAACCGGTTACTATTCAACCCTTCAAAATAATAAATCCATGAAACTGACCGACAAGCGATTTTGGATTCGGGAGATTGCGCTCACAGTGGCGTTATCTGCAATGCCATTGACAATGTATGGCGAAAGCATCCGGGTAATTATGCTGATTGTAGCGTCGTATGCTGTAGTCGCGGGTATAAGTGTGATATCCGTTCCCAAACCCTCGGTTTTTGCTACATGGGCATTGATATTCTGTGCCGCAAATGGCGCATATATCATCGACTTAATCATTATTGATAGTCTGAGATTAATCAGGATGGAATCTTATCCTTTGATTATAGGGCAACTCTATCTGTTTCCGATATGCCTGCTTGCAAATGCTCTGGTTTGCGTAATCGGAGGTATCATATATCACAAAGTCAATAAAGCGACGAAAGGAGGCTCACGATGAAAAGACTCGGTAAACCAATCGCATATTCAATTGCGATTGGTTTCGTTCTGATTGCAGCCATTTTCATTATTGCCACTTATCTTATGGGATATAACGTGGGGAAACGGAAAAATGGAAAAATTGACAATAGGGATAAAATAATCGAGAGAATCGAGTCTTATATTTCAGCCAATGGTCGGTTGCCTGAATCGTTATCCTGTGTAGGGTTTGAACAAACCTATGGAGGATATGCTTTCAAGGGCATTTCCTTTGACTATATCAGATTTAATGATAAAGAGTATGTTATAGAATACACTTCGGAGGATGGAGTTCTCACGCAATATATCAGTGAAGAACATCGTTGGACAGAGGAGCCGGATATCTATTATATTGAGCTACCTATAAACGCAGGTACAATAGCGGCAATCAATAGGATTTCAACCTTCGAGGAAGGCTATAATATTGCGCCACAAATAGATAGTGTCAGTTATAATCATTCGCAGATTTGTCCGATAGGTGATTACATCGGTATGCCTGACTCTGTCGCATACATTCCTATCTATATAAAGATGGCAGTATCCGGAGTGAAGGATGGATTACATACTCAGAAGATCCTGAAGATGATTTCAGCAATGAGTTTGGTGAGTGGAAATATTACGACGAGCAGGGTAACTGTTATCGCAAGTTCTGGAATTACAGACAAAACGACAAACTGATATATGACACTGACAGATAAACCATTCTGGATAACGATACAATACATTTGTGTGTTGCTCCTTACCGTGTGTTTTACAGGACTTCTTGTAAGAGATGGGATATTCGTATGGTTTATTGCCATATTCTTTTGGTTGTTCATACTTGCATTTATCGTTGCGTGTATATCATTTATCTGTTCGCTAAGATGCAACAGCAAGCACAAGAAAATACTGTTGATATTGAACGTTGTCAATATTATCTTATTTTCATTTTTGTTTTTCAACCCATCCGGCAGATGTGATGCTGATATAATGGAAAGCCATTATGCAGAATATGGCGGACGCATGGAGCACATATACCGTTATCTTTACGATAAAATGACTCCCGGATGTTCCGTAGAGATTGAATTTGAGCATGGCGATGTTTCGATCTTCCATTTTTCAAACGGCAGTGGTGAGATGGAATCCAACTGGGACCCGAGCGAGGAAAAGATAGACTCATTGCTCATCCAAAGCGGACTCGACAGAAATTCGTTAGCATGGCTGGAAAAAGAGTTGAATGAAATAGGATGTATATCTATTTCCTTACAGGCCGTTCCTGATGCTCCTTTTTGTATCGGATTCCGTCGCGTAGGTATGGGAAAGTATGATTACCATATATATCAGCGGCCTCTTTCATCTGACGAACAAAAGGAAATCAATGAATCTGACGCCGCGATTGTCCACTCACCCTTAGTGGTGTTTGAATATGGCGGAGGAGCCATCGGTTCTCAAAACTTTATAGGCAAAGACGAATATCTGAAAAAGAAAGCACAGTTACAGTATGAAACATTTCCCCCTTTGAATCTACAAGAAGCCTATCATGATAAAAAAGATAATTATCCCTCAGTGGCAGAGTCTGGATTCAAGCCATTTCAATATGATAATGGCGATGATTATGTGTCGGACGGTCGCTATCGGATAGTTGATAAGGACGGGAAGATAGGTTATGCTACTGAAGATAATGCTGTGATTATATCACCGCGCTTTGCTTTCGGATTCCCGTTTAAGAACGGTCGTGCAAAAGTAACCGACAGCGGACACTTCGAAGAAGTGGAAGGCAGCAATGGAGAATACCATTATTGGGAAAGCGACAACTGGTATTGGATTGATAAAATGGGGAATAGACTTGGAATGGAAAATGAAGCCGACCGATAACCAATTCCGGATAGCGTGAGTATGGATGCGCCTTATTATAATTATATTATGGTTGACTGATTTTACCCACGGAAAGCAACCGGCGTTCAATGCCGCGAGGCGTAGCGTGAGGCGAGAAGGTTGGTGAACTCGTAGTTTTTCAGGCCCCAGCGGGGGCTCACCAGAAGATTGTCGGGGCTTTGCGATACGAAGCGGTCAATGGCTATATCGTGGCGCAGACGGTCTATTATATCGCAGCACAGACCCACGTATTCCTCCACCGTGAAACTCTTCACGGCAATCTCGCCGCGTTCCGTCATCTGATGCAGCCGGGTGCCGCGCACAATCTGGAGCTGATGGAATTTCACCACATCCACCGGCAGAGCGTTCACCGCATCCACTGTGGCCAGGATACGCGCACGGTCTTCGCCGGGAAGCCCGTTTATGAGATGAAGCCCTACGGGAATTCCGGCTGCGGCCGTGCGCCTGACGGCATCCGCAGTATCCGCCCACGTATGGCAGCGGTTTATGATTTCAAGCGTAGTGTCACATGCCGACTCAGCGCCGTATTCAACCATTACGAACTTTCCATCCCCTTTTATTCGGCATAATTCGTCCAAAAGCTCAGACGGCATGCAGTCAGGCCGCGTTCCAATCACAATTCCGGCAACGCCGGGAGCAGCCAGCGCCTCGCGGTACATCGGGAGCAGCCGCTCTACCGACGCATTGGTGGAAGTATAACTCTGAAAATAGGCCAGATACCGCATTTTATGGTATTTCCGCGCGAAAAACTCACGGCCTTTTGCAAGCTGGTCGCTCACGGAAAGCGGTTGAGCCGTGATACCTGGAGAGAAAGCCGAGTTGTTGCAGTAGATGCAGCCTCCACGGCCCTTCGTGCCGTCGCGGTTGGGACACGAAAGCGCTGTGTTTACCGTAAGTTTCTGTATTTTTCCTTCGAGATGGCGGCTTAGAAACTCGGCGAAATCAGGGAAAGGGAACGGATGATACGGCATCACAGGCGTGTTGAGCGGTTGAGCAGAATGGCATCAAGAGCCACAAGCGCCGCCATGGCCTCGACCACCGGCACGGCGCGGGGCACCACACACACATCGTGGCGGCCGCGCGGAGGAATGGCCACAGGATGCCCCTCGCGGTCCACTGTGGGCAGTTCGCGCATAAGCGTGGCCACGGGTTTGAATGCCACACGCATGGTCACCGGCATACCGTTGGATATACCTCCCTGGATGCCTCCCGAATGATTTGTCGCTGTAGTGAAATCGGAGTTAAAACGGTCCATGGCCTCGCTGCCGAGCATAGTCGCGCCCTCGAATCCCATGCCGTATTCAAAACCTTTGGCGGCCGGAATCGACATCATGGCCGCAGCCAGACATGCCTGGAGCTTGCCGAAAATAGGCTCGCCAACCCCGGCGGGAAGTCCCGTAATCTCGCACTCCACGGTGCCTCCTACCGTATCTCCGGCCGAGCGTACGCGCTCTACAAACGCGGCCCACTCGCTTTTGCGTTCAAGACCGAACGAGCCTATCGACGCCACGCGGGCCGACACTTCCACCCCGTAAGCCCGGAGAGCCTGCATGGCGAGCGCTCCCGCCACTACTCGCACAGCCGTCTCGCGAGCCGATGCGCGGCCTCCGCCGCGATAGTCGCGGTGCGGCCCGTATTTCACTTCATAAGTATAGTCGGCATGGCACGGACGGAAGGCCTGGGCCATCACCGAATAGTCGGCCGAACGGGTGTCAGTATTCCTGATCACGAAAGCTATGGGAGTGCCGGTAGTCACACCGTTGAAAATTCCAGAGAGAAATTCCGGCTTGTCGGCCTCGCGGCGCGCGGTCGAAGCTGCCGAAGAGTTGGGACGACGGCGAGCCATCATGGCATCGACGGCGTCAAAATCTATCTTGAGGCCGGAGGGCATCCCGTCGAGCACGCCGCCAATGGCTGTGCCGTGCGATTCGCCGAAAGTGGTAAGTCGCAGCAGTTGTCCGAACGTATTCATTCCGCATCCTCCTTTCCGGCATCCGGGCCGATGACAATATCTGCTGTCTGAGCGCCTGTATAGTCTATCAGGGCCTGCGGAGCTATGCCGAACTGCAGCCCTCTGATGCCGGCGCTTACAAAAATCTCGGGAAACTGAGTGGCCGTGCGGTGAAAGAATGTGGGAAACGGTTTCTTCATACCCACCGGCGAACAGCCGCCGCGAATATAGCCTGTGAGTCCCAGAAGTTCTTTCATGGGAATAAGGTCGGCTTTTTTGGCACCTGCCACACGAGCGGCCTTCTTGAGATCGACCTCGCAGTTGCCTGGCACCACACACACGAAATAACCCGCCTTGTCACCATGAAGCACGAGCGTCTTGAACACCCGGTTTATGTCCTCGCCCAGCTCGGCGGCAACATGGTCGGCAGCGAGATTATTCTCGTCGACAGTATATGGAATCAGCCTGTAGGCCACTCCCGCACGATCAAGCAATCTGGCGGCATTTGTTTTCTGGATTTTCTGCATAACGGTTCTTCCGGGAAAGTTTTTAATATCGACGTGAATCAGATACAAAATTAGACATTAACACCTAATTTCAGAACAATGGTGAGGAGATCAACGTTAAAACTTCAAAATCATAACTAAAATTTCACATCAAGATGAAAAAACTTCTCATTTCTCTGCTTGCCATTGTAGGAATGACCTTGGGAGCAAACGCACGCGACATGAACCTCACCGCCAGCTACGGCGGCTACACAGCCATGGACGCATCGGATTATCACGACGGCTGGCATCATGTCAACAACGCCTGGGGTGCTTTCAACGTAGGCTTCAACGTAAAAGTACTTCCCAAATTCTGGATAGGCCCGTCATACACACTTTCAACCACCACCACCAAAGGCGAATATCACAGCAAGATCGCATATCACGCCATTATGCTTAACGGACGGTATGACTACTATCGCAACAGCATCGTGACAATGTACGCCCACCTCGGCGTAGGCGCCGTAATATCACACATGCAGCCTTATGAGGACGACTCCTACAACAAAGGTTACTTCGGCTACCAGGTATCGCCCGTTGGCGCGGAAGTGGGGCTGAGCAATGCATTTGCAATTTACGGCGAGCTCGGATTCGGCGTGCAGGGCCTTCTTCAGGTCGGATTCAAACTGAACCTCTGAACCTAATATATACAGCTATGAACGACCGTTTAAGCTACGAAGAAAAGAAGGAACTTCCCGACAGCGTTTTCGGACTGCCCGAACGCCGCGAATATCCCATGCCCGACGCGGCCCATGTGCGCGCGGCCGAAGCTTACTTCCGCTATTGTCCCGAAGATCTCAAGCCCCGCCTGGCCCGTGCGATTATTGAGCGCGCCAGGGAATTCGGAGTGGATGTTGAAAGCCCTGTTGTACAGTCGTACGCCCGGCAGTAAACCTCTCTCAGATCAGTCTATAGCCACACTATACAGAATCCGCCGTAACGCCGTTATGGCGGATTTTTCGTACATATATGATTTTTGTGTCGCCAAAAGGTAACATGTTGTTAATTAGTGACACCTTTTTTATTTTCTTTGCAACCGAAGTGACAACATGTTGTTTTTTGTTCCTCTCTCACTTGCAGAATTCACCTTAATCTTCAATGTAAAGTTATCTTAGGATGTCAATTTTTTCTATTTCACTAAACCTTGTGCAGGCCTCGGCGCTGGGAGCGGCCTTTATTGTGCTGGCCGCGCTGATTATATGGTCAGTAGTGCACCAACGGCGGCAGACTGCGGCCTTACGCACGCGCTTAAACGCGTGTGAGGCGGAAATAATCACCCTCCGCGACCTTCACCATTAATCAGTGCACTACCTTCTGCGTATCCAGTCGGGCTACGCCAACAGCATCAACGACATGCGCAAACAGATTCTGCACAAGCTCACATCGGGAAAAACCACTGAAATCCGGCGTCTCCTCGCCTCGCAAAATATCATAGATGAGCAATCGGAGCAGTTTACCGGTGTGTTCGACCGCATGTTTCTAAGAGGGTGTTTCATAACAATTGTTAAGATAGTCCATAAAAAAAATGCCT